>JALOCD010000001.1 GCA_023228025.1 Prolixibacteraceae bacterium | reverse complement strand
ATTCTTTTGGCTTTTTGGCGCTTTGAACCTGCCTTAACCCCGCATATTCATCCAAAGTTGACTTTAGAAATTCGGGTGATCCGGAGAGCAATTCTGCCACTACCTGAACAGACCGCGAGGCATCCTTGACATAAAGGGTGGTATTGCTGTATTCGGGGGCAATTTTGACTGCTGTATGGATTTTAGAGGTGGTTGCCCCACCGATCAGCAAGGGTAGTTTTAAGCCCCTTTTTTCCATCTCTTTTGCCACGTGTACCATCTCTTCGAGCGATGGTGTGATCAAACCGCTTAATCCGATGATATCGACCTTTTCATTTTTGGCTGTCTCCAGGATGGTTTCACATGGCACCATTACCCCCAGGTCGATGACCTCATAATTGTTGCAGGCGAGTACCACGCCGACAATATTTTTACCGATGTCGTGCACATCGCCTTTTACAGTGGCTAGCAGAATCTTCTTTTGAACGACCACTTTGTTGGGCAGCAATTTCTTCTCTTCCTCGATGTAAGGCTGGAGCCATGCCACGGCCTTTTTCATAACACGGGCTGACTTAATTACTTGTGGAAGGAACATTTTACCCGCTCCGAAAAGGTCTCCGACTTTGTTCATCCCATCCATGAGGGGCCCTTCAATGATATTCAACGGTGAATCGAATTGAGGGAGCAGTTCGGCTACATCGCTTTCGATGAAGTCAGTGACGCCCTTCACCATCGCGTGCTCAATCCTTTCGGCCAAAGGGAGCTCCCTCCAGGCTTCTACCTTTTCCTGTTTTTCATCAACAGCTTTGATTTTCTCGGAAAATTCGAGCAGACGTTCTGTCGCGTCGGGCCGTCTGTTTTGCACGAGATCTTCGACAAGTTCGAGTAATTCAGCCGGAATTTCGTCGTAAATCTGCAACATTCCGGGATTAACGATTCCCATGTCCAGACCCGCTTTGATGGCATGGAACAGAAAGACCGAATGGATGGCTTCCCGTAAGATGTTATTTCCCCTGAAGGAGAAGGAGACATTGGATATTCCGCCGCTCACTTTGGCATAGGGCAAATGCTCCTTGATCCAGGTAGTTGTCCTGAAAAAATCGATCGCATAGTTGTTATGTTCTTCCAACCCCGTTCCAATCGTCAGAATATTCGGATCAAAGATGATGTCTTCGGCAGGAAAGTGAACTTTGTCCACCAGAAGATGATAAGCTCTTTCGCAAATGGCAATTCTCTTTTCGTAGGTGGTAGCCTGACCCTCTTCATCGAAGGCCATCACCACCACGGCGGCACCGTAATTTCTGATCTTGCGGGCACAATTGAGGAAAAGCTCTTCACCCTCTTTGAGGCTGATGGAGTTGACGATCGACTTTCCCTGGATACATTGTAATCCGGCCTCGATCACCTCCCATTTGGAGGAGTCGATCATGATTGGTAGTCTTGAAATATCCGGTTCCGAAGCGATCAGGTTGAGAAACCTGACCATCTCCTTTTTGGCATCGAGCATGGCATCGTCCATGTTGATGTCGATGACCTGTGCTCCGCCTTCTACCATCTCCCTGGCTACAGAGAGGGCTTCATCGTACTTCCCGTCACGGATCAACCGGGCAAATTTGATGGATCCCGAAACGTTGCACCGTTCCCCGATGTTGATAAAATTGGAGAGTTTATCGATGGTGAGCGGCTCCAGTCCGCTTAGACGGGTAACTTTTTCGGGCTGCGCTTTGCGGTGAGGTTTTGCGGTGGCTGCCAGTTTTGCCAATTCCCGGATATGGTCGGGTGTTGTACCGCAGCATCCTCCGATAATATTGACTGTCAGATTATTTGTAAATTCTGCTACCTGGAGGCTCATCATTTCGGGCGATTCATCGTATTCGCCAAACTGGTTGGGCAATCCTGCATTGGGATGGACGCTGATCAAAAATGGGGCTTTCCTGCTAAGTTCTTCCAGGTATGGACGAATATCTTTCGCACCAAAGGAGCAATTCAAGCCAATGGTGAGCAGATCGATGTGGGAGACGGAGTTGAGGAAAGCCTCGATGGTCTGGCCCGAAAGCGTCCTGCCACTCTTGTCGGTGATGGTTCCGGAAACCATCACCGGAAGCCTGATACCACTCTCTTCAAGGATTTCGTTGATAGCTACAAGGGCAACTTTACAATTGAGGGTATCGAAAATGGTTTCGACTATCAACAAATCGACCCCGCCTTCCAGCAATCCTTCAATCTGTTCACGATAGGACTCTTTCAGATCCTGAAATGAAATGGCCCTGAAGCCCGGATCGTTCACATCGGGCGACATGGAGCAGGTTTTGTTGGTAGGGCCAACCGACCCTGCCACATAACGTGGTTTATCCGGAGTGGAAAATTTGTTGGCTGCTTCAACCGCGAGTCTTGCCGATTCACGGTTAATTTCACGCACAAACGCCTCTGTTCCATAGTCGCTTTGCGAGATGGAGGTTGCATTGAAAGTATTGGTTTCAAGGATATCGGCTCCTGCATCCAGAAAGGCTTCGTGAATCTCGGTAATGGCTTGTGGCCTGGTCAGAGAGAGCAGATCGTTGTTGCCTTTTAGGGAGGAGTTCCAGTTTTTGAAACGTTCGCCCCTGAAATCGGCTTCTGAAAATTTGTACTGCTGGATCATTGTTCCCATGGCGCCGTCAAGGACAAGAATCCTAGATTCCAATAGTGATCTTATATCTGGTTTTATCATGATTTTGAAGTTAGCTTATTTACGATTTCACGGGCTATCAGCACCCCATTGACGGAGGCCTGCATCAATCCGCGTGTAATTCCTGCGCCGTCGCCGCCAAAAAAGAGATTAGTGACGGAGGGGCTTTGAAAACTCTTGTCAACTTTGACGATGTTGGAATAGAATTTCACTTCTACGCCATAAAGCAGCGTTTCGTCGCTCGCCAATCCCGGACTAACTTTGTCGAGGGATTTGATCATTTCGATGATGTCAAAAAGGATACGATGCGGCAATACCAGACTCAAATCACCTGGCACGGCGTCTTTGAGGGTTGGTACGATGTTGTTGCGATAAAGCCTGTCGGAGGTGGTTCGCCGACCCCTGACCAGGTCGCCGAACCGCTGAACCATTATTTTATTCCTGGTAAGCATATTTGCCAAACGTGCAATGTGCTTACCATACTCGATCGGAGCATTGAAAGGCTCGGTGAATTTTTGGGAGACCAGCAGGGCAAAATTGGTATTCTCACTTTTCAGATCTTTGTAACTGTGACCGTTGACCACAGCAAGGTTGTTGTCGTAATATTCTGAGGATACAAATCCACCAGGATTGGAGCAAAAGGTACGTACTTTGTCGTCGAAAGTACGGGTGTAATGGATGAGCTTGGCTTCATAAAAATTATCGTTGATCTCCTGCATCACCTCATTCCGGCACTCCACCCTGACACCGATATCAACAATGCCAACCTCAGTTGGAATGGCCTGGCTGGCACATTGTTTCATAAGCCAATCGGAACCGTCTCTTCCAACAGTCACCACTACATAATTGGCAAAATAACTTTTCACAGCAGATTTTACACCTAAAACCTTCTGATTATCAATGATGAATTCAGTAACCGGAGAATTAAACCGCACCTCTACTCCACTGTTTTTCAGATGTTCGTAAATTGTGCGGTAAAGTTCCTGTGTTTTTTCGGTACCCAGATGCCTGACCGGACATTGCACTAGTTAGAGATTGGCTTCGATCGATTTTCGTCCGATCTCCCTCATTGCAGGTGTTTCAATATGGCCATGAATACTAGAATCCGCACCAAATTTCAGGTAGATGTCGTCGGTATAGCGGATCATCTCCCTTGCTGTTTCGATCCCGATGTAATCAGGCAATGTTCCGCCAACTTCGGGTGAAAGTGAAAGTTTTCCATCCGAAAATGCCCCAGCCCCAGCCCATCCGGTTGTAATGGAACAAGGTTTGCAATTGATACAAACACCTCCGTTGGTGTGCTTGGGACAATGCCGTTTGTAGATGTCTCGTCCTTTTTCGAGCATCAAAATGGAAAGGTCCGGCTTTTCCCTGACCAATTCGTACGCTGTGAAAATGCCGGCCGGTCCTGCCCCAACTATGATTACGTTGTATTTTTTATCCATTTCCCTGCGATGTGCTTGCCTTAAACCAACCGGAGTTTATTAAAAATCGAAATTTTCAATCATTTGGTAGGAAAAGCCAGCAAAGGTAAGAATTTAATCAGCAACATTGAAAATTGATCCGATAGAACCAATTGACCAGATTGACTAATCAAGTTTTTTTATTACTTTTCAGACCATTTTATAAGTACCTCTTTTTTTATACTTAAAGAAATGATCCTGGTTTCAGAAACATCAAATGAATGAATGAAACCCATACGAATTTGATTGATATTCTTCGATTCCATTAAAGCAATAATAGGCAAAATGGCCTTTGTAATGAACTAAACTGATAGATATGGCAAATTCAACTTTTAACCGACGAAATTTTTTGTTTTTAGGCGCAACAGCAACGCTAGGAATGGCAGCACAAGCAATTCCAGCTTCAAAAGAGAAGAAAAAGAAAAAAAACAAAGAGAAAAAGAAGAAGGACATTATCTACCGAACGCTAGGGAATACCGGCATCGAAGTGCCAATCGTTAGTATGGGGGTGATGAGGGCCGACAATCCCAATATCCTGAAAGCTGCCTACGAAATAGGTATCAGGCATTTTGATACTGCCAGTGGATATCAGGATGGCCGTAATGAAGAGATGGTCGGCACTTATTTTAAAGATATTCCGAGGGACCAGGTTATTATTTCGACCAAAATTCATCCGCCGAAAGAGGGATGTTCGACGGAACAATTTCTTGAAAAGTTTGATCAGAGCCTGAAAAGACTTCAGATGAGTTATGTAGATATCCTGTATCTGCATGCTGGTAGCGATGTGGCCTATATCTTGGACCCAAGGTACACTGAAGCGCTAAAAAGGGTCAAAGCGAGTGGAAAAGCGAGATTTATCGGAGTCTCCACGCATGCCAATATGGCAACTGTAATCAATGCTGCTGTCGATAGCAAGTTGTATGAAGTAATCCTTACTTCTTACAATTTCCTCATGAAAGATGATACAGAAATGCAAAAAGCTTTGCAAAGGGCCAACGATGCAGGATTGGGAATTGTTGGCATGAAAAGTATGGCCGGAAGATATTTGGACAAAGAGAAGAAAAAACCGGTCAATTGCATGGCTGCTTTGAAATGGGCACTTTCTAATCCATTGATTCATACTACAATCCCGGGACTTACCAACTTCGAAATGCTGAAAGAAAATTGGAAAGTTGCCCAAAACCATGATCTTGATGAAACGGAGAAGGGTGATTTGCAGCTAGCCATGAACGAGGTAGGACTCTATTGTCATGGTTGTATGAGTTGCTCAGGCCAATGCCCTCAAGATCTTCCAATTCCTGATCTTATGCGCTCCTATATGTACAATTACGGATACAGTTATCCTGCTAAGGCTCATACCACAGTCGCCAAGCTGAACCTGTCACACAATCCGTGTGAAGATTGTCCGGGTTGTACAGTGGCTTGTCCCAATGGATTCGATGTAAGGGAGCGCATTACCGATATTGCGCGTATTAAAATGGTTCCCGCTAATTTTCTGGTATGAGAAAAATATTTTTTATCAGTCTGATTTTGTTTCCGTTGAGTATCTGGGCACAGGGAGTCGTATTCCCCACACTCGAGGGTTGGAAAAGCGATGGAAAGGTTCAGGTTTTCAACAAAGACAATTTGTATGAGCACATTGACGGCGCTTCCGAATTTTACCTCAGCTATGGTTTTGAATCTTTGCAGGTGGCAAGCTGGGAGAGGGATGGAACCGAGTTGACTGTTGAGGTTTACGATCATGGAGATGCGCTTCATGCCTACGGAATCTACAGTATTGAAAAATCTATAAAAGCCGAAATCGTTCCCGCCGGGCTTGAGGGATATGGTGATGCCTCCACATTCAATTTTGTGGCCGGCAATTTTTATGTGAAAATCAACAGTACAAAACTTGATAAGGTTGCCGGATTCAGCTTGAAATCTTTCGCCGCAGCGTTTGCAAAGACATTGTGTTTAAATCCGGAATATCCCAAAGTTATCGGCTTGTTTCCAAAAGAAAACCTTCAACCCAATACCTGTCAGTATATTCCAACCGAGTTTATGGGATTGGGATTTTTGGGCTCGGCTGTCAGGGCTAAATACAGCTTAAACGGGGCTGAGATAACCCTTTTCATCATTGAGCGGGCCGATCGGGCAGAGATTGAGAAGATGGTTCTCAAGTACATCTCTTATGCGGAAGACAAAATTAAAAATCCGGCGGAAGGGGATATTTTGATCAAAGATCCGTTCAACGGAACCGTTTGTTTGAGGTGGAAGGGAAACTATTTGTTGGGGGCAACAGGTTTTTCCGATCAGAAAAGTGTGGCAAGTTTGTTGGATAAAATTTCAGGTAAACTATAATTTTTGAAGATTCAAGTAGCTTGATGCAGATTGCTTCGCTACCAATGATATGTTTTTTATTTGCTTGACTATCAATAGATTGCGAACACGAGGTACGAAGTGTGAAGCAATCTGAAGCATTACTTGAATTTAAAACTGTGTAGATCATAGAGCAAATTTACTAATTTCGCTCACTGCCATTACGAACGAAGTGAAGCAATCTTAAAGAAGCGGCATTATACAGAATAGCAATCAAAGATATTGCATGCATAACGAACAACGATTGAATGGCTTTGGCACGCTCAAGGCCATTTTTTTTGATATGGATGGGGTCATTTATGATTCGATGGGCAATCACTCTGTTGCCTGGAGCAAGGCATTTGCTGCCTTGGGGCTTAATTTTCCACTGGAGCAGGTATACATGAATGAGGGGCGCACGGGTGCATCTACTGTGCAGATGTTCTTTCAGGAGAAGTTGGGAAGAAGGGCAACGGAGGAGGAGATTTCCTTTATCTATGACCATAAAAGCCAGTTCTTCGAAGCCATGCCGGCTCCGGTTCCTATTGTGGGCATCAAGTCTTTGATGGAAAGGTTAAGCAGCGAGGGCATTGATATCTGGGTAGTAACCGGTTCGGCCCAGGAGCTGCTTTTGGGTGGGTTGTGCAGCGATTTCCTGGGATTGGTACAAAAAGAAAAAATTGTCAGTGCAAAAGATGTCCGGAATGGTAAACCCCATCCGGAACCTTATCAGATGGCGCTTAGAAAATCGGGATTTAGGGCAGATGAGGTATTGGTAATTGAAAATGCCCCTTTGGGTGTTGAATCCGCCAAAGCGGCAGGTATTTTTACGCTTTGCATCAATACCGGAATACTTGCCGACGAAATCTTGTGGCAGTCGGGGGCGGATGTGGTGGTTAAGGAGGTTGTGGAGGTTGAGAGGATTATTTTTGAAGAGTGACTAAAGTGACTAGAGTGAACTAAAGTGACTAAAGTACTTCGCACTTACGAGTATTTGTTCGGAGTCCATAACTCTAGTCACTTTAGTTCA
Source organism: Prolixibacteraceae bacterium (assembly GCA_023228025.1). Classification (GTDB taxonomy): domain Bacteria; phylum Bacteroidota; class Bacteroidia; order Bacteroidales; family Prolixibacteraceae; genus CAINVV01. Next base: position 139,921 of record JALOCD010000001.1, on the reverse strand, counting down.
CTTTAGTCACTCTAGTCACTTCTTATTTCAACTCCTCCAGCATTGCTTTGATATTTTTGTGAATAAGAGGGGCAGTTTCAGATCCAAGTGAGTTAATCTCCCCGTAAGGGCGGCTGTCGCGTCCATAGGTGAAAGGTGCTTTCACATCCCACTGACTTTTGGGAACAATGTATCCGATTTCATCGTTGGCCAGGCCAAACATGAACTTATATTTTCCAGGCATCAACTCCCTTAGCGGGGGTATCTCGACAGCTGATATTTTAAAATCCTGTCCATCCGGCGACTCAACCCCTCCGTTTAGGATTTCAGGATATAGTTCTCCAGGAATGGTTATCATTGAAATCGGTCCGATCTTTATGACTGCAAGTTCCGACTTCATCTTCATCCAGCCGGAGGTTCCCCTTTTCATGACCCCGAGGGTGGCGGCCAGTTTGAACAAGGTGTTGTCGAGCGGGAAAAGGATGGTCTTTGCAACAATGGAGATCGATGAGGAATCGATCACCTCTTCAGGTTTTGCCATTGCCTGAAGCGCCAGGTTGGCCATCTGTTTGCCCTGGGCGGCCGCTTTTTCAAAGGTAGGAGCCTTGAATTCTTCGCCTGAGAATGGGTCTTTTATGGTTAATCTCGGATGGGTGGTCATCAATCCGCCGACGGCAGCACTTGCATAAACGGCAATGCCACCGACACCAGGTATCATCAGACTATCCTTGCTGAAGACTCCTTTTTCGATCCCTTCGCGTACAAAATGTGGAAAATCGGACGTTAGCAGCAGATTATCGCTCCAGAGTGTTTCGGGGTGGTCGCCAAAGGAGATCAGTGTTCCCAGAGTTTTGTTGGTCTCTTTGTCGAGTACCTGGATCATGCGAAGTCCGGCATCAAAGACTTCAGGCTTTCTGGTATCAATGACCAAATTTGCAGCTCCCGTCAGCTCCTGGGAGACCGACAAACGGCAAGGACGAAGATTTTTTGCGGCTGTTTCGATGGCTTTTGCCGCCTGATTTTTTACATATTCCATGTGGGCCGGATCAATGCCACTCTGAAAAGGGCTCTTTCCCCAAAGCCCAAGCAAATCTGGTCCCTCGTGGGTATGGGTTGAGGTAATAACGGCGTAGGTTATGCCTGATTCCTTTGAGATGCGATCTCTTACATCAATCACATCGTTGTTCATGAATCCGATAGCATCCAATACCACGATTGCCAGGCGTGTTTTTCCATCATCAACTACCATAGCCCTTGCCCAAAGGTCATCATGAATTCCGTTGGCTGGTTTGTTGTTACCGAATCCGGCAATCCAAACGGGATCAAATTTACCGTTACCGTTTCCATCGGTGAAGGTCTCTCCCTCACCAGGATCGTATTCTGCATTTTTGTTTTTATCGTCCCAACGGTCCGGAACTGCCGGAGTGATTGGCATGGCAGAAAATCCTGCAGAAAGTTGGGCAGGTGCATTGTTAAGGATTTTCAGGTTCAGATTGTAATCCGGATGCAGGTCTTTGAGATTGTGGCCGAACCAAAAAAAGAGGACGATAACAAGTAGCAGAACAACAATACCTAGGTACTTGAAAAATTTCTTCATGTTAATAGTTTTTAGTAATTTGAATAGTTATCCGTAACAAAGATAGTCATCAGAACGTTTAGGATGATCATTTGCCGACCAGAACTTAATATTTTGATTTATTAACTGCAGCGTTGGAAAAATTGATACTTTTAAGGACCAAAACTATCTATTAATGCTAAATGACTCAACAATCTGGAATGATTTCAGAGGCGGTAAGGGCTATGCACTCCCTTACATTTACTCCCGGCAGGTTGAGCATTTGTACCGTTATGGGAGGAAATTTACGAATGATGAAGAGCTGATCAAGGACACCATTCAGGAGATGTTTTACCATCTTATCCGCAGCCGTGATACTTTAGGGGAAACTGATAATATTCGTTTCTATTTGATGTCGGCTTTTAAGCACAGGATTATCAGAAGGATCCAATCGGAAAAGCATGTCGGGGAGTCATTGAATGAAAATGACCCTTTCGAGTTAAAAATTGAATATTCCTACGAAGACGAGCTGATTGGAAAAGAGACTGAGCGTAAAAAAGCAGAGGTTATCAGAAAGGTACTTAAGGCAATTTCTCCCAGGCAAAGGGAGATTCTATATTACCGGTACTCCTGCGATTACAGTTATGAGGAAATATGTAAGCTGATGTCGATGAATTATGATTCTGCTAGAAAAATGGTTTTCAGGGCTTTAAAATCTTTGCGTGAGCATCTTGACCCTTCAGATCTGATTTTATTGTTCCTGTTCAAAAAAAATTAAGAAAAGAGAGTCCACAAAATTGGCAAATGTGTCTTTATCCAATTAAAGACTAGAGACCAATAAACTCACGGTGGATAATAAATACCTGGAATATACGGCTGAGGAGATGGTGGATGACCGGAATTTTCTGATCTGGTTGAGCCATCTTTCAGAAACCCAAGAATTGGATAAACTCCTTGATGAAAATCCCCATTTTGCGCTAAAAATCAGAGAGGCAAAGGAGATCATCCGGTTGTTAGCTGTGCAAGAGGAGCCTGTTTTACAAGAAGATGTGAATGCAATGTGGGAAAACATTGCCCGGTTTGATCGGACTTACCAATCCGGGTTCACTATCAGGCGATACCATTACCGGTTAAAATATGCTGCTGCTGTTTTGATCATTCTGATGTTATCCACCCTTGGATACTGGAAGATAAAACAGGTTGAATCGCCACAGTGGTATACATTTAAGCCTGACACTACGGTTCAACAATCCAGATTAATCCTGGCTTCGGGGAAGGAGATCAATTTGAAAAAGGACGAATCCACAATTTCAGTAAACGCAAAGGGTCATGCCATTAGGATCAACAACGACAGTCTTATTGCGATGTCGGACCTCAGTGAGAAAAGTGCAGTAATGCCAATGAACCAGGTCGTTGTTCCGTATGGAAAAAAATCATCTGTCGAGCTGGAGGATGGCACCAAAGTATGGCTTAATGCAGGAAGTAAGCTAGCTTTTCCTGATAAGTTTACAGGGTCGAAACGGGAAGTTTTTCTCGAAGGGGAGGCCTATTTCAATGTTACCCACGACAAGAATAAGCCATTTTTCGTAAAGACTAAAGAGGTCGTCATCAGGGTTTTGGGCACAAAATTCAATGTTTCAGCTTACCGGGCCGACAATGAGGTTATGACAGTACTTGTGGAGGGCGCAGTTTCGTTGAGGGAGAACAAGGGGATTAACCTGTTGGGGAAGGAGACCATTTTGAATGCGCACCAGAGAGCTTCGTTCAATAAAACGGATTTAACAACCAGGGTGAGTGATGAAGGCAATGTGGGAATTTATACTGCATGGACGGAGGGTTGGTTTCCATTTTGTAAAGAGCCATTGGTCAATGTGTTCAAAAAAGTTGAAAGATATTACAATGTTCAGTTTGTGTACAGCGAACTTTTTCCATCAGGAGACCTGATCAGCGGGAAGTTGGATCTTAAGGATTCTATTGAAGATGTAATGAAGGTGCTGGCTGATGTTGCTAAAGTTACTTACAGAATCGACCAGAAAAAAATATTTATCGAGTTAAAACAGGAGATGCCTATGAGGAAATAAGTCGAAAAAGTAAGCCGGAGAGTCTGCCAACCCACCGGCTTTTGTTCCAGTTCACTTGAAAGTTAAACATAAACAGTACAAATCTATGAAAAAAAATCAGGTTCATCCGTGTACCTATCACAAGGTCATGACCAAAATCTTATTGAGAATGAAAATACTGGCCGTTTTTATGCTCATATCCATTGCGACAGTTTCTGCAAAAAGCTACGCTCAACAAACCAAACTAAGTTTTTCGTTGAATCAGGTAACGGTAGCACAAGTATTTTCAGAAATCGAGAAAAACAGTGAGTTTATTTTGCTTTACAACGAAAAGACGTTGGATCTCAACAGGATAGTCTCACTGAATGTTGATAATGAGGGTATTGAAAATGTTCTTACGCAATTATTTGCGGATACTAAAAACAGCTTCAAGATTTACGACCGCCAGATTGTAATCCTTGAAGCAGACGGTTCGGTGCCAACCGGGATCGTGACTGATGTTTCCCAACCTCAGCGGAAAGAAATCAAAGGAAAAATTACAGATGAAAATAAAATGCCTTTGCCGGGGGTATCAATTGTTCTCAAGGGAACAACCATAGGTATCACAACAGATGTCAACGGCGAGTTCTCTTTGAGAGTCCCTGTGGATGCAAAGACTTTGGTGGTCTCCTTTGTCGGGATGCAGACGCAGGAAGCTGACATTAGTCAAAAATCAGTGGTCAATATTTCCCTTGCAGCTGTTTCTGTTGGAGTCAGTGATGTGGTGGTTACCGCATTGGGTTTGAAACGTGAGAAAAAGGCCCTGGGATACTCCGTTGGTGAAGTAAAGGGCGAATTGCTGACGGAAACCCCGCAGGTAAACGTATTGACCTCACTTCAGGGCAAAGTGCCCGGGGTAAGAATTTCGCAAATGAATGGAAATGTAGGATCATCCGTTAACATCATCATCCGGGGCGCCAAGTCACTGAACAATGACAATCAGCCGTTGTTTGTGATTGACGGGGTTCCGGTATCAAATGCCTCGAACAATATCTACAATGGGGCCGATATGGGTAATGCTATTTCGGACTTAAATCCCGACGATGTCGAGAGTATTTCCGTATTGAAAGGGGCCAGCGCCGCGGCATTGTATGGTTCACGGGCTGGAAACGGAGTTATTTTGATTACCACACGCTCTGGTGTGAAAGGGAAGAAAGGAATTGGTGTTGCCGTTAATTCATCCATTGTATTCGATGTGATGACAGACGTCTATCCATATCAAACCAGGTTTGGTAGTGGGAAAGCGGGGGCACATATTCTTGAACAGGCTGAGAACGAATCGTGGGGTTCCCAATTGGATGTTGGGGAGAAATGGGTATTGTGGAACAGTAAAGGAGCGGCCGTTCCTTTGGTATCTTATAAAAACCGTATCCAGGACTTTATGAGGACAGGATATACCCTTACCAACAATGTGGCGGTTGACGGGAACAACAAGAATGGCTATTTCAGGTTATCTGTGGGTGACATGAGAAATACCGGCATGATCCCAAATACGGATCTGAAAAGGAGCACCATCAACCTGAATGCACAATACAAATTATCTGATAAGCTATCGGTTACTGCCAATTTTAACTGGAACGAAACGGGATCTGCAAATCGTCCAAATGTTACGGGAGACGATCGCAACGACGTAGTCAGGAGCCTTTATGAGAAAGGCGCCCAGGTGAATATCAATGACCTCAAAAGTTACTGGGTACCAGGATTGGAAGGGATACAGCAACTTGTCAATGCTTCCAAACAGAACAATGCCTATTTCGTCGCCAATGAGAATACCAACTCTTTTATGCGGGACAGGTTGATCAGCAAAGTTCAATTTGATTGGGACATCACGAAAGAGTTGAGCCTCATGGGCCGCTTTTCGAGGGATGCTTATACCGAAAACCGCGAAGGTAAAAGAGCCTTCAGTACAACGACCAATACGACAGGATACTATAATGTGTATAATTTCTACAACAAGGAAAACAACATCGAATTAAATCTCTCATACAAAAAGAAAATTAACAAGCAATGGAATGTCAACGGGTTTTTAGCGGCGAACCAAAGGTCTGTTTACGGGCGGGCAATAAGCAACACAGCCGCTTCGCTTGTTATTCCCCAGTTGTATACAATCTCTAATGGTGTTCCCGGAACCATCAGTTACAGCAGCAGTTGGTACAAAAAAGCTGTGTACAGTGTATACGGAATGGCATCCATCGATTACAAGGGAATGGCTTATCTTGACTTAACAGGACGCAATGACTGGTCAAGCACATTGCCAGAAGCAAACAGGTCTTACTTCTATCCTTCTGCATCATTGAGTTTGCTTTTTTCAGAAATGTTTACAATGCCAGCATGGGTCAACTATGCGAAACTAAGGGCAGGCAGTGCACAGTTGGGAAATGATACAGGCCCTTACAATTTGGATCCCTCCTTCTCCATCGGAGCTGACTGGGGAAGCTCCAAACAAATGTTCATGGGAGGAAATCTTACCAACAATACATTAAAACCGGAACGTTCGATTTCCAATGAAGTGGGTGTCGACCTGAAATTCCTGAAAAGCAGGGTTGGACTTGAAGCTACTTATTACATTGTTCAGAACAAGAACCAGATCTTAAATATTTCTTTGCCCATTGAATCGGGGGCCTCTTCCAAATCCATTAATTCAGGGAACATTGAGAGCAGGGGTTGGGAAATCAACCTGACGACTTCACCGGTCGTGTTAAAGGATTTTAAATGGGACCTGAATTTTAGTTTTACCAAAAACAAAACCCGACTGAAGGAACTTGCCGAAGGATTGACCAACATCGATTTTTATTCCATTGAAGGAGGAAACGGGGTGATCCGTACCAAGGTAGGTGAGTGGATGGGGGATATTTGGGAAAAACCGGTTTTAAAGGTAACAGATAAAGCATCACCATATTATGGATACCCAATCATCGCATCCTCCGGTAAATACCAAATGGACCAGAATCCGTCACACATGGTTAAGATTGGTAATTCTAACCAGGATTTCATACTGGGAATTCAGCCAACTTTTACCTATAAATCATTTTCCCTATATGCCAATATTGAATGGAACCACGGGGGGCAATTCTATTCCAATTCATGGATGTTCATGCAAAATAATGGTGTAAATGCAGGTTCATTCAATGGTGCGCCATACGATAAGAGCAAAAATATTGTCGATCAGATCAAGGCAAATCCAGATGCATTCTTTGGCAATTGGGTAGGTGGCCGGCTTCCTGAATTGGGGGGTTTTGCATGGCCAAATCCAAATCCGGTCACACGTTATGCCGATGCCAGCTTTAACCCGGGGGTATACGAAGTCACAGTTGGAGGCGTCAAGAGTTATGTAGAAAATTTGGGAGACCCGGCGCTGACGAAATGGCTAGACCCTTTTAATGCCAACCAGGCATCCAATAGGGCAATCGTGGACAGGGCTGTCTTCAGTTCAACTTATGTTAAATTAAGGGAAGTAAGTTTAACTTATCGCCTTCCAAAGAAATGGATACAGAAAATCAACGTTCAGAATACATCTGTATCTATTGTCGCTACCAACATCTATGAATGGACAAAGGCAGGTATTCACATTGATCCTGAAAGGGCCTACCGGAATACCGGTAGTAGCTGGATTCAAGGCGCTGAGTACTACAACATGATGCCTTGGACAGGTTCGCTGGGATTTAAGTTAAACTTTGATTTTTAAAAGAGAATTACCATGAAGACTATAAAATATAAGATAGTTGTTGCATTGGCATTGATATTTCAGACCATATCCTGTATGGATTTGAATGAATTAAATGTTAGTCCGAACAGTCCTGTTACTGTCTCATCAAATTATATCCTCACTTATGTGCTTACAAATACTGCAAAGACTTACAAATCATTGGGTGATCATAAAACAGGTGTCGCAGGGGCCATGCAGTACAATCAAATGGGTACCAATGATGGAATGCCGGAGGTTAACCAATATTTTTGGACCAGCGGTTCGTGGGGCGGTTATTATGATATTTTAAGAAATGTTGACATCATTCATGACAAGTCTATCTCCGAAAACAATAAATTTTTTGAAGCGATATCCTTGACATTAAGGGCATTCCTTTATGGTACCCTTACCGATTTATTCGGAGATGTTCCTTATTCTGAAAGTTTGCAGGCAAAGCAGGGTATCTATTTTTCCAAATATGACGATCAAAAAGAGATCTATAAGGGTGTTTTGGCAGATTTAAAAAGTGCGGAAACCCTTCTTGGGGATCCGGGTATATCCAATTACAAAATTTCTGCCAGTGCAGATGTTCTCTACAGTGGAGATCCAGTTAAATGGAGAAAATTTGTCAATTCACTGAGGATGAGGTATAGCATGCGATTGATTAACAAGAAGGCCGACATGAGCGCCATGGGTGTTGATGTGGTTGCAGAATTCAATTCTGCCTCAGCTCTGGCATTCACCTCGAATAGCGACAATGCGGTGGTCAATTATCTGGGTACAACGGCCAATAACTCTGCAAAGGGTGGATTGTTGAATACTTCCAACCCGGAATACCAAACCAAGCCCTGTAAAACCCTGGTGGATAAACTGAAATCGTACAGCGATCCAAGATTGCATCGTTGGGCTATTCCTGTACAGACAAAGTGGGATTTTAATGCAACTGTTTCGTCGGACGTAACAGTGAAAAACTGGTTTGGGGAGACATTCAGTGTGAAAATCCTTCCCACGACAAACACAGCGCTTGACACTTCGTTTTATGTTGGTTTGCCGGCAAACATTGCCTTATTCGATGCACAGGCGTACAACAATGGTGCAGGACCTGCTTTTGCGCAGCCGGAAAGAAGCCCGTATATCTCTTATCTGCACTCCAGGTTTAGGGCAAATAGTGAGACTTACATTAAGATGGACCTGATCATGTACAGCGAAGTTGAATTTTTGCTGGCCGAAGCTGCACAAAGGGGAGGCTTTTCGGTCTCTGATGCTGAAACACATTACAAAAATGGCATTGTGGCTTCCCTGAGCAGGTGGGGTATCTCCGATGGTTCCAACGGTTTTAATTTTGCTGCTTACTACCTGAATCCGAAAGTTGGTTATTCAGGAGCGAGCAACAAACTGGAACGGATCATGGACCAAAAATGGATCTCTTTATTTTTCAATGTAGAATCCTGGTTTGATTACAGGCGTACCGGTTATCCTGGTTTGATTACAGGTCCTGTGACACAATACGGAGCGGCAATACCCTTGCGGTTTTTATATCCGGTACCAAGTCAGGATCCCAAATACCTGGTCAATTATAACGCGGCAGTCGCCAAATTGGAGGTAACCAGCTTTGTTCCTACAGGCCAAAGTAAAGACCACAATTATTCCAGGATGTGGTTGCTGCAAGGAACAGGAAAACCTTACTAATAGAGTTTAGCGCATTTTGTGAAGTTAGATTGTTAGTTGACAGGGCCGCTTTTGTTGAGAAAGCGGCCTTTGTTCTGACAATAAAAAGAGCTCTTACATCAGAATACTTTGATCAATGATCCGGAATATTAAATTTTACCGCTTTACCTGCATGATCTAACCTGTTGATTAATTTTGATTTACAAACTATTTATATAAATAGTGTAACATTTCTGATAAATTGGAGTCTTATTGATATCGAGTTTTTATTGTTAGAGCGGTTAAACAAAGTTTAGTAATTGAGGCCGTCTCCTTCGGGGGGCGGCCTTTGTTGTTATCGATCAAAATAATAGCTATTTTTACCAATCAACAATCATCAAAAATCAAATATAGTCATGACAAACAGAAGAGATTTCTTTAAAACGACTTCACTTATCGTTGCCGGCAGTGTTGTAGGGGCCAATCTTTTAACTGCAGCTGAACCAAAAAAGTCAAAGAAAAAAAAGGTTGGGCTTCAGCTTTATTCCCTGCGGGATGATATGGGCAAAGATGCTTTAGGAACCCTTAAAAAGGCTGCCGAAATGGGCTACTATTCACTCGAAACTGCCAGTTACGATAATGGGAAAATATATGGAATGCTTCCGGATGAATTCACCAAAAGGGTGAAAGATTTGGGTATGAAACTCAGCAGTTGCCACCTTGGCGGGCCTAACTATACCAAAGAAACACATACAGCTGCCATGGACTGGTGGAAAAAGGCCATCGAAGATCATGCCAAAACCGGGATGAAATTTGTGATTAAACCAGGAGGTTTGAAATGGCCGGATAAGCTGAGTGATTTGAAAATTCAAATGGATTATTTCAATGCAGTTGGTGAATTAACTGCTGCCTCAGGAATGCAGTTCGGTTGGCACAACCACAACCATGAGTTTACCAAAATTGAAGATAAAGTGATCATGGATTTCATGCTTGAGAATACTGATCCCAAAAAAGTTGCTTTCGAGATGGATGTCTACTGGGTGATGAAAGGTGGATGTTCTCCCGTCGAGTACATGAAGAAATACCCAAACCGTTTCCAACTGCTTCACATCAAAGATGAAAAAGAGATTGGCGAAAGTGGATTGCTAGATTTCAAATCCATCTTCGAAACCGGCTATTCTATCGGAATTAAAGATTATTTCGTTGAAGTAGAGCGTTACAATTTTGAGCCACTTGTCAGTGTACAGAAGAGTTACGACTTTATGGCCTCAGCGGCGTATGTAAAATAGTTTAATATTGTTTGAAATGTTTTTTTTGTTTGAAATGTTATGGATTCGAGCGAATTCATTTAACCTTTTAAACCCTTCAAACATTTCAAATATTTCAAACATTTCAAACATTTGGAATAATGAACGGTTTGCAGAGGACTTTGGATTTTTTGGATGGAAGGGCAGTCGACAGACCGCCCTTCCACCCAATCCTGATGCGGTTTGCGGCAAAATATTCAGGGGTAAACTACCGTGATTTTTGTCTGAACTACCACGACAAATGCAATACCAACCTCCGGTGTGCTTCCGATTTTTCATACGATTGGGTCAATGTAATGTCTGACGCGTATGCGGAGGCGGCCTCCTTTGGCACCCGAATCAGTTATCCCCTGAATTCACTTCCCGTTGTTGAAGCTTTGTTGATTAATGACATTCAGGATATTGACAAACTAAGGCCACTCAAAGTAAATGATCATCCTCGGCTTGTATCACGGATTGATGAGATAAGCTATTATAAGAAACTGGTCGGAGATTCCCAGTTTATTTGTGGTTGGGTAGAGGGTCCACTGGCCGAATATTGTGATGTGCGAGACCTTTCTGCTGCCTGCCTTGATTTTTATGAACATCCCGAGGCGCTCAAAAAGGCCCTGGAAATTATCACCGAGAGCGCCATTAATTTTATTGAGGCACAAATATTGGCCGGCGCACACTGCATTGGCATTGGCGACGCGGTTTGCTCGCTGATCTCGCCGGATCTTTATAATGAATACATCTTACCTTTGGAAATAGCCCTTGTCGACCACGCCCATTCGCTTGGGGCGAAAGTAAAATTGCATATCTGCGGAAATACCACAGCCATCCTGCCAGATATGATCCGAACAGGGGCCGACATTGTGGATGTTGACCATCTGGTTGTATCCATGGATAATTTTTTGCCTCTGTTGTCTGCCAATCAGGTTTTCTCAGGGAATAGCGATCCTGTTTCTGTGATCCAGAACGGTACACTGGACCAGGTTGAGGCCAGTGTTCAATCTTGTTATGCTGCCACCAAAGGGAGGGGTATTGTATCAGCCGGATGCGAAATAACCCCTGAGACGACTGTTGAAAGGTTACTTGCATATTCCGCCATTGCCCACAGACTGAAAGCTTGAGATTCGAAAAGCCGCTTTGTACAATCCATGGTGAAAGTGGTTATATTTGATGTGGTTGCCGGTTTGGCCATTCTTGCCGGTACAATGGTCTGTCCATGAAACGAAAACATATCATTATTCTCTTCTTTTTACTTCCCTTGATGATACCTTTGGTTAGTTATCTGGTATGGAAGTTCAAAGAGAGCAAGCCGTTAAAGGTATTGATTTATGATATGACGGTACCTTTAAATTCCTATATCGAACACAACTCCTTCAGCTGGGTGCTTATCCAACGGAAATTTACCTCTTTCAATCAGTTGAACAATCCTGCTGTTAACTACAAAGGCTTTTTCCCGCAAAAGGATTTCAAATTTGTTACGAACGATTTTTTGAAACTTTCCAACGATCAGGTTATTCAGGCTGCTGATAGTCTCGATATGGTCTACTTTACTGATACTTACGGCATCTATTCCAATGAGTGGTACAAGGACCAGACGATCAATGAAAGATCCTCAAAAATATACGGTGGACTGAATAAAAATGATCTTGTCCTAATCCGCAGGCTTCAGGATTCCCGAAAGCTTGTGATGGCGGAATTCAATTTTCTGGCTAGTCCAACCACCGCTTCTATCAGGCAGGAGGCAGAAAAATTGCTGGATGTCAAATGGACCGGCTGGGTAGGCAGATATTATGAATCGCTGGATACCATTGTCAATCCGGACATTCCTTCGTGGGCCAAAAAGCTTTACGGGCAGCAGTACCGCAAAACATGGAATTTTCATCAGCCTGGAATTCTTTTCGTCCATGAGAACGATCAGCTAGTTGTGTTGGAGATGGGTACAACCCTGAAAGAGGAGATTCCGTGGGTGTACACCTCCAAGTATGGACAGCAAGTGTATGAAATTCCCCAAGAGATAACCTATCCTTATTGGTTTGACATCATGGAATCAGGCGAATCGAACCGGATCGTTTCGAAGTATAAGATATATGCAAGCGAAGCAGGCAAAAAGTTGATGGCAAAATATGGGATTCCGGACGTTTTTCCCTGCGTGATTGAGAATAAGGAGAAGAACTACTACTATTTCTGCGGCGATTTTTGTGATGCACCCATCGATTTGGAAAGCTCCAGATTTGCCGGGGTAATCTATTTTCACAGGTTTTTCTACGACAAATACAATTACATTGACCGTACTACCTTTTTCTGGCACTTCTTCAGGCCCATGGTGACCAATATTTTGGATGAATATTGGGAAAATATGCAAACGAGAAAGACGAAAAATAAAAGTAAAATTTAACCACGAAGGGCACAAATGGAAAACATATCTCATCGGATGATTGTGACCTTTGTGTGTTGACTTTGAGTCATTTGTGGTTAAATTATTTTCCTCTGACTTTCATTTTGAGCGTATAGACAGATGTACGCGCCGTAATGAAGAGGATATCCCTTTTCTTGCCTCCAAAAGTGAGATTGGAGGGCTCCTCTGGAACCTCAATCCTGCCAATGTGTTCCCCCTTCCGTGAATAGACCGAAACGGATTTGTGGGTAAGATAGACATTGCCTTGTTTATCGATGGTCATCCCATCAGAACCTTCCGGAGCAAAGAGGGTTTTCGAACAAAGTGATCCGTCTTTGCTGATGGTATATTTCCAAATCTTTCCATCGTTGATGTCGCTCACATAAAGTATTTTACCGTCGGGGGTACCAATCAGACCATTGGGTTGCTTGTAATCGCCGATGACCCTTGTTACCTTACCTTCCGGACTCAGGTAATATACACCTCTGTGATCTTGCAGCTCTTTGTGGCCGGTCTCCCAGTATTCCCTGAAGTAATAGGGATCGGAAAAGTAGATTCCTCCGTTAGGGGTGATCCAAAGGTCGTTTGGTCCGTTTAAATGGAAGCCGTTGAAGGACTCCGCAAGGATTCTGGGCTGTTTCCCCATCGAGAAGGCAATGAGCCGATTGTGGAGATCTGCGCAGGCTACCAGTTCCCCCTTTTTGTTGAAGTAGGTACCATTGGATCGTTCGCAGCCCTGTATGAAGGTTGTAATGGATCCATCCTCGCTCCAGATTTCGATCTTGTCGTTGGGTTGATCGGTGAAAAACACCCTGCCATCCGGAGCGACTGCAGGGCCTTCGGTAAAAATATATCCCCCTCCTGCTTTGGTGATTTTTTCGCCTTTGGCAATTAATTTTTGGATGGGATCAGGATCAATAGCCATGGCAGATAGTGAGCCAGCTACCAGCAGCAGGAGGAGAATATTCTTCATGTTAGTATTGGGAATCGCATGTTGGCATTGGGTATTCCACCATGCATGAGTTGAGAAATTAATGGTAATAAGAGAATTATTGCAATTATCAGGCCAAAATAGAGCGCCCAGCGGTCTTTGGGATAGAAATTTTGTGCCTGGTTATTTTGAAACGGGGATTTCGATTTTCTTAGAAGGAGGAGGAAGGCGATGAGGTTGAGCACATACAACGGCTGTTCGCTCCTGAAATTTCCCATGAACAGACCTGTAACCAGGTAACTCCAAATGATGTAAGCGCTAAAGAGGAGGAGAAATAACATCATTAATTCACTTTGGCCCATGCTAGTTTTCCCACGCAATTTATACCTGACTATCAGGTTTATAGCTACCAAAATCACGAAGGTTAGCAAGGTGAGGAACAAAGCTTTGGAGGCATCATTTTGAATAAAATTGCTTTTCACCAGGTCGCTTACCATGAAGGCATCTTTCCATACCAATAATGGAACAACCAGTAGGATTACCATCAAAGAGAGATTGTTTTCGTACTTCCTTGGAACCTCAATGTCGGTAGGCCAAACCGAAGTAAAAACGCCATAAGCCATCCCGGAACCGCCCCAGAACCCGATGTTGTATTCCATCACATTCCACATGTTGAAATGTAGCTGAAGGACATTGCCGGTTGTTTGCAAAAGATTCCCGAAAGAGAAGCCGAAACCGGCTCCCAGCATGGCATAAAAGGCAACGCGAAGGGCGGGGGAAAACCCATTTCGAACCATGTGCCACACCATCATGGCGCCAGCTCCCAGGCAGATCGCCCAGGCCTCTGATCTTGGCGGGGTCATGAGCAATTCTGCCTGCACGATCAGAAAGTAATAACCGATCAGGCCACCGGCCGCCATTTCGGCAACCAGCGATGGCCATTTCACCCGGTTGGCAGAGGTTGAATTGAGCGATAGGCCAACGAGTCCACCGCCAATCAATCCGAAGAGTCCACCGATGACATAAAGGGAGAGAAATCCATAGGTCGAATTGAGCAGATCGAGGGCCCTGCAATAGCCGACCACCATGCCATAGCTGATCATGCCGGTTGTGCCCCAGCCAATGGCCCCGGCGGCGATGATGGGGAGCATTTTGTTGTACCAATCTGCGCGACGGGCGACAAGGAGCAGGGCGGCAACTCCGATGATTCCAGCAAAGGCAGCGCCGGGTTCGTGACCAAATTGTCCGCGAATGGCCCAGGCCGTGCCAAAGGCAATGCCAACCAGGAGGATGGAGAGAATAAGTTGATTCTTCTTCATGGTAATGTGTTAAATAGTAGTAATTGGATCAGTCAAAGCTAGTAAAAGATTTTTGGATTACACGGATTTCAAAACGGATGAATCAGATTAACCCCGGCCCTACCACAAATTACACAAATGAACACATCCTTACCACGGATTACACAAATTACACGAATTGAAAACGCATAATACTTTTCAAACAATATTAAACCATTCAAACCTGTCCTTACCACAAATTGCACAAATTGCACAAATTAGAAAACTACTCTATTGCCAACTCTTACCGTTTACAAGTGAAGCGTGTTTTTTACCACGAAGTGGTTTAATATGATTAGCCCAGGGTAAAGCGACGAAGGAGCGGTACCCTGGGTTGAGGATTGAAAATGGGAAACCGTCTGCGAGCTTGTTTTCATTATTGACCAATTCTCATTTCAGAAGGAAGAAATCTAAGTCTGAAAATTGCGCATCATCGCAGGCATCGTAAATGGCATTTTATTAAAATGGTAACAAAGGAAAACAGATAGGGTCACAAAGGGTTAATTGTGAATTGTACAATTTGGCGTAAATTTGCCGGATAAATCACGAATGATGACGACGTTTAGAGCAGATGAGTTTATTGGCAGGATGAAGGGGCAGGTGGTGCTGGATATCCGCACGCCCGCTGAATTTGCCGAAGGACATTTGCCAAATGCCATCTCTTTTCCGTTGTTCACGGACGAAGAGAGGGTTATTGTAGGTACCCTCTACAAACAACAGGGCAAGGAAGCTGCCGTGTTGAAAGGATTGGAGATTGTAGGTCCCAAATTGAAAAAATTCGTGCTGCAAGCCAGAAAACACCAGGGACCTCTTTACTTATATTGCTGGCGTGGCGGCATGCGAAGCAACAGCATGGCATGGCTTTTGCAAACAGCCGGCCGGGAAGTTTACCTGCTTGAGGGCGGATACAAGGCATACCGATCACATTGCAGGGAGCTTATCTCAAGCGGGCTCAAACTGATCATGCTTAGTGGGCCAACTGGATCTGGGAAGACCGAAATACTTCATCAGCTTGATTCCCTCGGACACCAGGTTTTGGATCTGGAGGGGCTTGCCAACCACAGGGGTTCCAGTTTCGGCGGGATTGGTCAACCTCCACAGCCAAGCACCGAGCAATTTACCAATCTCATTTTTGAGAAGATCACTGAATTCGATCTCTCCAAACCCATCTGGGTGGAGGGGGAGAGCCAGGCCATCGGAAGAGTGAACATCCTCAACGAACTTTTCTCTCAGATGGATTGCTGCCAGACTATTCGCATCGATCCGCCTACTGATGAACGGATCGAAAGACTGTTGCGCGATTACGCCGCTTTTCCGGCTGAGGAGTTACAACGCAGCATCGAAAATATCAGCAAAAGGTTGGGAGGCAAGGATACCCAGGAGACGCTGGAGGCGCTTCATGCAGGAGATTACCGAAAAGTGACGGAGATTACCCTGGCCTATTACGACAAGACCTACGACTTTAGCATGGCCCGTCGCAATACGAAGATGATACAGTTCATTCCGAAATCGTATGTACCGGAATTATTAGCGCCTGAATTGGTGGAGTTTGCCGAGCGGGAGATAAGGTTTGAATAGATTGCCCTTCGACAGGCTCAGGGACCGGCTGTACAGAGATCAAATCTGGCCCTTCGACAGGCTCAGGGAGCAAATGGCTGACGTTAACCTAACGCAATGCTTCTGTTCCCTGAGCTTGTCGAAGGGTTGTCTCGCCAACAATATGAATATGACCTCGGTCCCTGAGCCTGTCGAAGGGTCTAAGGAACAATGGGGTTTAGATAGATGTTGAAATATTTAAAGAAAATAAATAGATCAAATGCAAACAGTAGATGGCAAAGGGTTGCTCTGTCCGCAACCGTTGATATTAACCCGGAAGGCGCTCAAAAATTGCCTGCCCGGCGAGACCTTGAAGATAGAGTGCGACAACCGGACTGCCTATCAAAATATTCTTACCTATCTGAAAGACCAGTCATTGTCTCCTGAAGGCAAGGAAAGCGATGGCCTCTTCAGCATCACGGTAGTGAACCAGCCCGTTGAGGCAGTTGAAGCATCCGGATCATGCAGCATCGATCCGGGGATTTGTTCCTCTTCCTACGTTGTCGTTGTGAGCAGCGACAAAATGGGTGAGGGCGATCCTCAGCTTGGGTCTATCCTGATAAAGGGATTTTTGAATGCCTTGATAGAGCAACCGGTACTACCCACGCATCTGCTTTTTTACAATGTCGGCGTAAAACTTACTACCGTGGATTCGGGTGTGAGCAGCGCGCTCCTGGCTTTGGAAGAGAACGGTGTTGAGATTCTGAGCTGCGGTACCTGTGTCGATTTTTACGATATCAGGGGAAAGATGGCAGTGGGTAAGATATCCAATATGTTTACGTTGACGGAGACGATGGCGAAGACCGGGCATATCATTAAACCCTAGATATATTGTTTGAAAAGTTTGAAGTGTTTGAAAAGTTTGAAATGTTAAATCGGCCATCACCACAAATTGCACAAATGGACACAAATTGATTTGTTCTCTGGGCGGTGCAGCTCAGGGAGCAATTGTTCGGAGAGCAATAACCCTTCAAACATTTTAAACATTTCAAACAAGTTAAAACTTCATCATGAATCTATATTTCGATAATTGCGCAACAAGTTTTCCGAAGCCGGCGGCAGTAGCCGAGGCGATGGTCAGGCACCTGAACGAAACTGGCGGCACTTACGGTCGTTCGGCCTATCCGCGTATTCTACAATCGACCGGACTGGTAGAGGAGTGCCGCGATCAACTGGCCTCAAAGATGGGCACAAGTGAGGCGGGAAAGATCATCCTGACGGCCAATGCCACGACGGCGCTCAACCTGATGATCCAGGGAATTTGCAAGAGAGGCGGGCATGTGCTGACCTCTTCGATGGAGCACAATGCCATTGCCCGGCCCCTTGAACATCTGCGCCAAATGGGAATAATCGAATGGGAGTTGCTGGAGAGTGCACCGGATGGTCGCATCCAGGTGGATAAAATTGCTTCAAAAATACGCCAAAATACGATTTTGGTAGCCATCTGCCACATGAGCAACGTAAACGGGATGGCCCAGTCGCCGGGAGAGATCAAAAAGGCCATCGGGGAGATCCCATTGCTGGTGGATGCCAGTCAGTCGCTGGGTTCGCATCCTGTTGAGGTAGACAAATGGGGCATCGATTTTCTGGCCTTCACAGGACACAAATCGCTGCTGGGCCCTACCGGGACAGGAGGAGCCTTTATTCGGTACCCCGAAATGGTGGAACCATTGCTTTACGGTGGCACCGGCAGCGGATCCGATTCGCTTTCGATGCCCTCCTTCGTTCCAGACCTATTTGAGGCCGGAACGCCCAACATAACCGGTATCCATGGTTTGAACGCGGCATTGAAAAACAGGCCTATTGCGCAACACTCGAGAGATGATTTTGAAGCCCTGTTGCTGGAGGTGAAGCGGAATACGAATTACAAAGTACGCTGCGCCGATGATTTCGAGCATCAGGGAAAATTGTTTTCGGTGGTACACAACACCTTGAGCTCTTCTGAGCTGGCGCTGAGATTTTACGAAGGGTTTGGCATCGAATGCAGGGCCGGACTTCACTGCGCACCCCTTGCCCACCGTCATTTGGGTTCTTTCCCTACCGGGGATTGCCGTTTTTCCTTGTCACCCTACCACACGCCGGAGGAGCTGAACTATCTGGCCAAAGCGATCCATGATGTCGGAAAATAGGGAAATCGTGCTGTTTCAAAACATCCGTCAAGTAATCAAAGCGGAGCAGTGGTGCCGGGACAACAACCTTCCTGTTAAGGTGATACCTGTACCAAAACCCTGGTCGTCGGAGTGTGGGATGTGCCTGGAGACCACCAAAGATTATGCCGATCAACTGGAAGAATTCGCGATGGAGAGTGGTATGATTACACGGAGAATCCCAACCACAAATAGCACAAATTGACGCAAATAACCCCGCCTTACCACAAATTACACAAATTGACACAAATAATCACCTCCAACCACGAATTACACTGATTACATGAATTAAAAACACAAAAAACATTTCAAAGGAACCATTACTTGTGCAAACCTTTGGAGCGAAGGTATTCAAGTACTTTTTCCGGTTCGTCTGTTTGGATGATGTTTGCCTGGTATTTCAGAAGTTGAGCGATGGCCTTGCCGATCTCACCTTTTCGGATCAGATCATCGGGTTCTCCCAGGGCGTTGATCCAGATCCTTGAATTTTTGCCGCGAATTAGCTTCGTAAGTTCGGGGTTATAGAACGACTCATCGATGTGTATAACCTTGGGAGAAAAGATTTTCATGGCCGAATCGGCCATCCGGTAGTTGTAGGCACGGGGCATAAACATGGAGCTCATGTCTAAACTTCGCACTTTCTTCAGAGCGTCGTAATCATTGTCGAAATAGAAAACCTGACCTTGCGTTTTGGTCCTTTTGACGGCATCCACCACCGGTTTCAGGTGACTGGTTTTGATATCGATATCGACCATAATTTTGTCTTTGGCGAGGTTGAGGAAATCTTCGAATGTTGGGATTGTTTCATCGGTGAGGGTGCCATCAGGCATCTTCAGCTTGAATTTCTTCAGTTCAGCCAGGGTATAGTTTTCGGGATTACCCTTGCCGTTGGTTGTCCGGTCGATCTTCCCATCGTGCATCAACACGACCACACTGTCTTTGGTCACTTTCACATCCAATTCGGCTACGTCGACACCAATTTCGATGGCATGCTTCAGGGCAGAGAGGGAGTTTTCGGGGTGACCATTATGACCTGAGCGGTGCGCCGCCACCAGAATGTAGTTGGCTTTAGCATTATGGAAATTGGAGAGGATAGTGCTAAACCGACTGTCCGGAGCCATCGATAATAGCAATAACAGGGCAGATAGACCCAATAGTTTTGATTTTGAATTCATGGATTCCTTTTGTTAATAGTAAATAGTTGTGCAAATAAAATCAAAAAAGGGAAGACTTCAACGAAGACTTCCCTTTTGATACCTAATGGAAGATAATTTAGACAGTTGATTATCCTATTTCATGAAACTTTGGAGGTGAAAAATTCAGGATAATAGGAGGCAATCAATCCTAAATGTTCAAGGGTTTCAGTGGTCCCACTTGAAAGCACTTTTTGGTGGAAGTAAGCCTGTTTGTTCAATTTCTCCATTGAGGTGGCAAATCCACTTGAGAGAAGCGCTCCATCCAGTTTTTTGATTCCAAAATAGACTCCGTTGCACTCATATTGAACAGGAGCCTGATCGGTAAGCACATAGTACTTTTTGCATTTTTTTTGCTTGTCAAGAACAACAACGACCTTCATATCTGATTTTTCGTAGGTAATCATGTACTTGTCCAGCTCTTTGCCCTGGAGCGTCATGTGATCTTCCAGTTTTTCAATTTTGTAATTCCCAAAAGCGGAATTTGATGATCCTTTGGCAACAATCTTGTTGCCCATGGCAAACATAGAAACCATAAGGAACAAAACGGTGGTTAAAATGATTGTTTTCATTGGAATAGATTTTAAATAAATAATTGATAATGAACTTTGACCCAAAGATATTTCGAAAAAAAGGGGGGTGTTAACATTATCAATGTAACTGGCACAACCAAGGGCAAATGATTCGGATTGTCGGAAAAGAGAGACTTTTGTGTTGTTTCAGGTCGTTCGTGCTTTAGAACATGCAGATCACCGAAAGTAACCCTGCGTAGGGCATGTGATTTTGATAATTCATACCTCGAACTTCCCCATCCTAAACTATGATAGCGGTAGAAAAGAGATCCGAATCATGGACGATTAAAAGGCTATAAGATTTTGTCGTTTAGCAGGCCAGGGTAATAGGAGACAAAAGGAGTGGCGGCATCTTTTGTTCCCGGGTTGCTGTCTCTATTTTTCCAGAGGTATGAAAATTCATCCACTGACTCTGCGTACAATAAATTCGCCATTTTTTTTGAAAGAAGGGTCTTCAATTGTCTCCCTGACAATTTGGTGGTTGTTGTCAACTTTTGATTGTTCTTCCTACGTTCAGTTAAGGTGCTACTAACCTTAGTGCTTTTCTTTCGATTTTCAACTACCCGAACAACTTTTCTATTTGTCATATCACAGTAATTCAGATATATAAATGCACTTGATGCTGAGAACATCATTGGTATTTCAGTCGCTTCTGAAGTACAACATAGTGACAAACTTTCGGATTGCAGTGGAGGAGTATGCGTCTTTCCAAAAGAAACAAGAGAAAATGCAAGTACGATTGCTGTTACCTGAACCACTTTCATCATGATTAAACAATAAATAATCAACAATAAGACGCTTCTATTTTTAAAATGTTACAATGATCCAGGAGCCAATCATAAGCTGTTTATGGTAAACAGCATGTTTTAGGGGACAAACGGCAGTTATCTCATGTCAGAGTCCTCCTGGGAGTCTTTACCAATCATATGCCCATCGGTGTTTTGGTTTCATTGATAAAAAGCAGCCTCTGAAATATTTTAGGATAGGTTTGAACCTGTTGATTTTCCAGTTGAGGAAAGTCGATGACTGGTCAAAATGAAGTTCATTGCCCAATATCATTTATAGCGTCGAAATTTGGGCGATTACCGGCCAGTACAAGTTGTTTGCTGATCAAAACTAAATCACCGGCCCACTGTTCGGGTAAAGTTATCCAGAGGGTTGTCGTTCTAAAATCTAAATATTTAATCTATGAAAAAAGGATTCTTAATTGCATTTTTTCTTGTAATGTGGCTCTTCAGTTTGATGGCCCAGACAAGGAAAATTACCGGATTGGTCAGTTCTTCTGAAGATGGACTCCCGGTTATAGGCGTTACTGTAAGTGTTAAGGGGACCACCAATGGGACCATTACTGATGCAAATGGCCTCTATTCCATCGTTGTTCCGGAATCGTCCAAAGCATTAACGTTTTCCTTTGTTGGAATGGTCACACAGGAGGTTAACATTGGGCAGGCCAATAAAATTGATGTGGTTCTCAAATCCAATGTGATTGGCGTAGATGAAGTCGTGGTGACGGCTTTTGGCATGAAAAGGGAACGAAAAGCCCTGGGTTACGCGGTTCAGGATGTAAAGAATGAAGAACTCACCAGGACTGGAAGTTCATCATTTGCAACAGCCCTTCAGGGGAAATTGTCGGGAGTAGCCATCACTCCCTCGAGTGGTGCACCTGGGGCTTCTACGCAGATAACCATCAGAGGCGCCCGTTCATTTGCCGGGAACAATACCCCCTTGTATGTGATTGATGGAATGCCCGTAGCCTCGCAGGCCGATTTTCAAAGTGGCAGCAATGGCAATTCGCAGGTAAGGGGAGATGGGGTAACGGGCACCGACATTGCCAACCGTGCCGTTGATATTGATCCCAATGATATTGAAAGCATTAACATTTTAAAAGGACAGGCGGCGGCTGCACTTTACGGAATCCGGGCTACCAATGGTGTGATTGTGATAACGACAAAGAGTGGAAGCGCTGCCAAAGGAGGAAAACCGGTAATTTCATTTTCTTCTTATTCAAGTGCTGACGTTATTTCAAGAATGCCTGAATATCAAACAACGTGGGCACAGGGGACACCTCTAAACAACGGCACAGGTTATACCTTTAACCCGAATGCATCTACGGCCTGGGGCCCCAGAATCGTTGATTTGCCAAATGATCCTGCCTACGGAGGCAGTGTTGCCAACGCGAGAAATGGAAACAACGCAACCACCTATGCCGGTAAGTACTACGTTCCACAACTTGCAACTGCCGGTTTGGACCCATGGGTTACCCCGCAGGTCTATGACAATGTGGGAAACTTCTTTAAGACAGGTATTACTTTAAACAACTCTTTCGGAATCAATCAGTCTACAGAGAAATCCACCTATTCGTTCGGGATAAGCAATACCAACCAGTCAGGCATTATTTCTTCTACTTCCCAGGATCGCTATAGCGCCAGGGTTAATGCCGAAACAAAATTGAGCCAAACCTGGAAAACAGGAGTTTCAATGAATTACTCGTCCAACTACATCAAAAAAGCGCCTACCGCAAATGACGGACTGGTGGCCACTGTATTTGCCGCGCCGGTAAATTACAACCTGAAAGGGATTCCTTACCAGAGTCCGACCAACCCCTATACCCAGATTCTGTACAGGGCAACCAACTTCAACAACCCTTACTGGAACATGGAGCACAACCTGTTTGCCGAACAGACAAACCGCTTTTTTGGGAATTCCTATGTTGTATTCTCTCCAAAAATCAGTCAGATAGATGATAAAAAGCTGAGTTTTCGGTATCAGTTTGGCGTCGACTCTTACACCACGCATTACCAGGATATCAACGAAATTGGCAGCAAAAATACACTGGGGTCAGTCGCCAATTATGGGGTAACCACCTCCGTTTACAACTCCTTGTTAACAGCCAATTACGACATGGAAGTCACATCTGATATTCATTTGAACCTGATGCTTGGCAATGAGATTAACAACCAGTTCGACAAAAACTACCGTGAAGTTGGCAACGATTTTAATTTCGGAGGATGGCCCCATATTGATAATGCAATCACCAGATCGGCCGTTTCTGAAAGGAAGGCCGAAAGCCGGAGTGTAGGCTTCTTTGGTAATCTCTCCCTCTCTTACAAAAACAGGTTGTACCTGAATGCGACAGGCCGGCAGGATGTGGTATCACAAATGCCACGAAACAACCGTACTTTTTTCTACCCGTCTGTTTCATTGGGCTTTATACTGACGGAAATGGAAATGTTGAAGGATAATCCAATCCTGTCATTTGCCAAGTTACGCGCGTCATATGCCGAAGTGGGACAAGCAGGTACCTACACGCAAAATTATTATACCACACCAAATTATGGCGGTGGTTTTTGGGTAGGCGCACCGGTATCGTACCCACTGGGAGGTATTAATTCGTACATTCCCAATAACATTCAGTGCGATCCGGGCTTGAAGCCTCAAAATACTGTTTCTATTGAAGTTGGCGCCGATCTGAAATTCTTTAACAACCGCCTGGGACTCGAATATACCTATTCGCGCCAGGATGTTAAAAATCAAATATTTAATGTTCCATTGGCCGGCTCTACAGGAGTTAACAGTCTCACCATGAACGGAGGATCCATCTATACGAATACGCATGAAGCTGCTGTTTTTGTGGTTCCAGTCCGCAAAAAGGATTGGGATTGGACCATCAACCTGAACTTCACCAAAATGGATAACTATGTATCTGAACTTGCTCCCGGGGTTCAAAATATCACGCTTGGGGGATTTACCACGCCTCAGGTCCGCGCAGGTATCGGCTATAAATTTCCGGTTATTTATGGCAGCAGTTTTGCAAAAGATGCCCAGGGGAGAATTTTGGTCGATGAAAATCCGACCAGCATTTACCGCGGTATGCCCATGGCCGGAGCTCCTGATGTAATTGGAAATGCTGCAGCCGACTTTGAACTGGGCGGTTCAACGACATTGCGTTGGAAAAAGGTCAGCCTTGCTGCGACTTTTGACTGGAAATCGGGTGGTCAAATGTATCATGGGACCAATGCTTTGATTCAATATACCTATGGTTTGGCCAAGAGTACGGAGGATCGTACCACTCCGTTTATTTATCCCGGATTCAGGGCCAACGGCCAGCCGAATGATATTCAACGCGGCGGCCCCGGAGATCTAAAAGCTTATTATGACCTTTATTCCAACACCTTAGGGAACATTAACGAAGCATTTATCTTTAACAATTCGTTCGTTAAAATGAGAGAATTGACCTTGTCATATCAATTACCCAAATACAAAGGGGTACAGCTACGGTTAACAGGTTTTGCACGCAATATCCTGCTCTGGACCGAACTGCCAAATTTTGACCCGGAAGCGACACAAGGGAACAACAACATGTCCGGGGCTTTTGAAAGGTTTACAGTTCCTGCAACCAGCAACTTTGGCTTAGGACTTAACCTGGAATTTTAATCCTTAAAAGAATAATGATATGAGAAAGCTAAATTTATATTCACTGATACTCTTTTTATTCACAGTGTCCGCCTGCTCTGAGGTTATTATGGATAAAATCAATGAAAACCAGAACAATCCGTCAGATATGGCCAGCAGGTTGATTGTAACGGATGTAATGACTTCAAGCGCCTTCAATGTTACCAGTTCCGATTACGCTTTTTACACTTCCGTCTACATGGAACTGAATACCGGAATTTGGGGACAGATGTACAATGCTGAAATCAGGCTTGCCGAACCAACAAATGCCACGACCTACAACAATTCGTGGAGAAGCCAGTATTACAATTTGTACCATCTGAAGCTGATCATCGACAAATGTTCAACTGGTGGCAGCGAAGCCGGAAACTTCCAGACCCTTGGTGTTGCCGAGGTATTAAAGGCATACAACCTGGCCATGCTCACCGATTTGATGGGAGATGTCCCCTATACTGAGGCCCTGCAGCCTGGAATTATTTATCAGCCCAAGTTAGACAAACAGCAAGCCATTTATACTGAAGTCTTTCGATTGCTGGATGATGCCATCCTGAATCTCGGTAAAACCACAACATTTGCCTCTCTGGGAACACAAGATCTGATCTACGGCGGTAATTCGGCCCGGTGGATCAAGGCAGCTCAGGGATTGAAAGCAAGATATACCATGAGGTTGTCACTGAAATCGCCGCAATACAGCAAAGTCATTGAATACGCAAATGCTTCTTTTACCAATGCAACAGATGAGTTCAAATTTGTCTACAACGGATCTTCGGCCATTAGCCCTTTTGCCCGATTTTTACAGGATCGTAACTATTTTGGTGTGAGTGCAAGTTTGTATGCCAAGCTGACAGCCAGAAATGACCCGCGTGCTACGAGTCTCTTCCGGCCATATCCAGGCACCACCGTGCTGAATATTGCCCCCAACGGCACTCCGCAGCAGGTTCAACAGTTTTATGGTATTTCTACACTGAGTACCAATACTTCGCCCACTTATCTGATGAGCCTTCATGAACTCAATTTCCTGAAAGCGGAAGCCTATGTTAGAATGAATCAGAAAGACAATGCAGAAGTAGCACTGAAAGCAGGTATCGAAGCGGCTTTTGTCAAAGTTGGATTGACGGCTACAGCAGCCGGAACATATTATACGACAAGTGTAAAAGCTCTGTTTGACGCTGATCCTCTCAAAGAGATTATGAACCAAAAGTACATCGCTTCATTTGAACAGGAAGCCGTAGAAACTTACAACGACTATCGCCGATTGGTAGCCATGGGCAACAATGTACTTCAACTGGCCAGTACCCGCGCCTTCCCTCAAAGGTTAACCTATGGAGACAGCGATGTTACAACCAATCAGAATGTTACAACGGCCTATGGGGACGGGAACTACGTATATACCGAAAAGGTATGGTGGGCCGGCGGAACCAGGTAGCGGTTAACAATAAATCCAAATTTATAGGTTAAATATAAATTGGACAGTAGTTAGTTAGTTAGTAAAAGTGGTGATCCGAAAGGATTGCCACTTTTCAATTTCAGTCTGTCGAAGTTTTCCCCGATAAGAAAAAGGGTCTAAAATATTGGGTTAAACCCCTGCCACTGGACCTGAGTAGTTCAATGAATTGAGTACCGCATTTTTGAAGTTTCGGCCGATGGGCAGCTCTTTCCCCTGGATTTCGATGGTATTGGCAGTAAAGGCTTCAATTTTACCAACCGGCACGATGTACGATTTGTGGATGCGAAGGAAATTGTTTGCAGGGAGTTTTTCTTCCATCTGCGCCATGCTGGTTTTCGTGATGATCTTCCGTTTGTCGGTGTAAATCTGGACATATTCGCTCAATCCCTCGATGTACCTGATTTCGGAGAGGTAGATCTTTATCACCTTTTTGTTCTCTTTCACATAAATAAAACTCTCATCCGGAACCTTCCCGATAGAAGAATTCGGATCCCCCTGAATGGGTTCCTGGCTCATCTGGTAAAACTTGTTGACAGATTTCAGAAAGCGCTCGAAGGTGATCGGCTTCAGCAGATAATCCACAACATCCAGCTCGAATCCTTCCAGGGCGTACTCACGGTAGGCTGTGGTAATAATGACTTTTGGCGGATGTTTCAAAGTTTTCAGAAATTCAATGCCCGTGATCTGGGGCATCTGAATATCCATAAATACCAGGTCAACATGCTTTTCGCGGAGAACGCTCATTGCCTTCATGGCATTGTTGCATTCGGCAACGATTTCGAAATTCTCGAGCTTCTCAATGTGCCCCCGAATCAGGTCGCGGGCCAGTGGCTCATCATCAACAATCATGTATTTTGTTTTCATCCGTAAATAATTTGTTTTTTAATTGCCGGATGGAACTCGCATGTAAAATTTCATTCTTGTGTGTGTTTAATGTACATGCTCGTTTCATAACCTGTTCATTTTATTATAAGTATCATCTGATTCATACTAATTACAAACATTTATTGCTTGCTTAATTTGTTTATTGGTTGGGCTGATGACATTTCTACCTTACGGATTTCCTCATTGCAGCCTGTCAAATAGTTGGCAAAATAGGCGGGGTTTAATGGTTCGCCGGTTGACTTTTCAATCAGCTGCTCCCAGGGAAGAAGATCTCCATATTTGTAAAGTTGTGACACAAGATATTGCCCGATTGATTTGTTGTCCTGATATTCCGGGTTTATGACGTCAAGAATATTTTTTTCAATATAATGTTGCAACTGACTAGCAAACAAATCTGCAAGAACAAAGTTATGAACACTGCAAGAAAAACTGGTAAAATAACTGGTAGTTGCCCAATCTGTCGTGTTCTGATCTTTGGGTGGGCGGATTCCAAGGTATTCCTCGTTAAGCTTGTACCACAAGGCTCCCAAATTTTGATCAGGACTCTTGTATATTTCACGCTCAAAGATAGATTTGACCAGTAGTCTCCTGAACCTGTAAAGCCGGTCGACCTGCATAAAATGCATACAAAGCAGCTTAAATTCCTGGTTACTGACCGAATCCATGTCGAATTCGCCCATAAGCCATAAGTTATTCGTGGTCATGTTCTCAAAAAAACTGGCAACCCCTTCGGCCACGACTGAGTTTGGATCCTTTAACAAGTAAGGGACTTTGTCTGATATATTTTTGAAATGCGAGGCATGACCGCATAGATGCATGATCTTTTTCATGCCGTCGGCGTTTTGCTTGATGGTGGCCATCATGCGCAGGTCATTTTTGAAATCGACATTGAAAATATTTGTACCTGCCGATTTGCCACTCCTGTATTTCAAGTCGCTCTTTTCAATAACATCCTGGACCGGCAGGCCAATCCCACTGAAAAACTGAGATGCCATTCCGATTGGATCACCCTTGCAGTAGAGGGAATCCATCTTTTCTGAAAATTTGCGCGGCAGGTAACTGGAACGTTCGTCGTTGTAATGATAGCAGCGAAGGTCCTGGATCCTGACATGGTATCTTTTGGCGAGAACCTTATCGACCAGTTCTTTTGCTTCAAAAAACTGATCATGTGTTTTCAATTCGATTTCATCCAAAAGTTTTTTGATCTTTTCCGGAGTCTGATCCTTCGTTTCAAGGGCAAGCTGATAGTAATCGGTGTAGCCGAAATCTCTGGCAAAATCGTTTCTCATCTTCACCATTTGGATGATATCACCTGCTATTTGCCTTCCTTTTTCCCGGTAGGCTGAATAAACTTTTCTCAAAATGGTGGTATCAACCGAGTTTTTACGGATCGAATCAAGCTGTCCCCCGGCATATTTTTTCCCTCCCAACTCAACCGATATTGCCGAAAACGACTGCCACAATTTGGTCTCGGCGAACCTTAATTTTTTGTAGCGGGTAGCCTCGACCTGAGGTCCCATAAAGGATTGGTACAATACGGTGAGCTGTCGTTTCAGCATGGTATCGGTGATCAGTCCCGAACTCTTCAATTTCTTAAGTAACTCAAAATCTTTCTCTTTGGTAAAAACATTTTCTGTGAATGGGGTAAACTTATCAGGAGAAAAAAGGCCGGCTTTACTCTGGTTCGAATTGTTGAAATCCAATTCCAGGTTAATGAGCTTCATATAATCTTTCTCATTGCCAGATAGATTGACATTCCACAAAGCTACGGTACTCTCCATGGTGAAATTCCGGATCAAGTCTACATTTTTATCGATGTAATGACGAAGGATCATTTCGGATTGTTGCTTTTCATTCAAACAACTTATCGAAAACAGGATCAGTAAAAGGGGTAAGTACTTCATCTTCAACTGTTTTATTTTTTAAGGGATCCTAACAGGCAGGGCAGGAAATTCATTCCATACTTTCAAACCATGTTCCGGTTAGTACCTTTCAGAATTTTTGATGTCTAGTCTAACATAGAATTCATCGTTCTCTTTCCGAATGGTTAGCCTGTGATTTTTCGGATAGATCAATTCAAGACGTCTTTTGCTGTTCAGTAATCCGACACCTTCCGGATTTTCCACTTTGTACCCGGGTGGAATGCTGTTGTGAGCTTCAAATGTTAGGTTACTGTTTTTCACTCGAATGTTTATTTTAATCCAGGGCATATCCGGATCAGTACTGCTGCCATGTTTGAAGCAATTCTCCACGAAAGAGTACAACAGCATGGGTGGAATCAGGTGATTCAGGTTATCCACATCCTTTTCAAATTTGATGGAGAGACGGTCAGAATATCTGATTTGTTCCAGTTCGATGTAATTTTCGATAAGCTTTATCTCTTTCCAAACGGGTACCTCAATGGCATTGCATTCATACAAAATATAGTGGAACATGTCTGACATTTTGGCGATAACAACCGCTGTTTTGCTGCTTTTGCTCAATGCCAGGGAGTAAAGGTTGTTGAGTGTGTTGAACAGAAAATGGGGATTCAACTGCCCCTTCAAAACCTGCAGTTCGGTAGCCAATCTTTTGCGCTCGGCTTCATTGGAAATATCCTGGTTTCTCATCCAGTTTTTGTAGTATTTGAACATGGCAAAGAGCACAGTTGGTCCAACGATCCAAATCAAATTGATCAAAAATGCATCCAATGTGTACCACTCTTTTGGGTGCAGGGCTTTTGGAATAAATAGCGCGTAATAAACATTTTTGCTGATATACAATTTTAGCAGTGAAGTAATTGCAGTGAAGAGCGCCAATAGTCCAAAAAAGCTGTAAAGACGCCCCCTTAGCAGGAAATCGGGGACAAGCCGGTAAATGACGAAGTAGGCAAAGAGTAGCAAAACCGGAAGATGAACCAGTAGATTAAGCAGGTAAAACTGGTAAGGAAAATTTTGCTGATAACTAAAGATGTAGGAGCCAATCACAACAAACAAAATCCAATAAATCACATGATTGACAGGACGAATCTGAAACAGGCGATTGAATGTATTGAAGGTCATACCCAGTGTATTTCGATTTGTCTCCGGAACGGCTGGAAGTTCTTCAAAACTCTGCCGGAACCTGAAAACCAATCCAAAATTAGATATTAACAAATGCGATACAATCAATAACCTGCCTTCGGCACATTGGTCAGGGTCAATTGTAGAAAATTGGAAAAGAGAGCCGTTCACCCTTCGGACCGCGTCGTTGGGACGGAGTTAGTGGCTGTTAAAAGAAAAGAAACCCCAACCAACTGCGAAATACACAAATTACATGAATTAAATCATAAAAATATTTCAAACCCCTTAAACCCCACCTACCACAAATTACACAAATTGTCTGAAGCAGAATTTTCAGAATTAAAGAATGAACAGAATTGGAAAACATTTAAAACCCCTTAAACCCCACCCTCACCACAAATGACACAAATGAAATACCCATGAGACAATCATCTCACCAACCGAATCCGCCAGCTGGCGGATGGGTATTAGCTTCGATGATCTTCGATTCCATCAGACCATTAAAAAATAAAATTATATACTGATGAATAATAAAAGCACTTCTCAGATACAATGCTGCCGTGTTTGCCCATTGATCCTTCGCCTTCATTCAGGGAATCTCTCCAGTCTTCCAGTCCCCCAGTCTCCTAATCCCCTAGTCTTCCCAGTCATCCCAGTCTCCCCCTCGTTCTTCCCGTTTCAATATTTCTCCGTTTCATTGTTGTTTTTTACCTTTACAGATAAACAGTGGATTGTGTGAATGAAAAATCTGAAAGTTGCGTCAAAAAAACTGAAGGGATGAAAAGAGTCCTTGGCATATTTGTTTTCACAATTGTACTTTGGCTTGAGGGCTTTTCGCAGCAGTACGTTTTCACCAATTATTCGATCAACAACGGACTTTCCCAAAGTGTTGTCAATTGCATCTTCCAGGATTCAAGGGACTATATTTGGATAGGTACCCAGAATGGGCTTTGCCGTTTCAACGGGGAAAGTTTCAATGTGTTCACATACAATCCTGCCGATTCCGGTTCGATCTCAAACAACTGGATTTACGCGATCGCCGAAGACCGCGACCATAATTTGTGGATCGGCACAAAAGGTGGACTGAACAAATACCTGGTTACCCAAAATAAGTTCGAACGAATTTCCTACCGGACTGGATATCCCATTGATCTGACCCGGTATTGTTACGACCTTCTTTGTCTTAGGAACGGAAATATCCTCATCAATACGCCGCCCCTCATTTCGATTTATGATCCAGTTAGGCGAAGTTTCACCCATTTCCAGAGTGCGCTTGATTATGATGGAGCTGTAAAGGACCTTAGAATGCCGGTCATGGAGGAGACGGATAGCCAACTCTGGATTGGAACTTCCAAAGGACTGGCAGGTTTTTCGCCGCTTACAAAGGAGTTTAGCTATTATTCATTTGTCAGCAAAGGAGGTACACTCCTCAGAGATGTCCAGGTATCTGCCCTTTTCAGGGATAAAAAGGGCGAACTTTGGGTGGGAACCACGTCAGGTTTGTTCCACTTCGATGCTGTTTCAGGTCGTTTTGCGGAAGTTCAATTTGTTGTTGGTCCCGGTAAACGGTTTTCGTTTGAAAATAGCTGCATCCGGGCTATCCTGGAAGATAAAATCGGAAACCTGATCATTGGTACTGAGGGCAGGGGGCTCTACGTTCTTTCGACCTCCGGGTCACTCCCGGTTACGGTTCAAAATTACACCTCCGAGAACAGCGAAATTGGTCACAACATCGTACAATCCCTTTGGATCGACCGTTCTGAGAATCTCTGGATTGGAACATTACAAGGTATCAGCAAAACGGACCTAAAGAAAAAGAAGTTTCAACTCTACCGGAGAAGCAACGCCCCAAACTCACTGGATCTTCTGGGAAATGTGATTGCCTCACTTTACAAGGATGAAGATGGGATTGTTTGGGTTGGCAATTGGGGACAGGGGTTAAACCTGGTAAACAGGATCACAGGAAAGGTGGAACATTTTTCGACCAGGATGAGCGGGAACCACCATATCCCCAACGACTTCATCCATGTGATTTATCAGGATTCGGAGCATCATATCTGGCTGGGGACGCGAAACGGATTGCTCGTCTACGATAAACCGGGCAACCGCTTTGTGCCGTGGAATGAGTATTTCCGTAACCCAATGATGCCAACATTTAATCAGATCAGAATTTATATGGTTATCCAGGACAGGGACTCAAATTATTGGATTGCAACACAGAATGGGCTTTTTAAAATCAACCTGAAAAAATCGACCCTGGAGGTATTCCGTAAAGAGTTGGACGAGCGTCACCGGTTAAGCGAAAACCTGATTTATCATTTGCTCGAAGATTCTGATGGTTTGATATGGATCGGCACCGTTGGTGGCCTGGATGTGTACCATCCGGATACGAAAAAAATCGACCATTACAAGAAGGGTGACAAAGGATTGAGCGACGATTTCATCATTACGATGTGTGAAGACAGCAGAAAAAGGATCTGGGTCGGAACCGCCACTTACGTGAATGTGTTTGACAAAAAGGATTCCGCTTTTACTTACTATTCGCAGAAAGAGGGCTTACCTAACAACAGGATTTTTGAAATTGTCAGGGACCGAAACAACGAACTTTGGATTGCTACAGGAAAAGGACTGTGTAAATTTGACAAGAACAAGAATTTTTTTCAAACCTTCACCCTGGAAGATGGTTTGCAGAGCCTGGAGTTCAACCTGAGGGCTGCCTATGCCAGCAAAGACGGAGAGGTGCTGCTGGGCGGAATGAACGGCTTCAACGCTTTTTATCCCGACTCGATTTCGAAAAACACCTACATTCCCAATATGGTATTTACCGAATTTTATATGAACAGGGGCAATACCAGGGAGTATGTCAATTTGGAAGAGTCAAAAGAGCTGGTACTGAAGCACGATGGCAGCTCATTTACCATCGAGTTTGCCGCCCTCGAATACACCAATCCTTTGAGGAACAATTATGCCTACAAGATGGAAGGTATTTCTGACGAATGGATCGATATCGGGAATAGAAAATTTGTTCCATTCTCGGCCCTTCAGGCGGGTGAATATGTGTTCAAGGTGAAAGGCTCCAACAACGATGGGGTATGGAACGAAAAGGAGCTCAGCCTCAGAATAACCATTCTGCCACCCTGGTGGAAAAGCATTTATGCCTACCTGATTTATCTGGTGGTAATCATTCTGACGATCGTTATTTTCATCAAATTACGGGAGAAAAACCTAAAACAGGCCAAAAATATCCTTGAGAAGAAAGTGTTGGAACGGACGTTGCAAATCGAGGAGCAGTCGCAGTTGATTATCTCCAAGAACCTCGAATTGAAAGAGCTGAATGGCACCAAGGATAAGTTTTTCTCGATCATCGGTCACGATTTGGGCAACCAGTTCAACATCATTATCGGCTTTTCGGAACTTCTGGTTACCGGTTTTAATAATATGGCTACCGAGAAAATAGAACTTCATCTGAACAACATATACAACTCCTCCAGACTGGCACACGAACTGCTCGAAAACTTGTTGACCTGGGCAAAAATCCAAACGAAGGCGGTCAAATTCCATCCGGAACCCATGAATGTTCGTTCAAAAGTCATCGAATCGATCGAGTTTCTGGAAGGAGCTGCTGCCAAAAAGAATATAAAGATTAAAATTTTAGCAAAGGAAGAGATACAGGTCAACGCCGATGTGAACATGTTTTCCACGGTTGTCAGGAACCTGCTGGCCAATGCCATTAAATTTACCCATACGCGGGGACATATTGTCATTCATCTGCGAAAGAGAGACAATTTATGTGAAGTTGTGGTGCAGGACAATGGCGTAGGAATTTCGGAGGAAAATATCGATAAGATCTTCAGGATCGACAGCAACCACTCTACTTTGGGAACCAATGGCGAGAAGGGCACCGGTCTTGGTTTGATCCTGTGTAAGGAGTTCATTGAGAAACACAACGGTAAAATACACGTAGAAAGTGAGGTGGGAAAAGGAAGCAGGTTTGTATTTACGTTGCCGCTGGAAGTTGTCTGAAGCAGAATTTTCAGGATTGTCTGAAGCAGGATTTTCAGAATTATAGAATTAACAGAATTGGGAAACATTTCCCTTCGGCAGGCTCAGGGACCATTTTTTTTGCAAAAACATTTCAAACATTTCAAACCTCATAAACCCCCAATCATTCACGTACTAAAATTTGTAAAGTTATGGCAAACAGGAGAATATTTATAAAGTCGATGGCAGGAGTAACTGCAGGCCTTACTTTGGCAGGAACTTCTTTCGCTGGAACTGTGTTGGCAGAAAAAAATGAGAGCGACCGTCTGGGCGAAATACTTCCAAAACGCAAGCTGGGCCGGACCAACGAATGGGTGACCATGTTGGGTACCGGCGGATACCATGTTGGTTGGACTACCGAACGCGATGCCCAGGAGGTCGTTGAAGCGGCGCTGGAGGGGGGCGTCAGGTTTTTCGATACCGCAGAAAGTTACGGCAATGGAACCAGCGAAACGCGCTACGGGAAATATCTAACCCCAAAATACCGTGACCTGATATTCCTGATGAGTAAATCGACTGGAAGGGATGCAAAAACCGTCAGGGAACACCTGGAAGGAACGCTAAGGAGACTGAAAACCGATCACCTCGATCTGTTCCAGGTCCATGCCATTTCAACGCCTGATGATGTCGACAGCCGAATTCAGCTGGGTGTGCTGGATGTATTGCTGAAAGCGAAAGAGGAGGGTAAAATCAGGTTCCTTGGTTTTACCGGTCATCAGAATCCGTTTGCCCATGCTCGGATGCTGGAAAGAACGAAGGAGAGCAACATTTTCGACACCGTTTTGATGCCGGTGAATGTGCTGGATCAGTCCTATTTCAGTTTTACACAGAACATCATACCCAAGGCATTGGAGCGGAACATGGGAATTCTTGCCATTAAATCACTGGCCGACGGAAGGTTCTTTGCGAAGAAGGAACAAGCAGGCTGGACATCCGATGATCCGGTAATCCCGAACTACCTTAGCATTCAGGAGGCGATGCATTTTGTCTGGTCTCTTCCGGTTACGGTATTAATTTCCGGGAATGAAAACGCCGCCTTCATGCGCGAAAAAATCGGATTGGCACGTTCATTTTCCAAAATGACCGAAGAACAAAAGGCAACCCTGATTGAGAAGGTAAAAAACATTGCACTAACAGGCAAAGTGGAATATTTCAAAAAGAAGGAATCATAATCGAGTGCCTCCCGACCACAGATTACACAAATTACACGGCTTAAAAGAAGAAATTATTTTCCCTTTTCCATCGTCCAAGTCGTCCATGTCTTTCCTTTCATTGCCGTCTGCTTTAGCTGACGGGTCAGAAAGACAGAAACAAATCCCGGCTTTAGCCCAATATTTTGAAGTTTTGGCTAAAGCCCTCCCTCAATCCTTTATCATTATCCGTCAGCTAAAGCAGACGGCAATGAAAAAAGAATGTTGTCAGCCAAAGTTTCATCAATGTGTCCCTTAGTCTCCCAGTCCCCTAGTCCCCAAGTCTTACCGTCATCCCAGTCGTCCCCTTCTTCCCAGTCTTCCTTCTTTACGCCACGAGGTAAACATTACAGCCCAGTGCCATCGGCACGACCGGTTTTGTAACCATGGGTTTCAACCCATGGATTGTGCAACGCGTTGATGATGCGGAGTGCCGTAGGTACGACAGCTGCTCACCCGGCAGGAGAACTACTTCGCAAGATATGCATCGATTCTATCCTTCACATTTTGTCTGATGTTCATCCAGAAAAGGTTGTAATCCCATCGGTGGTAATTGGTCATTTTGCCCTTTTTCCCTTCAGGATTCACTTTTGTATCCACCCAGAGAATTTTGGTGGAAGGCTCAATACCGGTGCTTACCGTGTGCGGTACGATCGTCTCAAAATTGTTCATGATCCCTTGATGAAGTTCGGATGAGGCCCACTCCCCGGATGTTGTCCAGGTTAATGGATTAACGCAAACCGAATTCCCATTTTCTGCGGCAGCCCCTTTCGGGATCTCCCCCATTGCATAGGTACGCCATCCGACAAAACAGCCGATCTGGTTGGGCTGTTCCCCTACCGGGAGTTTTTTGAAGGCATCTTTTTTGATTTGATAACCCACAATATAGGCGCATACCAACCTTTTTTGCAGCGGTTTACCATCGAAAAACTCCTGCAGCAATCGGATAGCATGCAACGTTCCCTGACTGTGTGAGGCAATGATGATCGGACGCTTTTTGTTGTCGTGTTTCAGGTAATACCGGAAAGCCTTTTTCACATCGTTGTAAGCCAGGTCGAACGCAGCTTTTGCCTCCGGTGAATTGAAGACATAAAAGGCCTCCATGTTGCCCTGCCGGTAGCGTGGCGCAAAGACGCGGCAACTGCCATTGAAAACGGAGGTCTGAAGCCGGATAGACAGGTTGTCGGTATTGTTGTTGACGGCGGTATCCCGTAGATCCGCCGTCCAGGGAGAGCCCTTTTTTTCACCGAAGTAAGAGGTGGGATGGATGAAAAAGACATCCGCGCGTTGGCTCCTTGCCTCATTTTTAAGAAATTCGGGGATCTTGTCGCTGGTATCCTCTTTGTAGGGAGAAGCCGCCCAACAGTTCAGATCGCTGTAATCGGGGGCCGGGCCACTCATCAATGGGGCTGTGACGACGGGTTTCTGGTTTTGGGTTCCGTTTTGTGCCTGGGTATACGAAAACAGAAGGGAATGGACAATCAGGATAATAATAGTTTTTTGCATGGTAGTAGTTTGAATCATGTAAAAATAACAAAAATGTCTGGATTGGGATTTGCAGGATAACCCCTTCAATTGTCTGGATTTGGATTTGCGGGATTAAAGAATTAACAGGATTGGGATTGTGTTGATGATAATATTTTTCGGGTTTGGAAACCTTATTTTTTGAGGTAACCTTAGTAGAAAGCAGATAATTGATTGAAATTAATCTTATTACCTTATTTTAGATATCACTTTGCAACTAATCCGGATATGATTTTGCTGTTGGTATCCGGAATAAGGTAATAAGGTTTTGGACAGGTGGGGAGTCGATTTTTCTACTAGGTTGCCTGTAAAAAATAAGGTTTTACAAATCATGACCCAGTGCCATTGGCACGACCGATCCTGTAACCATGGGTTTCAACCCATGGTTTGTGCAACGCGTGGATGATGCGGAGTGCCGTAGGTACGACAGCGGATCTCGCACTGCACTAACCGCTGGTGAGGATTTGCAAATTGCACCTAGCGATAGATTCAAATTAATTTTTCTGTATATTTAGATGGTCCATTGTTTCTTTCCTTTTACAAAAACCAACGATATGACAGATCTTACTTCAAAAATCAACGATTTTGTGTGGAAAAATATCAGAGAGGAACAGGTACTCGGGATCAAAGATCCTTTTTGGGAATCGCTCCTCAATACCGGAACAGAGCTTTGGCTCGACACAGGTGATATGAATGAAGCTGAAGCCAACTGGTCGGCTGAGATGAGCGCGCTGACCACCAACAATTCCCTCCTTAACAATGAGATCCAGAAAGGCGCTTACGACAGTTTCATTTCGGAAGCAAAGAGCATTGTCAGCGGTCTGCCGGCCGACGAACAGGTGAAAGAAATTGCCTTCATCCTCAACGCGCGGCATAGCCTGAGGCTAGCCCAAAAGTTTGGCGGGCTGGTGAGTGTGGAACTTCATACGGATACGGCTTACGATATCGAAGCGATTGAATATTACGGAAAGAGGTACCACCAAATTTGTCCCTATCAATTTATTGTGAAGGTTCCATATACGGCAGAGGGGTTACTGGGCGCCAGACGGCTGAAAGATTCGGGTGTCAGGATAAATTTTACGCTCGAATTCAGCGCGAGGGAAAATGTGATCGTCACCAGGGTTGCCCGTCCCGACTATCTGAATGTATTTCTTGGACGCGTGGGAGCTTACCTGATCAACAACAATTTGGGGGATGGTACAGGGGCCGGGGAGATGGCAGTCATTGCTTCCCAGAATTGGGTTACTGCTTTGTCGGCTGAAAATCCATGGCAGACAAAATTGATCGCGGCAAGTTTGCGCAACTACGCGCAGCTTGATCTGCTTGCCGGTACAGATGTCTTTACGATGCCTCCCAAGGTTGCTGCAGCCGGGCGCAAATCCCTGTCAGGTAACTTCACTTCCAGAATGCATGAAAATTACGATGTAAGCCTTTTTGAATCGGCCAAAGGTGCCCATATCGAAAAATTCTGGGAGGTAGACGACAAGGTCCATCAACTGGCCGAAAGACTTGCTTCCAATGTTCCTGCCACCGGAGCTGAACTGATTCATATCGCCCAGGAGGAAGGTTGTGCGGACATGTTCCCTTCCCTGACAAATGAAGAGAAAGGTTTTATCGCTTCCGACGGGAAAATTCCGCTCCATTCAAGATGGGAGAAGATGATCCGCGAAGGCAAAATTGCACCTGACACCTTGCTGACATTGGCCGGATTGGCCTCCTTCACCGCCGACCAGGAGATGCTCGATCAAAGGATCAGAAGTATTATCGGATGATTTTTAATTGATTGGTAAAGAGGCAACTGTCGATAATTTAGAATTTGAACCATTGCAAAAACAGAATATATCCTTATGCAATTGTAAAACCTAAAGCTAATTGCCATGAAGAAAATATGCTTACTCGCTATTTTTTTGTGTTCTTTCTGCCTCCTTTCAAATGCCCAGTACCGGATCAATAAAAAAACATATGACCGCCGAACCTATCACTTTGAAAAGGGCGATCGGTGCAGTCCGGTAGTAGCGGGTATCGCTTCGTTTTTTATTCCCGGATTGGGACAGATGGTTTGTGGCGAACCGGTGAGGGGCCTTTGCTTTATGGTTCCCGCATATACCGGTGTAACGGTCGGCATGGTAGAATTAATCCGTGGAATGAGTGGGATGTCCCATTCTAATTCGAATGCGGGTAACATCTTTTTATTCTCGTTTGGCCTCTATTATGCCCTTGAGCTGTGGTCGACCATTGATGCGGTACATGTTGCGAAGGTCAATAACATGGCATTCAGGGACAAACAAGGCGCCACCTATCGTTTAAAGGTTATGCCATATGTCGGCTTGGCGAATTACAACCTTAACAGGAATATTCCAATTGGGGTTTCGCTGAGGATAATTATCTGAATCAGGATTTTCAGGATTGAAGAATTAACAGAATGGGAGTAGTGGTGGTAGCAAGATAACCCCGCTATCCTTACCACAAATAGACAAATGAACGCAAATTAAATCTCAGCCTAACCACAAATAACACAAATGGACACAAATAATCCCTTTGTGCCACAATCTTTGGTACGTGAAAATTAAGTCAACTACGTGATTTCCACGGATCACAGATCTGTAATTAAATGGTGCTAATTGCAAATCAGCACCAGTGAGCCCGTAGTTAGTAGGGTATAAAAAATTGTATTGACTCTTTCTGTATTTATATATCACATTAAGGCAATTATACTTGTTTATTGCCAAAATTGTGATATATTTGCCTTCATATTATGTTTTATGATTACAACGAACGACATATTGAATTTTGCGTTTACCCATAAAGTATTTACCCGCAAAGAATTAATAGCTAATTTGAAAAGTGGAAATCAAATTGGCTCACCTGGAACTCTTTCTGAGCAAATGTACCGTCTTTTAAAATCGGGCCAATTAATTCGCCTTGAGCGAGGTGTTTATAAATTGCCAGATGATGCCCGTAAGAATTTTTCGGCTGTATGTTCCGAAGAAATGAGAAAGATTAATCAACGAATAAAAAACAAGTTTCCGTTTGTTGATTATTGCTTATGGTCGGGCTCCTCTCTTATGCCTTACATGCACCACATTCCAAACCTGAATCTTATGTTTGTCGATGTTGAGCGTGAGGTTGCAGAGTCAGTTTTTAATCTTTTGAATGCTGAAAGCAACAAGCGGGTTTTTCTGATGCCGTCGCCCACCGATTATGAACGATATATCAGCACCAACGAAGCGATTATTATCCGTCCTCTAATATCTGAATCTCCATTACAATTGATTGAAGGTATAAACACTCCGACAATTGAAAAGATTCTGGTTGATATAGTTGGGGACATAGAGTTTTCTTTTTTACAGGGGTCAGAAATAAACCAAGTATATACTACGATTTTTGAAAGACACGGCGTAAATAAAAATAAGCTGATTCGCTATGCGACTCGACGGGGAAGGAAAGAAGAAGTTGAACAACTATTAAGAACCAATAAATTATGATTCATCCCGATAGTCGGACGATAGAATGGATGAGGCGGGTAGCGGCTGAAAATAAATTTTCTGATGTAACACTTATTGAAAAATCAATAAGGGCTTTTTCATTGCTTGAATCGTTGGTGTTGTCCGGATGTCATTTTGTTTTCAAAGGAGGAACAGCCTTAATGCTTCACATGGATAGTGCAAAGCGGCTTTCCATTGATATTGATATAATTTGTCCTCACGGAACAAACATTGAAGAATTTATTCAGAAATACGCCCAGGAATACGGCTTTGGTGAAGTGAAATTGGTAGAACGGGTTACACCCCACAGTGTGCCAAAAACACACGCTAAATTCTTTTATCAGGTTACCTACGTTACCAATACTGAAACGGAATGTATTCTTCTTGATGTGCTATTCGAGGATATTCATTATCATGATGTAGAGCAATTGCCTATCCAAAGTCGTTTCTTGAAATTGGAAGGTGAGCCGGTAATGGTAAATGTACCAAGCAAAGCAGACATGTTAGGAGATAAACTAACCGCTTTTGCTCCAAACACAACGGGCATTCATTACTTCAAAGGGGAAAAAGATTGTTCAATGGAAATCATAAAGCAACTTTTTGATGTTGCTTCTCTGTTTGATGTAACTGACAATTTAACGGTAGTTTCAGAGACATTCCATAAGTTTGCAACCGTTGAATTGCAATACCGGAATCTTGACCCTAAAAATATTACCCAGGTACTCGATGATATATATCAAACCTCACTCTGTATATGCCTGAAAGGTCAGGTGAGCCCCGACACCTTCAAACTGCTCCAAGCGGGGACAAAAAGAATACAGAGCTTTATTCATAGCGAAAAATACAATACCGACAGTGCCATTGCCAACGCTTCAAAAGCGGCATATCTTTCTGTTTTAATAGCCAATGGAATTACAGCAGCAGTACATTTTGACCCTCAAAATATAGAGCAGTTGCGTGATGCTGTTATTCATGAGCCGATGCCCACTAAATTAAACAAACTAAAGAAGTCAAATGTAGAAGCATTCTTTTATTGGAATGAAATTGGGAAAATTACAATAGCAACAGCCCAGACAAGAATTTAATAACTGGCTAGTTGTCATGAGAATAGCCTATAAAATACTTATATAACTTATGCTCACCAAAACCCTGTCCTACTACTGTTCCAAATTCGAAAACCTGAGACGGGACTTCAAAAATGGAGGGGCCCCGCACAAGCCAATTCTGTTGATTAGTCTGATCCAGGCCTATCAAAATGGGTTGTATACCACTTCGAAATTCAAATTCTGCCGGAATTGGTTGGGTTGTTTAAATCCAACTGGCAATCGCTGGTGGAGACCAATCACCAGTGCCTTTTTACGCTTCCTTTTTACCACATGGGTACTGAACCCTTTTGGGAACTGATACCCAACCGGGGGTGTGAGCTTTGGATCAAATCCAAGAGTCCGATGAGAAGCTTTTCCAATCTAACCACTGCAGTGAAATATGCCAAAGTTGATGAGGAGCTGAAGGAGTTGCTTTTGAAAAAGGAAGAATCCAACATATTGCTTCATATCCTGTTGGACAAGTATTTCCCTAAGGCAAATAGTTCGGATCTTTCCACCCCGGATCACAGTTATCTGACCGAAATCAAAACCCAGATTTTACAGGAATCCAGGCAAACTTACCAGGAGCGGCTCACGCAAATTCGGAATGAACTCGACAACGAACGCCACTTTCCTTCTGTTGAATCGCTGGGGTATCATAGGAAGAAGTATGGGTTTTAAAATTGTAATATTTGAATTCCTCCTATATATTTAGATACTACAAGCTCCCTCGATAATTGGCCATCGAGAAATCATCCAATATTCTTTCTTTTAGTCTTATTTTCTCCCTATTTTTGCTTTAACCAAAACATTGTTTGCAGTTTGCATATTGAAGCAGCAACTTTTTGTACCACCCTCGTCAAAACCTACCGGCATCTCTTCAGCTGCCTGATGTTTTACAATTAATGGGAGGGCAGGGTTGCCCTATTTCCCGAGGCTGAAGGGCTGTGCCGGCAGCTCGATGAAATGGATTATAAGCACATTAAAAATGTATTCTCGGAAGCAGAGCTTGACGAAAATTTGGTATGTCGGAATTTCCGACATACCACTCAACATGGCGCAATTCAAGGGAAAACACAGGACAAAACGGTAATATATTATAACCTTGATGTGATTATCTCGGTAGGTTATCGTGTAAAATCGCAAAGAGGTACCCAATTTCGGATTTGGGCGACACAACGACTCAAGGAATACATTGTAAAAGGATTTGCATTGGACGATGAACGCTTAAAGCAAGGGGGTAAATATTTCGGGACGGAATTGAACTGTCGACAATTTGTCGTTAGTTGAAACTCAAAGCACCAGATGGGAAAATGAGAGAAAGCAGACAAGAGCTCTCGGAATACCCTCTTCGGATTTGTAAACCTTATTTTTATGTTCTTAACCTTAGTAGAATGCGTTAGTTGGTTGAAATTAACCTTATTACCTTATATGGTTTGTCGCTTTGTAACTAATCAGGATATAATTTTGTTATTGGCATCCGGAATAAGGTAATAAGGTTTTGGCTGAGTGGTGAGTCGACTTTTCTACTAAGGTTGCCTTTAAAAATAAGGTTTATACAAATCATGGTCCAGTGCCATCGGCACGACCGATTCAGTAGCCATGGGTTTCAACCCATGGATCTTGGGTGTGTGAATGATGTGGAGTGCCGTAGGTACGACAACGGGGTCAGTACAATTTTTTAAGTGAGGAGCTATTAGACAAGGTTTTAAGTTGCTGAATGGCGATTTTGTTGAGTTGCAGAAGGCGATCAGACGATGGTATACCTTGTTCAATCCATACTGCATTCAGGCTTTCCAAATTGGTGAGCACCACTAGTTGTTCCAATGCCGCATCATCCCGTATGTTTCCCTGAGCCTTAGGGTTTTCGTTTCGCCATTGGACAGCAGTTTTGCCAAAGAGCGCCATGTTCAACAGGTCGGCTTCATTGGCATAAACAAAGGCAGCCTCCGTTTTGGTGAGTTCTTTGGGTATCAGATTTTCTTTGATGGCGCCGGTGTGAATATGATAATTTACTTTGGCCAAGGTTCTTTGCAAATTCCAGTCGAGTTTCAGTCGGTCGCTTTCATCTTCTTTCAGACGTTGGAATTCCTTAATGAGGTACAGTTTAAATCCGGAACTCACCCAGGAAGCAAATTCAAAGGCAATATCTTTGTGGGCAAAGGTTCCACCGTTCTTTCCTTGTTTTGAAATAAGGCCTTTGGCATTTGTTGTTTCAATCCATTTGGAAGGAGATAGAGTAAATGCATTGCTGCCAGCGGCAAACAATAAGGGGTCGAATTCGACCCCTTTAAAAGTGGGGTTATTCAATTGCTCCCATAGACCTAAAAATTCTATGGTCGTTTTTGAGCGCATCCAGTTTTTTACCACATCCTTAGGTTCTTCAGGGTTATTATTTCGTGCAATATCAGTTAAAGAAATAAAATCCTCATTACCAATTTTGAATGTTGCCACCTGGATACCTCTTACCTGAATAATCTTAGTTTTAGTCATATTTTGGTCAATTTTAGTATTGTCATTCCTTAAATATATTGATGCGGATTCCCGTATAAGTAAAGTTAAGGCATTTCATTTAGAAAAAAGAATTGGATTGGAGTAGGGGTAGACCAGGCTGGAGGAAATTTGGAAAACCCTTATTTGTTAAGCCGCACCAACCACATTCTGCACCCATTTGTAAAGTTTCACCCTAATGCTTTGATATTAAATAATATTATGTAAGTTTATGATTAAAATAACGCGCAACTAACCTTTCGCGAACGTCCAAAACAAGTTTGTTGAAGAATGCCTGAAAGGGTTCGGCCCGGACCAAAGCTAAAAGATTAGGATTGTAAAACATGAAAAAAAATGGGACTATTTTCTGCCATACTGGGGAATGCCAGTACCGTAAGCCACGACGAATTAATG
This sequence comes from Prolixibacteraceae bacterium, assembly GCA_023228025.1. GTDB lineage: Bacteria > Bacteroidota > Bacteroidia > Bacteroidales > Prolixibacteraceae > CAINVV01. Next base: position 95,433 of record JALOCD010000001.1, on the reverse strand, counting down.
AAGCAGTTTGGATTGCTTTTGACCGAAGGCGAAGAGATTGAACTGGGGTTTAAACTCATTCGCGATACCTTTATTTTCACCACCAAGAGGCTTATTTTGGTCGATAAGCAGGGGGTGACAGGCAGTAAGACGGAGTACAAATCGATCTCTTACAAAAGTATCTCCAGGTTTAGCGTCGAGACAGCCGGAACATTCGAACTGGATGCCGAACTGAAAATCTGGATTTCCAGCGAGCCCCAGCCAAGTATTACAAAACAATTCAACAAATTGGTGAATGTTTATGAGGTGCAAAAGGTACTGGCACAGCATGTACTATAGAGGTATTTAAAAGGATCCCAGATCCGTTGTTAAGTGGTGTTGATTGCATTTCAGCACCAACCGACAGCATGGATGAAATTATTTAGGTCTTTTTAAAACAAATTGGCTTATTTTTCTGTAAGTTTGTAATAAGCTATTAATCTGAATCCTAGCTGCCTCAGATATAGCTATTAGAACCAACCTTAAAATACTTTTCTCATGGACTTCAAAGACCAAATTAAAATCTTAGGCGAGCGCGTATTAAGACTAAAAGACCAGACTCAAACAGAGGAAGCAACCAAGAATGCTTTTATTATGCCTTTTATCCAGGCGCTTGGTTATGATGTGTTTAACCCGACAGAGGTTGTACCTGAGTTTATCTCTGACATTGGTTTAAAGAAAGGTGAGAAGATTGACTATGCCATCTTCATGGACAAGAAGCCTACCATTTTGATAGAGTGCAAGCATTGGGCAGCGAATCTGAGTATTCATGACGGACAATTGTTGCGTTATTTCCATGTCTCAAAAGCCAAGTTTGGCTTGCTCACCAATGGTATTATCTACCGTTTCTACTCCGACCTGGTAGATGCCAACAAGATGGATGAGAAGCCCTTCCTGGAGTTTAACATCTCAGAAATCAAGGATAACCAGATCGAGGAGCTGAAGAAATTCCACAAATCTTATTTTGATGTGGACAGCATCGTTAATACCGCCAGTGAGCTGAAGTACACCAATGAACTGAAGCAACTTCTGGGTCAAGAACTGAACAATCCTTCCCCTGAATTTGTAAAGCTCTTCGCCAAACAGGTGTATCCCAGTGTTATTACCGCCAAAGTACTTGAACTGTTTACGAACCTGACCAAAAAATCTGTACAGCAGTACATCAGTGATTTGATCACGGAGCGATTGAAAACGGCGCTCACCAAAGAGGATGAAGTAGCCAAAGAGGAGGCAAAACAGGCAGTTGCACTTGTCAAGGAACCGGAAGCCAAAGTTGAAACAACGGAAGAGGAGATTGAGGCTTTTATGATAGTCAAATCTATCCTTCGGCAAAAAGTTGATTTAAAACGTATTTCCTACCGGGATGCGCAAACGTATTTCGCTATTGTGCTGGATGACAACAACCGCAAAACATTGTGCCGGCTCTATCTGAATGGCAATAAGAAGTACTTCGTTACCTTAGATGAAAACAAGAAAGAGGTTAAAGCAGAAATTAAATTCCTGGACGATATCTTCTCATTCTCTGAGCAACTGTTCAAAATTGTTGTTGGGTACGATAAAGGGAAATAGGTCTGTATTTCCTAGGATCCCAGATCCGTTGTTAAGTGGTGCTGATTGCAAATCAGCACCAGCGTGGAGAATAAATCAAACTTGATATTGTTGAAAGTTGAACAAATTTTTAAAATATAATTTCCTTTTCCAGTTCTTCTTCCCTCTAATTTTATTATCGCAGATTTCCCATTTTCTCGCGAACCTAATTTTGTTGTTGGTAATCCAGTAATGAGATTTGCATTTGAAATTCCAGTTGCCAATAGAAGGATACAAAGAAATAGTTTTGCCATCAAAAGTTAACTGCCAATCTGTTGGAGAAATTGGAGTCACAATTTCATTGCCACAGCCACACACACATTTGTGTATGGCTGTGCAATATTTAAGGGAGATGTACAATATGCCATCTTCCAATTCGTCAGGAATGAATTCTACAAATCTATGCTGTACATTCATCGTTGGTCAATTGTGATGCATTAATTGAATAAACTGAATTATGTTCCAGCTTTAAATCCTGGTAAAAGCCCAAAAGCTTTTTCCATTTGATGACAGCTAAAACGGCATTTAAGGAATTCAATTCTGCTATTTGAATATTTGAAGCATATTCATTTTCCAAATTTTCACCACAAGAGATTCGTTGAAATAGATGATCGTTTTTTAATAGTGTCCCAGTGGTAACTCGAATTGAGCCAATTAAGGAATCATCAACAACATTAACCCCTAACCCAACATCAATAAAAGGAATATTTTCTAGTAGAAGATATTCCATAATCTCCTTTTTTACCAAATCTCGATCAATACAAAGGAAAACAAAAGACAACTGATTTAATTCTTCAATGTTAAATCCACTGATAAAACAGGCATGAGAATACACGTATCGATGCATGTTGGAGTAAATTGAAGCGTAATAATCTGTTTTGGTCCTTCTAGCATTCAATTCCGATTGGGATACTGCACCAGGTGACCTAAAGGCATTGTGCAAAAGGAAATCGTCTCCATCATACAAGTGAATTTCCAGTACAGGCGTTTTGGCAACTAAATCCAGGATATAAGCGCCAGTCCCACCCAATCCAATAATGCCAACTTTCTGACCTTTTAGCTTGGAATTGATAAAATCAATATTAGCCCGACTAGAGTTAGTGTCAAGATATTGAAAAACAGAATCCTCGGCATCATCAACAATTACTTTAAAAGTCTTCTCAGTAATTGTTGGATCAATGGACTTTGCCGGATTCGAAATTATTTCAGCATATCTCGTTACCTTTTTATAGTAATCAGAATAGCCGTTTGTTGGTTTGTTGGAGAACAAATGATTGACTTCCACGCCTTCAAATAACTTTTGATTATTTGAGGAGTTCCTGATTCCTTCAATCGGACTGCCATCTTTATTACAAGGATAATCTCCAATAAAATAAATTACATGAGTCGAAGGAGTCGATGTCCTGTTGTTGTTCGCCAGATCAAGGGCACTGACCAGTATACCTCGCTTTATTTCTTTTATGTGGTTTACATAGGGGATTTGGTGGATAAGTAAATATCCACCTTTCACCTCTATTTCAAAACCTTCATCTCTGAGTTGCTTCAAATCAGGACTATGACTTATTAGTTGGAGTGACATTGAAAATCATTTTGGTTTTTACATAAACTTCATCACCCTTAACCATAGTGCCTTCCGGGTTTTGGCCCGGTCCGTTGGAAAAACTGACAGTATAAACCGTAGTACTATTTTCGGAATAATCCGGAAATGCCAGTTTAGATACTTGTTCATAGGAAATAGTCCTCGAACCCCATTCCTTTTCTCGGCCGTTGACAATTATTTTAAACGGCAAATGCTCATCATGTTTTTTAGAATAGAAATGTTCTATTCCGGGTCGAGCCAAATCAACACGTGTTACATTTTCGATTAATTCATCTTCCCAAGGCTTCTTAATTGCCAGGAATACTAAATCGGAATCAGGAATTTCACCTAACCTTTTTACTTCTGCACCTGATATGTACTGTTCTTGCCAGTCGAAGTGCTTATCATTTATGATCAATTTTAAACTTTTCATTTAATTAATATTAAAATGGAATTAGTGGCCTCTACCGTCTTTAAGCTAGTATGGAGGATTCATCTAACCAGGCTTGGCATGGAAAGTATTGCACAGCAAATGGAATTTGCTATATTTGTATCGCAACAAAATAATCAGGGATAGCAATGAGGTGATAAGCCTCAGGTATGTCGTCGAAAACAATTATCCCGAAGTCCAATCAATAGAGCCACTAATGATTGGACTTTTGTTTTTTTATTATCGGCATTTTGTATTAAAAATATTTGTTTTTCTCATTATAATTCATTAACTTTGATTGACAAATATACAACAAAAAACATGCCACGTCAACTAAATTTGTCAATTTGTCATCGTAAAATATAAAAAAATATTCTCACCTATTTATCTGTTTACAAATCATCTTATCCATTTAAATAAGAAGGATCCATTTACAAATGGGAAATTTGATATATATTTGCGACCTAATTTTTGTCAACGTAAAATTTTATTTCTATGAATAAGTTATTTGCTGAACGATTTAAATCTGCCCGTTTGATGAATGGGTTTTCATTGCAAGATCTTTCGGACAACTTGGGCAATAATATTACTCGCCAGGCTCTCCATAAGTATGAGAAAGGAGAAGTAATTCCGGATAGTGAGAAGTTGGACCTTATATGTGAAGCTCTAAATGTAAGGCCAGACTATTTTACTCGGGAAACTATTGTCGAATTGGGAACTATCAATTTTAGAAAATTGGAATTATTTCCTTCCAAAGAGCAAAACAGTATTATAGAGCGTACCAGGGAAGTTCTTGGCAGATACTTGGAATTGGAGGAAATACTCGGATTAAAGAAGATATTTGAACATCCTGCTCCTCTTTTGAAAATAAATTCTTCCGATGACATAGAAAATTTTGCAAAAGAAATTCGAAAAAAATGGGGATTAGGTGTTGGTCCAATCGCCAACGTTGCAGAATTACTTGAGGAGAATAATATAAAAGTTCTTGAGCTTGATGCAAAAGATGGATTTGATGGGTTACAGACTTGGGTAAACGGAAAGGATATTCCTGTTATCGTATTAAATACTGGTAAATTAAAATCAAATGACAGAAAGCGCTTTACCGCTTTTCATGAATTAGGACATCTTCTGTTGCCATTAGATGAAATTGATGACAAGTTGGCAGAAAAATACTGTCACCGACTTGCAGGAGCAATGCTTTTTCCAAAAGAAGCTATAGAAAAGGAAATTGGGAACAAAAGAAATAGAATCTCTATTCAGGAATTTGGACTCTTAAAAGAACAATATGGTATATCAATACAAGCTATGATTTATCGCTTTGCTGAATTGGATGTTATCTCAGAGCATTATAAAAGATACTATTACCAATATATTAATCAAATGGGATGGAAAGTCGAAGAGCCATATGCATATGAAGGGAAAGAAACTTCCAGCAGATTTGAACAGTTAATATACAGAGCCTTGGCTGAAGATATTATATCAATGAGTAAGGCTGCGTCATTAAAAAACATGAAACTCTCAGAGTTTCGGTCAAAAAGTTTAATGATAGGATGAGGTTAGCGGTAACTGATGCATGTATATTTATCGATTTGATCGAACTTCATTTAACGTCTGAATTTTTTTCACTTCCGTTAGAGATACATACTACGTTGGACGTTTTCAATGAATTGTACACCGAACAAAAAGAAATTCTAAAAGCTTATCGCTCTGTTGGAAAGCTTACTATTCATAATTTAACTTCAGAAGAAAAAGCGCATATACAGGAAGAAAAATTTCCAAGATCATTATCAGACAATGATAAATCGGTAATCTTTTTAGCTGATAAATTAGATGCGAAAGTTATTAGCAGTGACAAAGCAGTCAGAAATTATGCCAAATCAAAGGCCATTGAATTTCATGGAATGCTTTGGATATTTGACAAGCTAATTGAATATAAACTAATTAGCTCATTAGAAGCCATTGCAAGGATTAATTTCTTATTTTCAAAAAACATTGTTTATCAAAACAATATAGAGTTGAATACTGAAAAACGTAAGAGAATATTTCTTTGGAGTAAGTTAGAATTTTAAATAGCAAAGATCCTGTCATTTTTTGATCAATAATCTGTACCGTCTTCCCATTTTTCCCTTATTTTTGCTACTACCAACAAACTATTGGTCAAAGTATCATGGAAACAACTATTTCCATATCAACACTTATCAAAACCTACAGGCGCATCTTCAGTTGCTTGATGTATATTATTGATCTTTAGCAGAGGTAAAAGCTATGGAAAATCAATCGGAAATATTGTTTTATACTGCCGATGATGGCAAAACAAAACTTTAGGTTAGGCTGGAGGATGATACTGTTTGGTTGAATCAGAAACAAATTGCTCTTTTATTTGACAAAAGCAGAGTTACTATAACAGAGCACATTAAAAATGTATTTTCGGAAGCGGAGCTTGACGAAAATATGGTATGTCGGAATTTCCGACATACCACTCAACACCGCGCAAATCAAGGGAAAACGCAAGAGAAATCGGTAATATATTATAACCTTGATATGATTATCTCGGTAAAGAGGGCGAACTGGCCGAAGAAAGCAATGTGCAAAAAATGCACATTGCAAATTCCGACAAGCCATCAAAGAATTGGAGCAAAAGAGCAAAAAGGATTAACCTAACAGCCAGCAAAACTTCAGTCAGAGGGAAGTGAACTGTCCCAAAAATTGGGACAGTTGAAAATGCAGGCTGAAGATGGTAAAATGAGGATAGCAAACTGTATCTGAATTAATTTTTAATTACAATGGATTACAACGAAACAGTTGCCGTATTTGAAAGCAAACACATTCGGCGTTATTATGACAGCGTCAATGAAGTATGGTATTTTGCTTTGGTGGATATTGTAGCCGCACTTACTGATTCGGCCAATGCCACAGACTACCTGAAAAAAATCAGGAAAAGGGATGAGGAATTACATTTCTACCTGGGGACAAATTGTCCCCAGGTAGAAATGCAGACCGAATCGGGAAAAAAACGAAAAACCCTTGCCGGTAGCACAGCAGGTATTTCGATTAGTCCAATCTATTCCTTCGCCCAAAGCAGAGCCCTTCAAACAATGGCTTGCCAAGGTGGGTTATGAGCGAATTATCCCTATTTTTGTTTTTAATAAAAATCATCTTGCCGTTTTACCCATGGAAACAGCAACATACAGCACCACTCTCGTCAAAACATACCGGCGCCTCTTCAGTTGCCTGATGTTTTACAATTAGTCAAGAGGAGCATAACTTTCTCTGTTGGCTTTAGAAGGGTGCGTTTTTAAGGTTCACTAGCCAAAGAAAGCAATGTTCAAAAAATACCCATTGCTACTACCTGCAATTTAAAACAAGGAAATGGTAAATTCGCATTATGGGAAATAATGACCTCCGCTGGAAACAACGCTTTCAGAACTATGAAATGGCCTTTTTTAAGTTAAAGGAGGCCATGGAACAGGAGAATCTGAACGAGTTGGAGCGCGATGGATTAATACAACGCTTTGAGTTTACCATCGACCTTTCCTGGAAGGTGATGAAAGATTACCTCGAAGAAAAGGGATTTGTTTTTAAACCTTCACCGAAAGATACCCTGAGGGAAGCCCAACGGGCCGGGCTTATTGATTTTGGCCAGGTACTGATTGACGGGTTGGATATCCGCAATGAATTATCACACGATTACAGTGGCAGCAAATTTGAGGTTTCGGAGGAGGCTCTGCGGGATGAAGTTTATCCGGCCCTGCAAATGCTTTACCAGTTCTTTGTTGATGAAGGCGGTCAAGAACAGCTAGCGGATTTGAATGAATAATCTTTCAAATACATACGGTCTCACCGAAAGGGATATTCAGACCATTCAGGCTATTTTTTGCAAATACCCTGAGGTCTTGGTTGTGCATATTTTCGGAAGCCGTGCCAAAGGAACAAGCAAACCGGGCAGCGATATTGATTTGGCCATCATGAACAAGTTAGCAGGTACAAAAGTGGTTATAAGACTGAACAATGACTTTGAAGAGAGTTCGCTGCCCTATAAAGTTGACCTGGTGGATTTTCACTCGCTGAACAATCCGAGTTTTATTGACTATATCAAAAGGGTTGGAAAAGTATTTTATCAACGTGAAGGCGACCTTTCATCATCGGTGAATATGTAAGATGACCACATAAAAATTGTAACATCTATTTTCACCATCCATTCCATTTTATCCTTATTTTTGCTTTACCAAAAAACTATTGGTCAAAGTATCATGGAAACAATTACTTCCATATCAACCCTCGTCAAAACCTATCGGCGCCTCTTCAGTTGCCTGATGTTTTACCACTAGGAGGGGCTTCAGCCCCGACGTTTCCGGGAGGAGAGGTAAGATGGCGGCAGTGGTTTCCCCAATGACTTTTTAGTTGAAAGTTGAGAGTTGAGAGTGGAAAGTAATCGCTTCACCCAACATAGGAACCATTTCATCAGGGATCAATAGTTTAGCGTCCAGTCTCATTTTCCTACCTTCCCATCTTCTCACGCTCGGATCCAGTCCCATTTTCTCATCGTCCTAGTCGTCCCCTTCGTCCAAGTCATCCCAGTCCACGAATAAACTATCCGAAAAATGTTCGAAAAAATATCTACCCACAATATTACTCCCGAGCGGCCGGCGGCCAGGGAAGGAAATTTTTACCCGGAAATGGAGCATTCCGAAGGTCCGGGAATGAACCGGCGAATCCAGCAGCTCCGGAAACTGAGTGTCGAAACGGAACCCTCCCTCTCCATCGAAAGGGCGCTGCACGAAACGGTGTTTTACAAGGAGAACTTTGGCAAAATGTCTATCCCGGTGCTGCGGGCAGCCAATTTTTACGATCACTGTGCCCGTAAGGCGATCTACCTGGGCGAAGGAGAGCTGATCGTGGGCGAAAGGGGTCCGCGGCCCAAATGCGTGCCCACCTTTCCCGAGCTGACCTGCCACAGCGTGGAGGATTTGAATGTGCTCAACACCCGCGACTTGCAGCGCTACACCATCAGCGAAGCGGATATCGAGACCTACCGCACGGAGGTGATTCCCTTCTGGGCGGGCAAGACCCAGCGGGAGCGGATCTTCTCCCATGTGCCGGAAGCGTGGCGGCTGGCTTACGAGGCGGGCATGTTTACCGAATTTATGGAGCAGCGCGCTCCGGGGCATACGGCATTGGATGGAAAGATCTACCAACAAGGGATACTCGATTACAAGCGGGAGATCGCGGCCAACCTGGCTTCGATCGATTATCTGAACGACCCCGAAGCCACCGACAAGTTGGAGGAGTGGAAGGCGATGGAGATCTCGTGCGACGCGGTGATTTTGTTCGCGGAAAGGCATGCGGAACTGGCGGAGAAGATGGCGGAGGAGATGGTCGGGATTGCAAATCCCGACCAGCAAGTGGAGGGAATGGCCGGGATTACAAATCCCGACCAGCGGAGCCAGCAAAGCCAGCTAGACCGGCGGAGGGCGGAGCTACTGAAGATTGCCGAAGTGTGCAGGTGGGTTCCGGCGAATGCCCCGCGCAACCTGTGGGAGGCGATCCAGATGTACTGGTTCGTGCACCTGGGCACCATCACTGAACTGAACGGCTGGGATGCGATGAACCCCGGTCACTTCGACCAGCACCTCGCCCCGTTTTACGAAGCGGGACTGGCGGACGGAACTTTGACGCGCGATGAAGCGAAGGAGCTGATCTCCTGTTTCTGGATCAAGGTGAACAACCATCCGGCCCCGCCCAAGGTGGGGATCACGGCGCGCGAGAGCGGTACCTACAACGACTTTACCAACATCAACATCGGGGGCGTCAGGAGCGACGGCAGCGACGGCGTAAGCGAACTCTCCTACCTTTTGCTGGAGGTGGCCGAGGAGCTGCACATCCTGCAGCCGGGCTTCTCGGTGCATATCAGCAACCAGACGCCCGATCAATTTCTGCTGGCTGCCACAAAGGTGATCCGGCAGGGTCATGGCTACCCTTCGGTCTTCAATCCGGATGTCTATGTGGCCGAGCTGCTGCGCCAGGGGAAATCGCTGCGGGATGCCCGAGAGGGGGGATGCAGCGGCTGCATAGAGGTGGGGGCCTTTGGCAAGGAGGCCTATCTGCTTACCGGCTACCTCAATGTGCCCAAAATTTTAGAGGTAACGCTCAACAACGGGATCAATCCGGTTACCGGAATCACGGTAGGGTTGCAAACCGGTGATCCGCGCACGTTTAAAAATTATGGGGAGCTATACGGGGCTTTCCTGAAACAGCTTAACTACGTGGTCGACATGAAGATGCGGGTGAGCAACTACATCGACCGGATGTTTGCCAAATATGCCCCTGCGCCCTTCCTCTCGGTGGTGATCGACGATTGTATGGCGCGCGGCAAGGATTACTACGACGGCGGACCGCGTTACAACACCAGCTACATCCAGTGCTGCGGACTGGGCACCACCACCGACAGCATGGCGGCGCTGAAGAAACATGTTTTCGAGGAGCAGCGCTTCCCGATTGACAAGGTGCTGAAGGCCGTGCTGAACAATTTCGAAGGGGAAGAGGTATTGCGCCAGACCATCATGAACCGCACTCCCTTCTTCGGGAACGATGATGAATATGCCGATTCGATTGCCGTGCGGGTGTACGACGACCTGGTGCAGGCGATCGACGGGAAACCGAACATCAAGCCGGGCGGACGGTACCACCTGAACATGCTCTCGACCACCTGCCATGTCTATTTCGGCAAGGTGATGGGCGCCACCCCCAACGGCCGGTTGGCGGGGAAATCGATCTCCGACGGCACTTCTCCCTCGCATGGCGCGGATACCCACGGTCCGTCGGCGGTGATGAAGTCGCTCACCAAATTCGATCAGGTGAAATCGGGCGGGACGCTGCTCAACCAGCGCTTTCTCCCCAGTCTGCTGAAGAAGGAGGAGGACATGGTGAAGCTGGGTCATTTGATACGCAGCTACTTCACCATGGGCGGCCACCATGTGCAGTTCAACATCGTGGATACCGCCACCCTTCTGGCCGCCCAGGCATGCCCTTCCGATTACAAGGATTTGATGGTGAGGATGGCCGGGTACAGCGATTATTTCAATGATATGAACGGGGATTTGCAAAGGGAGGTGATTGAGAGGACGGAGAATTGCGGGATTTGAAGAAGGACGGAGGGAGTGGAGATGACGGAGATGACGGAGGGACTAGGGGACTAGGGGACTGGGGGAGTGGAGGAGTGGAACTCCGAAGGTTGAAGGATTGAAACGGGGAAACGGGGAAATGACTGGGATGACTAGGACGACTGGGACGACCACAACATTCTTCCTGTTAATCTGTGTAATTTGTGTAATCTGTGGTAGGAAATGGGATTCATCTGTGTTCATCAGTTTTTAATCTGGGTAATAAGCGGTTAGCCGGGGTTAATTTGTGTTCATTTGTGCCATTTGTGGTAGGGCTAGGTTTTAGTGGGTTTGAAATATTTGAAGGGTTTTTAATTTGTGTAATCTGAAGTATGATCATGATAAAATCCAGAGAAGGTGGTTTGGTCTTCGACATCAAGCGTTACGCGATCCACGATGGTCCGGGGATCAGGATGGTCATCTTTTTGAAGGGGTGCAACCTGAACTGTGCCTGGTGCCACAACCCTGAGGGCATTTCGGCGGCTCAAGAGCGGATGTACGTGCCGGCCAGGTGCATCGGGTGCGGCACCTGCGTTTCTGCCTGTCCCAACGGGGCGCTCACCTTAACGGCCGAGGGAATCGTTACGGATGCCTCATTGTGCCAGCTTTGCGGCGCCTGCGCGGCCGTTTGTCCGACGAAGGCGAGCGAGCTGTCGGGCAATCTGATGACGGTGGAGCAAATCATGACTGAGATTGAAAAGGAGCGGATCTTCTTCGAGCAGTCGGGCGGGGGAGTGACTTTTTCCGGCGGGGAGCCAATGCTGCACACCGACTTCCTGGTAAGGCTTCTGGATGAATGCAGGGAGCGGAGAATTCATACCACAGTGGATACGGCGGGTTTGGTGAACAAGGATATTCTGCTGGAGGTAGCCAAACGGACGGACCTCTTCCTCTACGACCTCAAACTAATGGACTCCGACCGGCACCGCCAATGGACGGGGGCTGCCAACGGGAAGATCCAGGAGAACCTCAAGATACTGGCGGAGAGTGGGGCGTGCATCAATGTCCGGATTCCACTGATTGGCGGGGTGAACGATGATGAGGGGAATATCACCGAGACGGCACGATTTATAGCCTCGTTACCGGGGAAGAAGATCGCGGTGAATTTGCTGCCATACCACAAGATCGCGCAGACCAAATACCAGAAACTGGGACGGGGAGAGGCGTTTGTATCACTTGAAGAACCGACCCAAGAGAGGCAACAAGAAGCAATGGATATTTTAAGGGAGCATGGGATTGAGGTGAACATTGGTGGCTAATGTCTGAAAATCCTGCTTCAGACTATTTTGATAAGTTCGAATGATTAAATTTATGCGACCAAACTGTTCATTAAGTTAGGATTTCGGGAAATATGTTGATTCCATAGGCTGTCTTGGGATAACTATCCATTCTTAAAAACTTTGTCAGAAGGCCAAGGTATAGCATGCACACTAAATTTATCGATCAATGAGAACATTGAGACTTTTTCTGATAGGATTATTCGTATTGATATGCTGTTCTTTCAATGTTATTGGTCAAACCAGCATAAATCCAGGCAATCAGAAAATTGCCATTGAATGGCAAAAAGGTTCATCCAAAGGGACCATTGAAGTCCTGAACGGGAAACTGTTAAAGATTGAAATTGTTACGGGAAAGGGAAAAATCAAAGGGAATTCATTTGAAATAAAATCGAATGGTGGGGTGCGCATCGTTGCTACTTTATCGAATGTTCAGAACAACCCGGGCAATGGCGCTACAGTCGTAACCGTCAGGACGGATCAAAACCCATTTTCTTTTTTTCTTCGGGATGTTGACAAAGAATATCCGATTTACATTCCCGAATATCGAGTTGCAGTAACACCATTTGACGATCTGCGGAGTTATGCTCAGATCGAGTCAGCGGTAAAGCATCGCAATTTGAAAAGCAAGCTGCAACAAATAGCCGATGAACCGGAAGAATCCTTTGATTCCGCAGCCGTGCATACACGAAATCAACCCTGTCCCACCTGGTTGGGCATCAGCCGTGATATGCGCATCTTCGAATTGTCGGATAACCGTACGAATCCCAAAAGTGAGATGAACATGGTCAGGCCTGGCAATTCCTATTCCCCGGTTTTGCTACCTGAATTGGAAAACAGGGCTGTGGAATACGCTTACATCGCCGGGCGTGGTCAGGGTGTAGCAATAAACAGTCCCCGACGGCTGGAAGATGGCGTGCTTCCTATTCTCCATACGACCCTGACGGATGAGGACATTGAATACCGTTCGACCGCATTTGTTTCGTTGGAAAAGTCCATATTAACTGCCCAATCACCTATTGGCACCGATTTTTTGGTTGCGGACAGGTTCAGCAGGGGGCATATGCTTACGAAGGAGCAGGAGGAACTTGTCCAACCAAGGCTCGAAGAGGAAAACAATAAAGCGGAAACCACGGTTTTGTATTATCGAAACGAAGCCATTAATCGCTCATCTGTACCACGTTATGCCTGGTTTAAGACAGTGCGGTCAGTTGCGGCAGGATTGGCGAAAAAAATTGACTACTCGTTTAACAAGGAAAACGGTTTCTCTTCTTTTTCATCAGGCAGAATCTTTGGAATCTCCAAATTGAACGGGCAGCCTTTGCATGATGAAGAGATTGCCGTATTGTTAAAACCGAATGAAAAAGCGGTATTCGAATTTTATCTTCCTCATTCCCCAATATCCAAAGAGAGAGCCCTAGAATTGTCCAAACAATCGTTCGATTCGAGATTTGATGAATGCAGGCTGTTTTGGAAGTCAAAACTGGATAAAGCCGCACATATAAGTGTACCCGAACCTAGAATCAATGAAATGATTCAAGCGGGATTGCTGCATCTCGACTTGATCACATACGGGAAAGAGCCCGGTGGCATGCTGGCCCCAACCATCGGCGTATATTCTCCCATTGGTACCGAAAGTTCTCCGATCGTGCAGTTCTATAATTCGATGGGATTGGCCGATATGGCCCGCAGGTCCATCGCTTTCTTCCTGGACAAACAGCATGAGGACGGGATGATTCAGAATTTTGGCGGATACATGGTTGAAACAGGCGCAGCGCTTTGGAGCATTGGAGAATATTTCCGTTACACCAGGGATAAGGAGTGGGTGAAACAGGTTGAACCCAAATTGTTAAAAGCATGCGATTTTTTGATCCAATGGAGGGCGAAGAATAAGAAAGAAGAGTTGTTGGGGAAAGGATATGGGATGATTGCAGGGAAAGTAGCCGATCCGGAAGATCCGTTTCATCAATATATGCTCAACGCTTATGCTTATTTGGGGATCAGTCGTGTGGCAGAAATGCTGAGGAATATTAATGCAGAACAATCAAGGCGATTGGAGCAGGAGGCTGAAGCATGGAAGCAGGACATCCGCGTCTCATTGATGAACAGTATTTCAAATTCCCCGGTTGTTCCTCTTGGGGATGGCAGATGGTGTCCTACCGTACCACCCTGGACGGAGGCGGCGGGTCTCAGGGCGTTGCATATCACTCCCGAAACCTTTTTCTCGCATGGAACGGTTACGGTCCCGGATGTGTTGTTGGGGCCGTTGTATCTGGTTTTTTGTGAGGTACTTGCGCCAAATGACCAAGTCTCAAAAATGATGCTGGATTATCACCGCGAATTGTTTTATCAGCGAAATGCCGCCTTTAGTCAACCCTATTACAGCCGGCACAACTGGGTTCAGTTGAAACTTGGTCTAACAAAGCCCTTCATAAAAACTTATTACAACACATTCTCTGCACTTGCAGACCGTGAAACCTACACTTTTTGGGAACATGTTTTCCAGGTTAGTTCTCATAAAACACATGAAGAAGGGTGGTTTCTGATGGAGACAAGATGGATGTTGTACCTCGAAGAGGGCCAAACCTTAAAATTACTGCCCGGAATACCCCGCAAATGGATGGAAGACGGGAAGCAGATCAGACTGAAAAATGTGGTCAGTTATTTTGGCCCCATCTCCTTGCAGGTCACTTCAAACACAAAAGCCGGATTCATTGAAGCAACCATTGTCTGCGATTCCGGAACCAAACCACACGATGTGATCATTCGCCTACCTCATCCCGAAGGAAAAAATGCGGTTAAAGTATCTGGCGGGATTTATGATGCAGAGACTGAATCGGTATGGGTCAGTAACTTTAACGGGTCGGCGAATGTGAAAGTAGAGTTTTAAAACCATTAATCCGGCGCTTACCACAAATAGCACAAATGGACACAAATGAGACTGCCCTAACCACAAATGGACACAAATGGGCACAAATTAACCCCAGCCTTATCACTAATTGCACAAATTAACACAAATGGAACTGTATGGGATGTGGGTTTGATATGGTGAGAATAAAAATTAGAAAATAAACCGTTTGTACTCGAGTTTTTCGGGACCAAAGTTGATTAGCATTCCAAGTCTTTTGTCTGAGGCTTTCAGATAGTTAAAAAGTTGTCCTTTGTGGATATTGGTCAGTTCGGTAACGGCTTTTAGCTCTACAACGATCTCATCGAAACAGAGAAAATCGGCAAAATATTTTTTCTTGAGAATTTGCTTCTTGTATTTTATTCTCATTTTCTTTTCCCTTTGGTAGAGAAGATCCTGTTCGATAAATTCCAGTTCAAGGGCTTCCTGGTAAACCGCTTCCCGAAATCCTCCTCCTAGTTGATTATGAACTTCCATACAGCAACCAATTATTTGATAGCATTCCTCCTTGAAAATGTATTCTTCATCCATACTGTTACTATTATAAGAATTTTATTTTATATACAAGTTACAGTAAATGAATTAAATAAACGAATTATTTGTCATTTATTATCTTTCAGGGAGCGCTTTTATTTGTGTCCTTTTGTGTCCATTTGTGGTTAGGGTCAGGTTATAGTGGGTTTGAAATATTTGAAGGGTTTTTAATCTGTGTAGTTTTTGAAATCAGTGGTTAGCCGGGGTTAATTTGTGTTCGTTTGTGCCATTTGTGGTAGGGCAGTGGTTTATTGATTATTTTTGTCGCCATGAGTGATTTTGATCTTTTGTCTACGGTTGAGCAGGGTGGTTGTTCAGCCAAGTTGTCCCCGGTGCAGTTGGGTGAGATCCTGGCGAAGCTGCCCAAAGTGGAGCATCCCAATCTGATGGTCGGGATTGAAACCCACGATGATGCAGGTGTTTACAAGCTGAACGACGAGACAGCCCTGATCTATACCACCGACTTCTTCCCCCCTGTTTGCAGCGATGGGTACGAATTTGGGCAGATCGCCGCGGCCAACGCGCTGAGCGATGTTTATGCCATGGGCGGAACGCCGTTGTTGGTTCTGAACCTGATGATGTTCTCAGCTGCAAAGATGCCGCTCGAAGTTTTTAGGGAGATCATGCAGGGCGGTCACGACAAGGTAGCCGAGGCTGGCGCTTTGGTGCTGGGGGGGCATACCATTGAAGATTATCCTCCCAAGTTCGGTTTGGCGGTGGTGGGAACGGTTCATCCCGACAGGCTCATCACAAATTCGGGAGTGAGGGCAGGGAATGTGTTGATACTGACCAAACCGCTGGGATCGGGGGTGATTCTTGCCGGACAACGTAACGGAATGACGGATGAGGCAACCGTGCAAAAAGCATTGGACTATATGAAATTGCTGAACAAAAGTGGCGCGGAGGTGATGCAGGCGTACAATTTGAAAGGGGCTACCGACATCACCGGATTTGGGCTATTGGGCCATGCTATGCGGATGGCGGAGGCAAGCGGAGTGACGATCAGGATAGATTCGAAATTGTTACCACATTATCCAGAAGCATTGTCCTTACTGAAAGAGGGGTGCATCCCGGGAGCGGCATTCAGAAACCTGGAATTTGTGAAGGAGAGTACGGTCTTCGGAACCTCACTCGAATATGAAAGAAAGATGCTTTGCTGTGATGCCCAAACCTCCGGTGGATTGCTGATGGCGGTGCCGGCAAAAATTGCGGACGAAGTGCTCGGGGCATTAAAAAAAGCGGGCTTGCCAGAGTCGGCGGTGATAGGGGAGGCGGTGCCCAGGAGCAAGAAGTGCCTATATTTAGATTAGTGGTAGGTGACAGATTGCTTCGTCGTTCCTCCTCGCAATGACGGTGCATTTTATGAACAATTGATGGGAATGGCGCCCATAGCATACAACCAATGGTCATTAGCGTACCGTCATTGCGAGCAAAGCGAAGCAATCTGTTGAGTGAAGTAGGAATTTGATCAAAACGAATCCCTTATTTTTTTTTCTTCCGTATCATAAAGATAATCCCGCCGCCCAGAACCACTCCGATAGCGATATACATGGCAGTATTCGAACCGCTTTCGGTCTTCTCCTCAGCGGCATCATAGAAGACGGGTTTGGCGGCTTTGTCGGCGTTGATGGTGTCTTTTTGTGCGGTTGCTTGTTGAGCCAATGCAACTCCTGCGATGTTCAGCATCAGGACAAATGCCAGCGCCAAACGGATGATGGATTTTTTCATTCTAGTAATTTTATGTTTGTTTGTATCTAATCGTTAATAACGTCTCTAATTCTCAATTTTCAATATTTGTTCCTTCCGTCCGCCCTTCGACAAGCTCAGGGACCGGAATCCTTACCATACATTGCTTCGTGCATGCTACCGCGGACGGTGAACTCCCTGCATACGCAACTCTGGGTTCCGCTCCGCTCCACCCGGGGCTATTGACATTTAACCACTTCGTGGTAAAACCCCAGAATTGGTGAAATACAAAGTTTTCCATTCGCCCTTTCTCCTCCTTCACCGTCATTTACTCCTTTCGTCCGATAGAAATATTTTCAGTATTTTCCAGATGCTATCGCGGACGGTGTTCAATTGACATTCCTTAACCCAGGGTGTCGCTCCTCTGTCGCTTTACCCTGGGCTACCAACATGTATCCCCTCCGGGGAAGGTTTTGAACCGGTTCAACAGCGTGGTAGAAAAAACTACAATTTTACAAAGTGTATCCTACCATTCACATTTTCTCACCCTCTCATTTTTACTGCTTCATCTTCTCTCCGTTTCATTTCTTCAAACTCCGGGGTTCCACTCTCCCAGTCTCCTGGTCCCTAAGTCTTTTCGTCCCATTCGTCCTAGTCGTCCAAGTCATCCTAGTCCCTCCGTCATTTCCGTCTCTCCGTCATTCCTTAGCCAATTCATCATACTTCTTCGCCACCTCCGGATCGCTTACCCGGTAACTGTCGGCCAATGCGGCGTAGGCAGCCTTGAATCCGGGATTCATGGTCAGACAGGATTTCAGCAATGCACGTGCCTCTTTCAACTCTTTCCTTTCGACAAGGATCTTTGCCAGCGGCGGATAGGCATCGAAATATTTCCGGTTGAGGCCGATCACCTGTTTGTACAAAGTTGCGGCCTTCTCCTTCTCCCCGTTTTCGGCATAAATATTTGCCTGAAACATCAGGATCTGCTCGCTTTCAGGGTTGATCTCCAACCCTTTTTGGAGGAGCGACATCGCTTTTACTTTATCACTCACAGTGTAATAGACCGACGCAAAATTAAAAAAGATTAGTTCATCCTGACAATCTTTTTTCACGGCTTCTTCAAAATATTTGACGGCTTCCTCGAGATGTTCCTGCTGAATGGATAAGTAACCTAGAAAATCCCGCTTACTTTCCCGCTTGACCACAGCGCAAATCGGGATATCATCGGCATATATGATTTTAATGGAATTTTTCGGAGGCCACATTTTATTCGTTAGCAGCGCGGGTGAAATATAGCTGTTGGCCACTACATAATAATCCCAGTCGTGCTGACATCGTTCGTTCCATGGAAAATATTTGACAGCCAGCTTTTTCTCGTTCCGAAAAAACCAGTCGGCCGGGAAATTTGTGGCCACCTTCAGGCTGTCGCCGGGATGGTTGGTTTTCAGGTATTTGATCAGCCATTCAGACCCTTCGCGGATGGAGTGGTAGTAATAATCGGTTTCGTATTTTCCGTACGCCCCTTTCAATCCTCCGGTTAACTGATTGTAATAGAGGTAATAATAAGGATGATTCCTTACCAGGAAGCTGAGAGGATGAATTGCCAGCAACAATACTACCGTGATGACCAATCCGCGAACCAGTTTCGATTTGAAATGGTTGAGCAGTTGCCAGAGTCCGATGGCTGCTAACACCACCATGCTGGGATAGACGAACAGGAAATGTCGCCAGGAGCCGTAAAGATTGGATTGTTCGTAAATGACAAAGAGGATCGGGAAGAGGATGGTGAAGATCAGGAAGCCATATTTGAGCCAGTTTTGCTTCAGGGCATTCCCGGCTACGGCAAAAAAGGCAAGGATACCGGCCCAGACCAGTAGCGGAATGGTGATCAGCATCAGTTTTGGGAGGTAGTACCAGGGCATCCAGTCGGACCATTCCAGTCTGCCTTCGAAAATTTGACGGATGGTGGTGGGGAATTGCGTCATCACGTTGTACGATTTCCAGAAACCGGTGATTGGATTGAGCAAAACGTAGGGCCAGAGGAGGTTGCCCAACAGGTAGGAGATAAGCAGGATCGCGGCGATCCACGTTAGTTTGTTTTTTAGTGTGCCAATGTTGATTTTAGCAGTTTCCCGGTAGGTTTTGAACTCCAGGATGGCGGCAAAAAGCAACACATAGCAGATAAGGAGCAGTCCGCCGGGACGAATGCTGATGCAGAAAGCGATCGATAAAATGAGGGGAATAGCGCTTTTCCAGTTCCTCTTTTCCGCGAAGAGCCATCTTAGCAGGAAGAGTGTGCCGGCCAGGTAGGCCAAGGCGAAGGGGATGTCTTTGAGGTTGTTCTGCGCGTGGCCCAGAAAAGTTGGCGAGAGGGCAAAGAGGAAGAGGGTGAGGATTCCTGCGCCGTACCCGGAAAGCCAAACCGCCAGAAATCCCGCCAGTACGATGCATAGCCAGGCGGCCAGGCCGTTCATCTGGTGGCGGAAGGTGTAGATGTCGTCGATGTTGAACCAACGGATCAGGATGGTGGTGATGTTGTCGAACGACTGGCCATAGTATTTGAGGTGGGAGGTGGGTGTATCGAGGGCACTTTGGTCGGTACCGCCGGAGGCGAAATAGTTGTATACCTTTTCGGATTGCCGGAAGTGGACCTCCTCATCGCCCGAGATGCCCGCCTCTTTGCTGCCCATCAAGATAAAAACCAGCAGCAATCCGGCGCATAGGTCGAAGATACCTCTGGCAATTTTGTCCTTGCCGGTGCGAGGACGGTAGATGATGGGGTAGATGGGCGGTGGCATCCGGTGATTTTATAAATCCAAATGTATTGAATTTCGTGGATTAAGCGATTATCATTTAACCACAAAGGACCCGAAGGATGCACGAAGGACACAAAACGATTTTCTGGATTTGATTACTTCGCAGCCTTTGTGCCATTTCTTGGTGACCTTTGTGGTTAAACCTTCGTCTCCTCTTCATGGATTTTTCGGATAAAATAGATCGGTCGGTTTTGGGATTCCTTGTAAATGCGAAAAACATATTCGCCCACGATGCCGAGAAAGATGAGCTGTATGGAGCCCAGGAAATAGATGCTCAACAAAGTGGATGACCATCCAAGTACGGCCAGGCCCAGAATCTTTTCTACCAGTACATAAATTCCTGCCAACAGAAAAACGATGGTGCCAACCGAGCCGAGCCAGAGACACAACCTGATGGGAAACCTGGAAAATGAGAAGATGGCATCGGTGGCCAGGGCAAAGAGTTTGGAGAGGCTCATTTTTGGTTCGCCATGCGCCCTGTCATCACGGATGTAATCGACAGTTCCCTGGTTAAAGCCAATGAACGAGCGGAGTCCGGGCATATACCTTACTTTCTCTTTCAGGGATAGGAGGGCTTGCAGCGCCTCACGCGTCATCATCGAGAAGTTGCCCGCATTCTCCATGTTTTCGAGACCGCCTATATTTTTGAAAAGCAGGTGGAAGAGGAACGTATAAAAAGTACGATGGTTTTTTCCCTTTCGTCCGGTCCTTTTCCCGCTTACGATGTCGTATCCCTCCTTTGTAATTTTGGCATACATCTCTGCCAGAAGCTCCGGCGGGTCCTGCAGATCGCCATCCATCATGGCTACGATATCTCCGGTTGCGTGTTCAAGTCCGGCAGTGAAAGCCGCCTGGTGACCGAAATTTTTGGAGAGGGAGATGATTTTGATTTTTTTGTTCTGCAGACGGTGTTTCAAAAGCTGTTCCACGGTCGTGTCGGTACTCCCATCGTCAACAAAGAGCAGTTCGTAGTCGCCGGCAAAAGTTTTTACGGCGGCAACGACCCGGGCAACCAGATCGTCGATCAGTTGCGATTCATTGTAGACTGGGATGATCAGGGAGAACATGCTTGGTAGCGTTTTAAAATGTTACAAAGAGTAGCACAACTTGTCCCGATTAGTCGGGAGAGGCAACACAGAGTTACACGGAGTAACAAATTTAGAAAAATAAGGAAGGAAATGAAGATTTGTTAAACCTTATTTTGAACATGTAACCTTAGTCGAAAACAAACCTCCCGATAATATTTAACCTTATTACCTTATTATTGAAGATATTAATCAGAATTAAAATCTGAAATCATCATGGAAATAAGGTAATAAAGTTCTGGTTTTCAATATTCCAATACTTTCTACTAAGGTTGCCTGAGAAAAATGAGGTTTTCAAATCCGAAGATTAGTTCTTATTCTTCTCTCCCGATTAATCGGGACAAGTTATGAAACTCAGTTTTTCTCTATGCAACTCTGTGTAATAATTAAATGAGTCTCAAATTTTTCTGGGCCCTTTCATTCTTTCCAATGTAAAGGTTGCCGCGTCTTTCAATTCATCGTTTTTGAGAAGTTCCTGAACGGCCGGGATGCAATAGTCTGAACCCATCCAGGCGAGTTCTTTCAGGATCAGTTTTTTCCCTTCAACGGTGGCACCTGTTTCTTTCAGAATGCTGACCATCTGTTTTTCGAGATCAAGCAAGGCGGCAGGATTGCCACTTACCTGGCGGATTCTGGCCTGCAGGTCGGTCAGGTATTTGGTGCTTTTGTCAATGGTATAGGCAGCGATTTTGTCGAGATCCTCTGTTAGGGTTACCTCCTTGTACTCCGGTCTGGAGACTGAACCCGCCACATTCGGAAAATCGATAGGGATGGTCTGGGTCACATTTCCGCAGGCTGCCCATTCGGCGCCACGCTGGAGCGTCACGATAAATCCGACACACTCGGTGGCGGGATGGGTGGCGTCTTTGCCGACATGTCCCATGGCTGTATGGAAGATCCGTCCTTTGCCGTAGGTGATGGTCATCAGCATAGGCTCATCGCGCCCTGTCCCTCTTTTGGCGGTATCCGCGTAGGCGGTGGCAAGGATCTCCATGTTTTTTGCCGGGCCGCGAAGGGTGCTGTACAATTCATCTTTTCCATGCATCCATGCAACCGGTAGTCCTTTCAGGATGGGATGGTCTGCTTTTCTGGCCCTTACCAGGTACTCGTGCTGTGGACCGTGGGATCCGGCTGAGCCCTTGACAGTATCTATTACAAGTTGATTTTTGCTGTAATAGACATAGGGACCATCCTTTTCGGAACGATGGTTCCAACCACCCAATCCGATGATTTCGTTGTATTCTTTCCAGTCGGGGAAGGAGTTGTCTGCTTCGTGGTAGATCACGACGCCACCGCCGTTCTTCACGTACTCCAGGAAGGCGGTTTTGGTTGCTTCCGGCCAGGAGTCACCGTTGTAATCCATCACCACGATGGAGTACTTGCTGAAATTGGGATGGAAATTGCTCATGTCGCCCTTCTCTTTCGGGGTCTGGGCAATGTCGGTGGAAAAGAGTTTGGTCTGGTCCAGGATTGTTTTTAGAATAGTGGCGGAGGCCTGCCAGTTGTGGTTGCTCTGTCCGGTAACGATCAGCGCCCTGTAGGCCCTGTTCTCCTGGCACGACTGGAGGAGGAAAAACCCTGCAAGCAGCAGGAGAAGCGAATATCTTTTTTTCATAATGAATCTTGATTTGTACGTTTATAATTCTTACACAGAGTAGCACAGAGAAGTCACAGAGTTACACAGAGGAAAAAAATCCTTTTCTCTGTGTAACTCTGTGTTACCTCCGTGAAACTCTGTGTAATATTTTCATGATTTAAATTGTTGGAAGTTGCCAGGGTGCGCGATAGGGACGATCCAGCAGGCGTGCAGCCATTGGATTACCGATGATCTCTTCCTTATCAGGATCCCATTGAATCTTCTGACCGGTTTGCATGGCGATTTCACCAAGCAGTGCAACGGATATGGCCCTGTATGCTACTTCGACTGGGGCGATGGTTTTCTCACCTGAACGAACACAGTTGACAAAATTTTGCCAGTGGTTGTCGCTTTTGATCAGGTGTATTTCGTTTTCCCCAATCACCTCTTCCAGGATTTTGGGATCGGATGCAAACAAGGTCTCTCCGCGGTTGACATGAATCCAGCCTTTGTCGCCATACCAGGTGGTGCCTGAACCTTTTTCGAGGCGGGCTTCATTGCAGACCCTCATCTCGATGCCGTTGGCATATTTGCAATTGAAGTCGTACTCGACCGGCACATTGTAAATGCCTTCCCTTGGGTAGACACCTTCTCCAACGATCTCCACCGGTCCGGTATGTTCCAGTCCGGCGCCCCAGTTGGCGATGTCGATGTGGTGACCGGCCCAGTCGGTTAGCTGACCGCCCGAATATTCGAGGATCCAGCGCCAGTTCCAGTGGCTTACTCCGCGGTAGGCAACCTTGGGTGCAGGCCCGAGCCACATGTCCCAGTTCAGCTCTTTGGGAACATCCTGGACCGGCGGCGTTCCTATGCCCCTGTTGCCGTTGGGAAGACCCACTTCGATGTGGTGGATTTTTCCAAGCCGGCCATTGATAGCCAGTTCGGCGCCCCGGTGAAAATTAGGCCTGGACCTTTGCCAGCTTCCCGTTTGCCAGGTGATTTTATTTTTTTGTACTGCCTTCACGATCGTTTGACCATCACGGATGGTGCGGCAGATGGGTTTCTCACCATATACATGCAATTTCTTTTCGACGGCGGCTGTGTAGATAATCCCATGCCAGTGGTCGGGCAGGGCGATGCAGACGGCATCAAGCTTCTCCTTCTCCAGAAATTCGCGGTAGTCGCCGTAGGTGCGGCAATCGTTGTTGACATAGGCACCGTCGGCGAGGGCTTTTGCCTTTTGCAGGTTGTTGGTGTCGACATCGCAAACGGCCACAAATTGAACCTCTTTGTTGAGTTCAAGGAAGTCGCGCATGTTGCTTTTGCCCTGGGAGCCGGTACCAATGGCGCCCATGACGAGCCGGTTGCTGGGCGCCAGTTTGCCGCCCATCCCCATCGCGGTGGAGGGGATGATCTGTGGAAGTACCAAGGCTCCCACCGATGCAACAGCCGAATTCTTTAAAAAAGATCTTCTGTTTGAGTTTGTCATAATTATTAGTTTGAAATGTTTAAGTTGTTAGAAACGTTTGAATTAAGCGCTGAGAAGATGAGAAAATGGGAAGATGAGACCGAGACGACTTGGACGAAGGGGACGAGTTGGGTGATTGTGAAATTGTGGATATCCAGTCATATCTTGGGTGCTATAAAAAAGCGTGAAATGTCGTTGGCCTTTCATGAATTAGTTGTATATGTTTGAAATGTTAAATAATGATACAATTTCAATCCTGTTAATTCTTTAATTCTGAAAATTCTGATTCAGACATTTGGCGGCGTACCCGGAACCGGCACCTCAAATTTCATATCTACAGGCCCGAAGACCATCTCTTTGGGCCCGAGCTGCATGTCAGATTTCATCATCTCCTCCCAGGTTACCAGTTGTCCGGTATAGGCTGCCGTGCGGCCCATGATGGCGGTCAGGGTGGAAAGGGCGGTCTGTTCGGCCTGGTTCACATATTCGCCTTTGCGTATGGCATGTACCAGGTGCATGTGCTCCTGCACGTAGGCGGGTATTTTAAGCTGGTTCATCGCGTTGCCGTTCGCGTCTTTCTCATATTCGAACTGCCATTTGATTTTGCCGTTGAGGTCCCAGATGGTGTTGACGCAGTTGGTATATCCCTCAGTGCCCATCACCATCTCACCGGTCCGGTTGGTGCAGCTGTCAATTTCGCGGCAATAACTGTGGGAGTTGACCCCATTGCCATAATCAAAATCTATGTTGAAGAAGTCGTACTGGTCGCCGGTAACGCGGCGGTGTCGGCCTCCGTTACCGATGGCGCTGATGGGGGTCTTTCCCATGAACCAGTTGATGACATCGATGTTGTGGATGTGGGTATCGAGGATGTGGTCGCCGCAGAGCCAGCAGAAATTGTTCCAGTTGCGTACCATGTAGGTCATGTCGTCCCAGCCCTCTTCCCGGGTACGGAACCAGACGTGATCCTGGTTCCAGAAGGCCCTTGCGGAGGTAAGGCGTCCGATAGCCCCGGCTTGGACCCGTTTGTACGTTTCGATGTAATCTTCCTGGTGACGGCGTTGCGTACCGGTGACAACGCAGAGCCCCAGCGCTTCGGCCTTCTTCCCGGTAGCGATGAGGGAACGGATTCCAACGGGATCGACGGCAACCGGTTTTTCCATGAAGACATGTTTCTTGTTGAGGACGGCCTCCAGAAAGTGCTCCGGTCTGAAGCGGGGTGGGGTAGCAAGAAGCACTACATCAAGTTCTTCGAGGGCCATCAGTTTCTTGTATCCATCGAAGCCGGTAAAGCAATTTTTCTCCGGAATCTCAAGGTTGAAGGATTTGAACCTTTCGCGAAAAGCATCGATCTTGTCCTGAAAGAGGTCACAAACGGCGATGATCTCCAGGTCAGGGCCGGCGCTAATGAAATTAATGGCAGCACCTGTTCCGCGGTTGCCGGCACCGACCAGTCCGGCTTTGAGTTTTTTTCCTTTAGGGGCCCCTTTCAAAATCGGAGGAAGACCGAGGGAGGCATTGGTTGCCTCTTTTTTACAAGAGGCGAGCAGGGCATTGGCGCCAACTACCGAAATTCCGGCTAAAACACCTGCGCCCAAAAATTTTCTTCTGTTGATATTTTTCTTGTTTTCCATGGTATAAAATCTTTACTGACCAACTACCGTTGAGTCTGCTTCACATACAATTCTAAATCCAACATCGTTACTATCCGAATACCACCAGACGCTCTTCGGCATCTGCGGATCGGTCATCAGCCAGGCCTTTGTTTTGGTAAAATCCCTCGCGCCGCTACGCACATCCTTGGCATCGCTTTTGAAGGATCCACCCCGGATCACATGCTCCTGACCGTTGTCTGGCCCTGTTGGATTGTTGAGGATATCGCCCGGGATGGTTTTGTAGCTGTTGGGGGCATAGTAGTCGGAGCAGAACTCTGCGACGTTCCCCAGCATATTTTTCAAACCGAACGGATTTGCTTTAACCGATCCTGGTTCTTTGGTTTTTGACTGACTGTTCACTTTGTAGGCCACATAAGAATTGATCACCGTAGTATCAGGTCCAAACAATTTGTTCAACACACCGGTTGAGCTGAATTTCTTTGGACTTCCTGCAAAGAAATAGGGATCTTTGGAACCACCCCTGCAGGCATACTCCCATTCAGCCTCGGTGGGAAGCCTGTACTTTTTGCCGGTCTTTTTGGATAGCCATAAACAATAGGTGTTGGCAGCCTTCCACGACATGGTGATGGCCGGTCGGCTACCTTTTCCCCAACCCTGGTCGGGGGCGCCCCACGGCGGTGTCGGACCGGTGATGGCATCGGTGACAGGTTGTTTCACCACTGCCTCTTTTCTTCCCTGGGAGGCTGTGGCCTTGAAAAATTCGAGGTATTCGTCCCAGCTCACTTCGGCTTTGCCCATCCAGAATTTGGAAAGGTGCACCTTTCTTACCGGGCCTTCATCTGGTTTTCGCAGTTCCTCTTTTTCGGGGCTTCCCATCTCGAAAGTTCCTTCGGGAATGGCAACCATATCGAAGGATAAGGTCGTTCCGGGTACTTTTTCGGCAAAATTTTCAAAGTTCTTTACCTCTGCGGCGGTTGTGAAAACCTCTTTGGCGACTGTTTCGGTTACCCCAAAGTTGGCATTGTGGGCATGGATGTTGCTCTTGTCGTAATGTCCAACGTTGAGATGACAGTTGATGCAATTTGATTTTTGGTCCTTCGGAGCGTTGACATATTGAAGATGGGCATTGCTACCATTCACAGAAAGAGTTGCCGGGAAGAGGTTCTGGTGGCATTTGATACAGGACTCCTCATAAACATATTTTTTTGCATATTCCAGGGATTTTCTTGTTTCCCAGTCAAATGAGGCGCTGTCCTTGAAAAGTTTGCCATAAATATCCTTCATTCCGTGAAAGGCTTTCGCCGGAAGGTATCCATGCCCCTTGGGTGGCAGGTGGCAATCAACGCAATGCGTAACAAAGCCCGATTTGTTGTTGTAGTGTTCGGAGAGTCGCCAGTTTTGGTCCTGCACCGGATGGATGTGGCAGGAGACACAGTACTTATCGGTAGAGGTATATTCCGAAACCGTGTTCAGTGAAAATATTAAAAGGGCACAAATGAAAATCCCAATTCCGGCAAATAGGAATTTTGATCTGGGTCCGGTAAACGCGTTGCTCCACTTCATGCTGAAAATTCAATAATATATATAATTTGTGTTTTAATGAGGAATGCAAAGTGGGAAAGAAACAGCGAAGTCGCCATACGGCTCATTCATTCTTTTATCAAACAGTTTGGTACGTTCTTTCGGGGCACCCCATCAAAGCGTTACTGTTTATTAGTCGTAGTAGTATGTTGAATCCCTCAATAAAAGGCCTAAAAATAGCGTTTAAATTAATTCGGAGGTAATCAAACTGTTATAATTTTTAATTTCTCTGATTTTCCGATATCTTTAGGTCACAAACTCCATTACGGAAATGAATTTCCATACCATTGCCACGCTGGCATTTGTCATTCCAAATGTTTATTTGTTCCTGCGGATCGGTCGGCTCTTTATCAACAAAGGTTATAGGTTTCAGTATGCAATGATCTATTTGCTCCTGGTGGCCATTTATCCTTTTGTAAGCTTTTTTTCAGTTGGAAAATCAGGATTTGTGTACGATATCCTATCCTGGACCGCCGGTTATTATTTGCCCTTTTACCTCTACATGTTTCTCTCGGTGCTTCTTTTTGACCTTCTTCTGCTAGTAAACTGGCTCACCAAAATAGTTCCCTGGGATAAGATGAAAAGTACCCGTTTCAAGGTTTCCTGTATGTTGGTATTTGTCTTGGTGTCGTCATTGACCGTGTTTGCGGGTGCAATTAATTTCAACACCATACGCATCAGCGAATACCGCATTGAAGTGCCCAAAAAATTATCCGATATCGACCATCTAAAGATTGCCTTTGCTTCGGATTTCCATTTGAAGCAACAGTCCGATGTCCAATTTGTAGTACGGTTTGTTGCCAAAGTCAACGCAGTCAGGCCTGACTTGATGATTTTTGGAGGGGATATCGTGGAGGGTCGGGGAGATGGCGGTAAGATGGACCGGATCGCAAAAATGCTTAGTGGAATCCAGACCAAATATGGCGTTTTTGCAGTACTTGGGAATCATGAGTCGTATGGGGTGCAGGCAAAAGGTCATTTTTTCGACAAGGCAGGAATGCAACCTCTTTGTGATTCCGTAGCCGTGATTGGCCACTCGTTTAACCTTGCGGGCAGATACGACAACCGGTACTATGAAAGAAAAGCTACGGTTGATCTGTTAAAATCCATCAACAATTCACTGCCTGTAATCCTGATCGATCACCGGCCTACCGAAATCGAAGAGAACTCCAAAACCATGGCTGATGTTCAGTTTTCGGGCCATACGCACAACGGACAGTTGTTTCCGTTAAACCTGATTCTTGAGCGTATATATCGGCTCAGCTGGGGTTATGAGAAAATCGGCCATACCCATTTTTTCGTCAGCAGCGGAATCATGCTTTGGGGACCTCCTGTACGCACTACCGGCAAGTCGGAGATTATGGTGGTGGATGTTGATTTTAAATAATTAGGATGGAATTTACTTTGTGTCACCTTTGTGTCTGCCTTTGAGCCCTTAGTGGTAAAGGTTTTTAAATTCACTACAAAGGGCGCGAAGGATTCACGAAGGACTCAAGGTAAAACAATAAACAAATATCAAAATGTCTAAACAAATTTCGCAGCTATTGATCGATGCAATCAAGGAGAATAAAGTTGAAATAGGGAAGATGGTAACCGAAAGGCCAAACTGGGAGATGGCTACCCAGAAATTTGACACCTTCTTTAAAAGTATCTCAGATCCAAAAGATCCACTTTGGTCGGAAGGGACGATCAACAAACTGAATGAAGTCTATTTCGTTCAACGGAATAAGGACAAGGGGATGAGCAATATCACCTTGCGAACAGTCACTGGTATGCCAGATCATCTAAAAAATGATATGAAGAAAATATTTCTTCAAACGGCAGAAGTTTGCTCCATCTTTAATGCATCGCACAAGGTGAATTTTGAAAATGATGAGTTACCGAAAGATTACCCGGCGATAAAGATAATTCCATCAAAAACCAAGGGTTTCTCAATCCTGGCCCATCCACTGCCATCGCTTTACAAGAAAACGAGCCTGACTTTTGATTACTGGATACCAAAAGTTTTGGAATGGACCCTCGAAATCAGAGATAAAAAGCTGAATGATTGGAAAGGAGAGGCTATTTTTCAACATGAAAGTTGCACCGATTTTATGAGGATCTGTCTGTTGTTTTTATCAGAAACCACCGCCAATCCACCTGTGGCCAAAGCGGAGGATCGGGAAGCGCTTTTGAACCTCCTCGGCGAGGAATTTATTTGGATAAAAAAGTCGGCAAAGCGAGAAGAAATCAAAACCAATTCCTCCAAAATTGTGGATGGGTTTGGCCAACTAACAAGGCTGACTGGTATTGATATCCCATTGGAAGCATGGTGCAGGATCCTATATGCCTCTTTTGCCAAGTCGCTCATCAAATAACTATTTTATCTCTGTCAAAAATGAAAAAAGCGGTCAAAATAATCCTTTGGAGTTTTGGAATTTTGGTTGGGTTACTGGTTCTGTCCGGAGCTGGATTCTATATCAGCTACAAAGTGGCCACCAAAAACATGGCGCCTGCCGAAACCATGGCGGTAAATGATTCGGTCTACAGCATCAAGGATAGCTTTGTCAATACCTATATTTTTAAGGGAAAGAGTAGTTATCTGATGGTAGATGCTGGTTTCAGCAAGAATACTGTTCGTGCAGAAATGAAGAAACTTGGTATATCACCCGATCAGATCACCACCATTCTTCTTACCCATACTGACAGTGATCATACCGGGGCCATCGGGTTATTCAGTAATCCAAAAATTTATATGCACAAGGATGAGGAGCAGATGATCAATGGTCAGACTGCCAAGGTGGCACCCTTCAAGATGCATTGGCAATATGGGCCGTATGTATTGTTCAACAGCAATGATACGCTGACTATAGATGGATTAAAAATCAAAATCATTCACACACCGGGACATACACCGGGGTCAGTCTGTTTTGTGATTGGAAGGGATTACCTGGTTACAGGCGACAATCTAATTGTGACCGATGGGAAGGCAGGACCCTTTTTGGATAAGTTCAACATGAACACTGCACAGCAGTTAGAATCGCTGAAAGTTCTACCCGATCTTAAGTCATTTAAATATATTTTGACAGCACATTACGGGATTACGAGAAATTAGCTTCCTACAAATTTGCATTTGCCGTATAAATATCGTATATTTGTACGGCATAGAAATAATATTATGGACTCAAAATTAACAGTCAGGCTGGACAGTGATGTGATAGAACGGGCAAAATCTTATGCCCGAAACCACAATGTAAGTGTTTCACGCATGATTGAATCTTATTTAGATTCAGTAACACACACAAAATCAAAGGATTTAGAGATTACGCCTCTGGTTAAAAGTTTAAGTGGGGTAATCGAAATCAATGCTGATTATGATTTGAAAAAGGATTATGGTGATTATTTATCTGAGAAGCATAAATGAAGCAGCTATTGATAGATACGAATATCATCATTGATTTACTTGCCAGGCGAGAGCCATTTTATGAGGATGCCGCGAAGCTTTTTTCACTTGCCGATAAAAATATGGTAAGGCTTAGTGTGTCATCTTTATCTTTTGCCAATACAAATTACCTGCTGCAAAAAACATATTCATCCGTCGTTGCCAAAGAGATTTTGAGAAAATTCAAGATACTTACTATCGTTTTATCGCTGGATGATAAAATTATAGATTTATCCTTGAATGACAGTGGATTTGGTGATTTTGAAGATGCCATTCAGTATTACTCAGCCATTGAGAATAGCCAGGATATCATCATCACCAGAAATTTGAGGGATTTTAAATCTTCAAAAATTCCAGTCATGACGGCAGGTGAATTTATAAAATCATTCTTTTAAAACAGAGAGTTGCCAATATCAGAAAGGCCTGAACCATGCGCATTGGGCATGATTCAGGCCTTTGAATTTCATCAGTATATAATTTTATTTTTTAATGGTCTGATGGAATACCCACCTATTCATTTTCGGTTGGTGAGATGATTGTCTCATGGGTATTTCATAAAAACGAAATTCTTTTTGGACTATAATTCGCGGATCTTCACGTTGCGGAACCAGCATGCGTAGCCGTGATCCTGAAGGCCGATAAAACCCTCTTTCGAGATTCCCTCGGTGAAACCGGGGAAATTTTTGAATTTACTTTTGGCTACCATGGCATCCCACTCCGGAGTCCACAAGGTATATTTCACTACCTCCACGCCATTCATTACATGGGTGGCAACACCGTCTTTTACTTTGATGACAGTGGTATTCCACTCACCGGCAGGATGTACGGTTTTGGGATCACAAGGCAGCATGTCATAAAGTGAGCCGGCAAGGTGGTTGTCTATTTTGTTGTCACCGGCATCCTTGTTGTCGAGTACTTGAACTTCGGGAGCGGCATAATAGATTGGTTTTCCGGGTACCTCCCTTACATAATAGAAAATGCCCGAATTGGTAGCTTTGCCAGCTTTCCAGTCGATGGAGAGTTCGAAATTCTTGTATTTTTTGGCTCCATAAACGACATCACCATCTGAACCTTGTCCGGGTTTTTTGTCGGGAGCGGTAAAAATTTTCATGGCATTGTCTTCAACGATCCAGTTGGTTGGCATAGCTGTGCCATTGCACTTTCTCCAGCCATCAAAATTTTTCCCGTTGAAAAGGAGAGTCCAGCCGGATTTTTTCTCTTTTTTGGACAGTTTATTGACCTCTTGTGCAAATGTGGAAGTTGAAAAGATCATCGCTGCAAGCAGGATAACGGATAACAAGATGTTTTTCTTCATTTTTTGGTTGTTTTGCCTTCAGGGGCGATTAATGGTAAAAATTAATTGTATTCGAATTCGGAAACGAGTCACCAAATTTAATGATCATTTTGATTTTTGATCCTTTCCAGCTTGATTTTTAGTTTTTCAACGACATCCGGATGCAGCGCTGCGACATTTATCTTCTCTCCCTTATCTTTGGAAAGGTCGTAAAGCTGATCTTTGGGATCGAGGTTGGCGATGTGCTCGTTTTCGACATAAACGCAGGGAACCCTGTCGCCGGTGGCAGCTAGGATGAATGAATAATTAAATCCAAGATCTGAAGGTCCGGGGGTGATATGGCCGTTCCAATCCTGGGAGCCGGTTTTATCGCCAAGGCCAAGGTGCCACTTGCCTACAACCCCAGTTTGGTATCCGGCAATTTTGAACACATCGGCAAGCGTAAACCTTTCGGGGCGGATAATTGAGCCGGCATTGCCTGCGGCGATTCTGGTGCCCTCTTTGCGCCAGGCATATTCGCCGGTCAGCAGGGCATACCTCGAGGGAGTGCAGGTGGCAGCCGAACTGTGCATGTTGGTATAGCGCACCCCATGCCGGGCAAGCGCTTCAACATTGGGTGTTTTGATGGTTTTTGCGCCGTTGCAGCTCAGATCGCCAAAGCCAATGTCGTCGGCATAAATGAATATCACATTGGGATTGGTCCGGGGTTTTAGGTCTAAATTATTCTGAGCCAGCGCACCAAACGGTAGGATGGCCATCATAGGGAGAAAGTAACCGGATTTGTTCATGGTTTGTCAGTTTGGAGGATAAATATATTAAGGAACTGTTTAAATTTCACAACATAGGCCACATAGGTTCTCAAGAGATCCACATTGGCAGATTTCTAATCATACAATATGGCCTGAACATAACGGAATTTGGATCTTATTCCATTCTTACCCACATTATATTCCTAACTGGGGGAGGCATAATTTGAACACCTGTTTATTCGGCTGTGCCTAATTCAGTGAGCCATCCAGTTCGATAACTTTCCCTGGTTTGAGCTGGATCTGTTTTGTTTTATCCAGGTATCGAATCGCATAGGATCCTCCATAATCAGATTTAACGGTTACCCTGTTCAGTTTTCCATTTTTCCAATCCAGGTTGACCGTGCAGGCCCCTCTTGCACGCAAGCCATGAATGGAACCTTCTGACCATTCTGTTGGAAGTGCTGGCAATAGATGAAGCTCTCCGTTTTGAGATTGCAGGAGCATTTCAGCCATAGCGGCAGTTCCGCCAAAGTTGCCATCGATCTGAAAGGGAGGATGTGTGTCGAAAAGATTGGGTAAGGTGCTTTTTCTGATCAGTTCACTCAGGTTTTCATATGCTTTTTCAGGCTCAAGCAACCTGGCGTATAGGCTCACAATCCACGCTTTGCTCCATCCGGTATGGCCTCCGCCGTTGGCCAATCGCCGTTCAAGCGTTTTTTTTGCTGCGTTGAAGAGGAGCGTATCCCTGGGGGTAATCAGGTTCAGAGGATACAATCCAAGCAGGTGCGACATGTGCCGGTGTCCGGGTTCCACCTCCGCATAATCCTTGATCCACTCCTGGAGTGTTCCGTTGGCCGCAATCTGAAGAGGCGGCAATAATTTTTGGGCATCCTTTACCTTTCTTGCCAGATCAGGATCCAGGTTCAATTTTTGTGAGGCATGAATGAAATTGTTGAACAACGCATTGACAATGTGAATATCCACGGTAGGCATGTAGCACAATTGGGATTGTTCTTTGGTCGTGGAGTTCGGCACGAAAAATGAGTTTTCGGGGGAGTGGGAAGGGTTGGTAACCAGATATCCTTCCGGGGATTTTACCAGGTAATCGAGCACAAACTGTACCGATCCTTTTATCATCGGATAGGCCACATTTTTCAGGAAATCCAGGTCTTCAGTAAATTCATAGTGGTCATAAAGCGGGAAAGTCATCCATGGACCATCCAATGGTGTGATCCCCCAAACGCCATCCATGACACCGGTAACACCGAAGGGGTCGGTCAGGTGGTGCATGGTCCATCCGCCGGCATTGTACATCTCCTTTGCTGTAACCGCACCGGGTACAGTTAGTTTGTCCATAAATCCGGCG
Source organism: Prolixibacteraceae bacterium (assembly GCA_023228025.1). Lineage (GTDB taxonomy): Bacteria > Bacteroidota > Bacteroidia > Bacteroidales > Prolixibacteraceae > CAINVV01. Next base: position 61,282 of record JALOCD010000001.1, on the reverse strand, counting down.
AGCGGACCGACGGTCTCCGAAAGGTTGCCGGTTTCAGCCGGCCAGTAATTCATCTGCAGATTGATGTTCGTATGAAAGTCGGAATTCCATGGAGCTTCAAACAAGTCGTTCCAAATACCCTGCAAATTGGCAGGCAATCGTCCGGGCTTTCTGGAGGAGTTCATCAGCAGGTACCGGCCATACTGGTAGTAGAGGGCAAGAAGTCCATTGTCGGGTTTCCCCTCTTTCATCCTGTTAAGCCGTTCGTCTGTCGGCAGGTTCTTTGATTCATCTGATCCAAGTGAAAAATTTACCCTGTCAAAGAATGACTTGTGATCCCTGGTATGCATCTCCCTCAACTCTTTTTGATTGAATTTGGATGCTTTTGACAGGATGTCATTGCAAATAGTGAAGGGATCGATGGAGGGATCCGTGTTGAGGAGATCCAGGTTGTAGTCTGTTGCTCCGGTAATAACCATGACAATGTTTTTGACTGCCTGAAGTTGAAACCCCGTGGATTTATCCGTTGCAACAGGATTGGCGGTGCCATCCGCTGAAAGGATTTTCATCGCTGCCGCATAACGCATGTGTTTTCCTTCAGGTCCCTTAACCGGAACAACTGCATCGATTATCTGGCCGGTGTAATAGGCGATCCCCTTTTCGTTTTTGTAACTATTTGCAAAGAAGGGGGTTTGGGGATTTATTTTTGTTCTTCTGTATTTATTTTCATTCGTGACATCAAATTCGCGCGAAAGTAAGATCTCCGCGGTAAGGGCCTTTGCCGCATGAAGACTTACCACCAGAATGTCCTGAGGGGCAGAGGCGAACACCTCTTGCGTGATGTTGTTCCCATCGACGGTAAATTCTGTTTTGGCAATACCGGTGTGGAGGTCCAAGGATCGTTTGTAGCGGGTGGGCTCGTTGCTCCAACCATAATTAATGAACAGATTGCCGAGCGGCTGATAAGAACGGACCTGCGGAGGGGTTCCTACCATGTACTTGTTGGCCAGATCAAGGGCTGTTTTGTACTCCTGCCTGAAAATTGCCTGCTGAATTTCGCCTAAATGAGCCTTCGATCCCGGATTGTTGTTGTTCATTTTTGTTCCTGCCCAAACGCTCTCCTCATTGAGCTGGAGGTTTTCGTGTTTGTAATCACCGAAAACCATTGCGCCCAATCGTCCATTTCCCACGGGCAAGGCTTCTGTCCATGCTTGTGCCGGTTTCTTGTACCAAAGCTCCATGTCGTTGTTCTGAGCGACAGCTTGGACTGAGCAGAAAGCAACAGCAATTAAGATGAAAGTTCTCATTTGGTCTTATTTATTGATTGACATCACCACCGGCAGCCTTGTACAAGCCAAAATTTGAAAGAGCAGGTGAATTGTTGGCATCCCAAATATTGATCCGGATCTTTTTCCCAGTGATAGGCGTAATCCTCAAAAGTCTTTTGTAGCCGATACTTGTTCCGCTGGCAATAGTCTGCCAGCCACCCGGGCGCAGTACCTGAACGTCAAAAGAGGCTATTCTCTGACCGAAGCGAACCGGTTCCTGCAGGAGGATACGATCGAATTTTTTGGTGCTGTCGATCGCGATTTCCAGCGAAGCTTGCCGTTTGTTATCGGCGGCTGCCCAATAGCTGTTTAAATCGTTGTCTGTGTTATTTCCGGGAGCGAATTTTGAGGAATTGGAATGAACTGAAGATGCTGTCACTTTTGCGTTCAGGGCCATGTTTTCCCTGAAGGTATTATCCAGGATTTCCCTAAACCGTTTCATGGCTGCTACATCTTTCTCGGCGAAGAGTCCATCCCGGTTTGGGGGAATGTTTAGCAGGAACACTGCATTGCGGCCAACGGATTTATAATATAGATCGACTAATTGGGCAGGGGTCCTGAAACTTTCATCCTCTTTGGCGTGGTAGAACCACCCTGGTCTGATGGAAACATCGCACTGGCCTATGACCCATGAAGTTCCATAATAATCCCCGGTATTCAGGTAGTCTGTGTCGGCAGTGCCTACAGCAACCTTGTTACGATCCAGCATACTCCAAAATGTTTCTCCGGCTATGCCACGTTCGTTCCCGATCCAGTGAATGTCGGGGCCGGCGTCAGAAAAAATCAGCGCTTCCGGTTGAAGTTTATAGACGATCTCCTGAATCTCTTGCCACGGGTAGTAAGATTTCTTGTCGATCTTTCTGGTCTCTCTGGCCCCGCCATAGAATCCGTCTCCTCCATTGGCGCCATCGAACCACATCTCTGAAATCTTACCATAATTGGTTAATAATTCTTGTAGTTGATTTTTGTAATAAGTGATGTAGGCCGGAGTACTGTAACCGGCATGATTCCTGTCCCAAGGAGATAGGTACAATCCGGCCTTCATTCCATATTTGGCACATGCATCGGTAAATTCCTTTACAATGTCACCTTTCCCGTTTTTATATGGACTATTTTTTATTGAATGTTCGGTATAAGCACTGGGCCACAGGCAAAAGCCGTCGTGGTGTTTTGCGGTCAGGATCAATTCTTTGATTCCCGCATCTTTGGCGGCTTTGACCCACTGTTCGCAATCGAGCTTTTTAGGATCAAAAATGGTTGGAGACTCGTCTCCGTAACCCCACTCTTTATCGGTAAATGTATTCATGTTGAAATGAACAAACCCAACCATTTCCAACGCCTGATAATTGAGCTGTTTTTGGGAGGGGACAACGCTGTTTGGTTTGATATCAGGTTGAGCAGCGCAGTTAAAAGAGAGAAGGAGCAGGGTCAAAATTCCAAAGAGGTACTTCACGTTCATAGTTTTGTTTTTAAAATTGTTGGGTTTTCACTTTGGGAATTCTTTGTGTCGCGATAAGAATGGCTTAAAACCGAATAAACAACAAAAACAACAACCCGATAACTATCCGGTAGTATCCGAAATACTTGAATCCGTAGTTTTCAACAAGCTTGATAAAGACCTTTACCGCGGCCCATGCAGAGATGAAAGCAACAATCAATCCGATAGCCAGCAGGGTGTATTCGTGGGAAGTAAAAGTGATGGGTGTTTTGATCAGTTCATAGCCGGTAGCAGCGAACATGGTGGGTACAGCCAGCAGAAACGAAAATTCCATGGCCTGCTTTTTATCGAGCCCGTTGAAAACCCCACCGATTATCGTGGCCGCTGCCCTGGAAACGCCCGGGATCATGGAGATGCACTGGATCAGTCCGATCAGAAATGACCTGCGGTAAGATATCGTCTCCAGATCCAGCGTCTTGCTTTCACGTGCCACCACTTTTTTATCGATCAGTACAAGAATTATTCCTCCGATCACCAGCGCCACACCCACCACATAGGGATTGAAGAGGTACATCTTGATGGTTTTGTATGCCAGGAAGCCGACAATCCCGGTAGGAACAAAAGCTACGCCAAGTTTCAGATAGATGGTAAAGCTCTGTAAAAATCGTTTGGCATACATCATGACGATGGCCATGATTGCCCCTAGCTGAATGGCAATTTCGAAGGTTTTCACAAATTCCCCCGAGATTTTCATCACGCTGGATGCCATGATCATGTGCCCGGTGGAAGAGATTGGGAGGAATTCGGTTAGTCCCTCAACGATGGCGAGAATGATGCTGTCGAAAGTCGTCATGCGGTAGAATGTTATCGCGTTAGCTGAAAATTTATTTAGTTGAAGCAAATATAGCGTTCCTTTTTGATCCTGCTTCAGGCTTCAATCCAAAAGTATGGGCTAGAATCTTACCTTTATTCTTTAATGAACCCTCAATTCCAGACCAAAAAAAATTGAATGCAAACAAATTTGTATTTTCGTTCGTAATGAAGTTACATATTGCTTAAATTAGGTCATGGAACAGTCCGATCACAAATTGTACAGAAATGCTTATCTGCTAAGCCTTTTCACCATATTCTACAATATTCTTGAAGGGTTAATCTCCATGCTTTTGGGATTCCATGATGAAACCCTTGCTTTGTTTGGATTTGGCGTCGATAGTTTTATTGAAGTAATGTCCGGTATTGGTATTGCAGTGATGATTTTACGTATCAGGAGACATCCGGCAAGCCCAAGAAGTGTGGTCGAAATCAAGGCACTTAAAATAACAGGCACTTCTTTTTATCTATTATCGGTAGGATTATTGGCAGGTGTCGTGATTAATCTGATCAACCACCACAAACCTGAAACAACGTTCTGGGGTGCTGTTATCGCTTTGATCTCAGTCGTGGTGATGGTGTGGTTGATGAATGCCAAAAAGAAAATTGGCCGATTGCTTCACTCTGATCCTATTGTTGCAGATGCCAATTGTACAAAAGTTTGTGTTTACATGTCGCTGGTATTGCTTGCCTCGAGCCTTATTTACGAATTTACCGGATTTGTTTATGCCGATGTAATTGGTGCAGCCGGATTAATTTATTTTTCAGTTTCCGAAGGGAAAGAGGCATTTGAAAAGGCAAAAGGGAAGGAATGTAACTGTGATCATTGTTAAATAAATAATCTCAAAAAACATGCAAAAAATTGTGATGATCTTTAACCGCGAGCCCTACGACCAGACCGATGTTACCTGGAACGGGCTCCGTCTCGCTGAAACCTTGAGAAAAAAGGGTGTCGAATTGGGTATTTTCCTGATGAACGATGCCGTCGATCTGGCCAGGGATGCCTGTAAAAAGCCGGAGGGTTACGACCAGGATCTGTCGGAGATGCTGCGCGAATTGATTGCGAAAGATGTCCCGGTTGAGGTATGCGGCACCTGCATGGCACGCTGCGGCATCTACAAAAATCATCCCTATTTCGAAGGGGCCAACAAATCTACCATGAGCTTTTTAGCTGATTGGGTGATTGACTGCGACAAGGTTTTGACCTTTTAATTTTGTGAAAATGCAATAAATAGCCTCCAGCTTCAGCTGGAGGACTGGATGAATTCTAGATAGTGCAGGGCTTTAGCCAAATTATATTGGGCTAAAGCCCTGCATCATTTGCACCCATTGTCCTCCAGCTGAAGCTGGAGGCTATTCATGGTATGGATACTGGATCTTTTCATTAAATGATCCGCTTTTTCTATCTTTGCAAATTATTTGAAGAATAGCAATAGATACATCATCGAATGAGCAATTTCAAGAGAACACTGATCACCTCCGCCTTGCCTTATGCCAATGGTCCGGTACACATCGGTCACCTGGCCGGCGTCTATGTACCTGCCGATATTTTTGCCCGGTACCTCCGGCTGAAAGGGGAGGAGGTTCTTTTCATCGGCGGTTCCGACGAGCATGGCGTTCCCATCACACTCAAGGCCAAAAAGGAGGGGACCACCCCGCAGGCAATCGTCGACAAGTACCACGGAATGATCAAAGATTCGTTCGAAAAATTCGGCATCTCCTTCGATGTGTACTCCCGCACAAGTTCTAAAATTCACCACGAAACTGCCTCCGAAATATTCAAAACCCTTTACGACAAAGGGGAATTTGTCGAGCAGACTTCCGGCCAGTTTTATGATGAAGAGGCCGGTCAATTCCTGGCCGACCGCTACGTTACCGGAACATGTCCGAAATGTGGCTTCGAAAAGGCTTACGGCGACCAGTGCGAAAGCTGTGGCACCTCGCTCAACGCAACGGATCTGATCAATCCCAAATCGGTGCTCAGCGGCAACGTTCCCGTGATGAAGGAGACGAAACACTGGTACCTGCCCCTCGACAAATACGAACCCTGGCTGAAGGAGTGGATCCTCGAGGACCACAAGGAGTGGAAACCCAATGTATACGGGCAATGCAAGTCGTGGATCGATGGAGGGCTCAACCCCCGGGCAGTCACCAGGGATTTGGATTGGGGCGTTCCCGTTCCTATCGAAGGCGCCGAAGGGAAGGTGCTTTATGTCTGGTTCGATGCCCCCATCGGTTACATCTCGGCTACGAAAGAGCTCACTCCCGACTGGAAAAAATACTGGAAAGATCCAGAAACCAGGCTTCTGCATTTTATTGGCAAGGACAACATCGTCTTTCACTGTATCATCTTCCCCTCTATTCTCAAGGCCGAAGGTTCCTACAACCTTCCCGACAATGTGCCGGCCAACGAGTTCCTCAACCTCGAGGGGGATAAGATCTCAACCTCGCGCAACTGGGCAGTCTGGTTGCACGAATACCTCGAAGAGTTTCCCGGCAAAGAGGATGTGCTGAAATATACCCTCACCGCCAATGCACCTGAGACGAAGGACAACGATTTTACCTGGAAGGATTTCCAGGCGCGTAACAACAGCGAACTGGTGGCCATCTTGGGCAACTTTGTCAACAGGGTGCTGGTGCTCACCAACAAATATTACGAAGGTGTCGTTCCCGTAGCCGGGAAGCTTGAACTCCGGGATGAGGAGGCCCTGGCCACCCTCATTCAGTTGAAATCCGAAATCGAAAAGGCGCTCGACACCTTCCATTTCCGCGAAGCCTTAAGGCTGACCATGGAGATGGCCCGGCTCGGCAACAAATACCTCGCCGACATGGAGCCCTGGATTGTGGTCAAAACCAATCCGGAGCGGGTTAAGACCGTGATGTACATCTGTTTGCAGATCACTGCCAACCTCACCATTGCCTTCGAACCATTTCTTCCATTCACCATGAACAAACTGCGCTCCTTCCTGAACCTTGGGAAATTGCAGTGGAGTGAGCTGGGCAGAAGGGATTTGCTCAAGGCCGGACACCGTGTGAACACTCCCGAACTTCTTTTCGAGAAGATTGAGGACGATGCCATCCAACGCCAGGTCGACAAGCTGTTGGCCACGAAAAAATCGAACGAGCTGGAACAGGCAACTGTTGCCCCTGCTAAACCACACATCGAATACGATGATTTTGCCAAGATGGATATCCGTACCGGTACCATTGTAGCGGCTGAAAAAGTGGCCAAAACCATGAAATTGCTGAAACTGACCATCAACACGGGCATCGATCAGCGCACAGTCGTTTCCGGGATTGCCGAACATTACGAACCGGAGCAGATCGTCGGTCAGCGGGTGTCGATTCTGGTTAACCTTGCTCCCAAAAACCTCAAAGGCATCGATTCTCAGGGAATGATCCTGATGGCGGAGAGCAAGGAGGGGAAGCTGGTGTTTGTTGAACCTTCTGAGGCGATCAATGATGGAGCGGAGATCAAGTGAAGAAAGACTGAGGGACTAGGAGACTGGGAGAGGGGGTGAATGCGACTCCGATGCTCACTGAGTCAGTCGAAGGGTCGTTAAAAATGCGTGAAAATCCGGTCCCTGTGCCTGTCAGATGAACTCTCTGTTGGCTCTTGCTTTTTCACTATACTCTTTCATAAAGACGGAATAGTCGTTAAACTGTTCATAGAGTAGTTTGAAAGTAGAACAGCCCACTCCACTTTTATCCAGGGGACATCTTAGTCTTCTCGATTCTATTGCTTTCCCGGAATTCCATACGTTTAGCAACGAACCGGATGTAACGTTCCCCAAAATACTTTCATCAAAAAGGCAATACTTCACATCACCGTTCGCGTCGACATAGGCCGCGATTGTTCCACAGGGACATGCCTCCTTGAACGCATTTATTTTGAAACCATTTGTTTCCGGGAAACCTCTTGCCGATAAGTCATAACAACAAGGCTGCGTAATTTCAACCTCTGTACTGTTGCCTTTGGAGGCCATAATCAGATCGAATTGTGCATCAGCCATCTCTTTTCCGCAAATCAATTCACTAACCAGGCTATTTTTGGCCCTTCCGTCTGGAAACAAGATCCTGAATTTGAATTTTGAAACGCCCATGGAAGAGACCAGATGATAAGTTTCAATCACATCCTGAACGTTGGATTTGCACAAGGAGTACCGAATTGAAACGTTTATACCACATTCAAGGGCAAGTCGAATTGCATGAATTGTCTTTTTAAATCCTTCCGGATCTCCCCGCAGCCAGCTATGTACCGTATCCCACCCGCATGAATGGTTGTCCAGGTAACCTGTATTGCCCGAAGAATCAAGTCCAATCTGTAGTCTGGTTACTCCTGATTCTTTCAATTCAACGCACAACTGTCTGTTTAACTCCCATCCCCTGGTAACCAATCTGACCCGGATATTCAGCGACCTGGCAAACCGGGAAATTTGAAGCACTTTTTCCTTCTCAAGAAGCGGTTCTCCCCCGGTCAAAGTAATCCTGTCAAGGGATGGGTTTAAAGAATAAACCTCATTCAGGATTGAGATAAAATCAGCAGATGAAAGTTCATCCTTGAAACCTCCGGAATGGTTGTAACAATGCCTGCAAAGTCCGTCACATTTGCGGGTAACTGCAAACCGGAGTTCATTGGGTATAATAAATTCATCCATGGAAAAAATATTTACTGATATCCGGTTTTGAACCGGGAGGTAAGGAATAAGGTTGAGCTTACTCTCAACGGCTCTCTATCAGCGAATAACATGATACAAGATATCCATTTTTATTTTAAATTTACATGGATAATGGTTTAATTAAATCAAAACTGTACTTTTTTTCAAGTTGTATATTTTTATAATAGGGCAGATAATTTCCTTTCGAATGAATGCCCGGTTCTTTCTGTTTTCATGATTTCATTGTGAATGATCAAATAGCCTTAAAACAGATATTAAAAAAGCAGGCATCCGATAAAAGAGTTCATATTGAAGAATTTTTTCCTCGACAAATGGTTTCTTGATTTTATTAGCGATTCAGGTGAGTTAATGATCTTTTATGCCGCAAAACTCACCTGGTATGGTGTGTCTGTCTCCTATTCAAGTTGGCTATCCTATAATCCGGATTCGGGTGTTCAGTTTAAGTCCAGGTTAGGCAAGTTGCAACTCCCGGTTACGAACAATGGAAAGATCATTTGGGAGGATAAAAAATTTGGCATTTCCGGGACTTGGGAATCCAAAGGGAAAAGCATTCAAGCCAGGATACTTGAATCCGGAGAGGGATATTTAAACTGGCAGTGTCATCAGCCCAACTCCAAAGTGACTTTAAAAATTGGTGCATTGAATTTTGAAGGAAAGGGTTATGCCGAGCAATTGACCCTCACAGTCTTACCTTGGAAAGTCCCTATGGATGAATTACGGTGGGGGCATTATTGCTCGGACAAAAACGATCTTGTATGGATCGAAATGCGTGATGAAGGTCGGAGACAATGGGTGTGGATGAATGGAGAGGAGATAAAGGATTGCCTTATTGAGGATAATTACCTCTCGATGCCGGAGAAGGGGATTTTCCTAAATCTCGATCGGATTGCAGTTCTGGAATCTGAAAAGAAAATATATTCGGTTGTCGGGAATTTGGTCAGGTATCTGCCGGGATTAAACAAGGCGGTTCCATATCAATTTTTGATGGCTGACGAATTCAAATGGCTCAACAGGGGCACGCTTCAGGAGAAAAGTGGTAATCTGTCACATGGAATGGCGGTAAACGAACGGGTAAACTTCAAAACGCATGAAGCAGGAAACTAAACTGGATCCTGGTAAAAAACAATGCTTTAAGGACATCATTCCTAATGTTTTCTTTCTTAAATTTATTGAAACCAATCCTTTACAAATCAAAGAATAAGAAAATGGGAAAAGCAACTCAAATAATCTGGAAACTTCTCTATGGATTCATCTTTGTGGTACTTATCCCGGCATCATTATGGTTTTGGGCCAGAATGACCCAAAAGTTGATTCTATTACCGGTAATAGAATCCGGATTTGTCGGCGGAGCCTTGGTCATTGCCGGTTTCATACTCTTTGTATGGGCCGTCTATGCCCTCAATTACTTTGGGAAGGGATTGCCAATGAATGCTTTCCCACCTCCGGTATATGTCACAAAGGGTCCTTACCGGATTTTGCATCATCCGATTTACTGGGGTTTTGGAATGATCACCATGGGATATTTTATTTATTCAGGCTCATCAAGTGGTTTTTGGATGGTCACACCGCTGACTTTCCTGGGGATGGTTGCCCTTGTTATTGGTTACGAATCGATCGACCTTAAAAAGAGGTTTGCAGGTCAATCGATCCGAACTGTTTTTGATTATCCTGCAAATAATTCGGAAACTCCTGAGTTAAAAGAACGGTTGACATCGCTATTCACTGTTTGTATAATCTTACTGATTAGCAATTTTCTGGTTGAAAAATTGAATGGAGCAGTTCCCCCCTTATTTGGTGAGACGCTACTGATCTTTTCTTCACTTGGAAATCCGTATTTTATAATACTACCACTTGCATTTGTTGTAATAACCCCTTTTCTATTAAGGAGAAAGGATTCCCTTAGAACCTGGTGGATCACCATAATGATAGCCATGGCTTATGCTACATTTGCAGCTCTTTTGTACCCTGAAATTGGCGCACAATATTTATCGGTTAAAGGATCGGCCCTTCTTGTGGTTCCACTTTCTTTGCTTTTCATTTCCATTAAAGCTCAGACCTATACCTCAGTGTTTGGTAGAATTATCCTGACAATATTTGGGGTAATACTCGTTCTCATCCAATTGAGTATTAACAAATCAGCGCTCTTGAACCTGATTGTTTCGTTGGTGATATTCATGCTTTCAGCAAATTATCTAAAGGTTTGGATTTCCCTAAAAAATGTCGCTGAGAAAATTGCGAATTCATGGAAAGAATGGACTTTCGGGAAAATCAGGGTAATCAATCATGGCTTTTATGTGGGTGTCGGTTGCTTTACCGGACTTCTACTGGCTGGTATTCTGGTGGGGAGGGAATATGCACTTGCACTCCTGGTTGCAAATGTTATATTAACCGTCTGCGCTGCATTATGGGCTCAGTTTATCGAAGGCTCAGATAAACTGAAACGACCATTTGGATATTATGGAGGGATGGTCGGTACACTTTTTGGATGTTTGGCCGTCTGGGCAATGGGTGTGAACATTTGGGTCATGATTGGCATCTGCTCTGTCGTGATGCCATGGATTCAGGCAATCGGCCGCTTGCGATGCCTCGTGAATGGATGTTGCCACGGGAGCAAAACCGACAACGGTCTGATCGGGATACGCTATTTTCATCCCAGATCAAGAGTATGCAAAATCTCCGGATTGAAAGGTGAATTGGTTCATCCCACCCAACTTTATTCCATTCTTTGGTTGACAGTGATCGAGCTGTTCCTGATTTCGTTGTGGATACACAGCTGCCCATATCCATTAATTTTTGGATTATACCTGATTCTGACCAGCCTCGGTCGATTTGTGGAAGAGGCCTATCGTGGGGAGGTTCAAACTCCTGTACTGAAGGGTTTGCACTTGTATCAGTGGACGGCCATCCTGGCATTGATAATTGGAATAGTGATGACAACGATTCAAATCGAACCGGTAGTTATTCATCCGGGATTTAGCCTGGAAGCCTTGTGGTCAGCCTTTTTCAGTGGCCTCTTTGTGTTTTTCGGAATGGGGGTAGATTTTCCTAATTCAAATGCAAGATTTTCAAGGTTGGTGTAGAATCCTTAACTGACGGGGTCACTCAGAGTCACCCCGTCAGAAATGCAATAAAAATAACGTATTGTATTGGATATAAACTAATTGCATACGAAACTAAAATCTATCCAATTGCTTCCATTGCAGTCGTCTGATCAATCTCTTTTTCCCACTTTGCCACTACCACCGTCGCCACCGCATTACCGATCAGGTTGGTGATGGCACGTGCTTCGCTCATAAAGCGGTCGATACCCAGAATCAAAGCCAGCGCGGCCACCGGAACTGTCCCAACAATAGGTAAAACGGCTGCCAGGGTTATAAAGCCACTCCCGGTTACGCCGGCAGCGCCTTTGGAGGTGATCAGCAATACCAGCAACAGGGTGATCTGGTGGGATAAATTGAGTGGGGTTCCCGTGGCCTGCGCCAGAAATACGGCTGCCATGGTGAGGTAGATGGAGGTGCCATCGAGGTTAAAAGAGTATCCCGTTGGAATGACCAGCCCAACTACGGAACGAGAACAGCCTATCTTTTCCATCTTCTCCATCAGTGCAGGCAGGGCGGCTTCCGAAGAAGAGGTGCCCAGCACAATGAGAATCTCTTCTTTGATCATGTTAAGCAGTCGAAGCAGATTGTAACCCGATAGTTTCATCACTGATCCCAGCACCAGAAATATGAAGATGAGACAGGTGGTGTAGAAGGAGAGCATCAGCTGGCCGAGAGATACCAGTGAACTAAGACCATACTTCCCGATGGTGAAGCTCATGGCACCGAAAGCCCCGATAGGAGCCACCTTCATGATAATTTTTATCACGCCAAAGAGTCCGGCCTCGAGCGATTTGATCCCTTTTAAAATTGGAGTTGCCTTTTCGCCGACTTTGGAGAGAGCAAATCCGAAAAGCACAGAGAAGAACAGCACTTGCAGAATATTTCCTTCGGCCAGGGCGCTGATGATATTTTCGGGGATGATGTTCATGAAAAAATCGACTACTCCGTGACTTTGGGCCGGTTTTACAAATTTCGCGACTGCCGATTGGTCGAGGGTCAGGGGATCGACATGCATGCCTGCACCCGGTTGAAAGAGGTTCACGATGATCAGGCCTATAATCAGCGCCAATGTGGAGATAACTTCGAAATACAGGATCGCCTTGATACCAACCCTGCCCACCTTTTTGGTATCCTGCATCCCCGCGATCCCGGTTACGATGGTCACAAAAATGATGGGGGCAATCATCATCTTGACCAGCTTGATGAAGCCATCGCCTAATGGTTTCAGGGACTCGGCCAATGCCGGTTGGTAAACACCCAGGATGATTCCCAGAATGATGGCGACAATCACCTGGAAGTAGAGGCCTTTGTAAATTTTAGTCACAGATTTTTCAAAAGTTTATTTTGGTTCAATACAGTTCAGAAAACATCTGAAATGTAGGAAAATTTCCGGTTTATGCCAACTGAATTACAAAACTGACGGTTTCACTCTTACTCACCCCGTCGCCAAAGCGACTTTATCCTTTTTACTTTATCCTTTATCCTTCTTTAGTGCAACTCATCCCCGAACAGTTTCTCTGAAATAAACCGGACCGGATACCATGCCGCCAAAAATCCGATGAGGGAGACCGAGACCACAATCAGTAATATATCGGTGGCGACAATTTTCATCGGATAGGCATCGATAATAAAGGAGGAGGCCTTGTCGGAGAGCTTGACCAGGCCATAAAAGACCTGTGCCTGACAGATTGCCAGACCTGCCAGGGTTCCGAGTATAGCGCCGATCAATGAAATTAGCCACCCTTCGAAGAGGAAGATATTCCGGATGGTACGTTTGTCTGCACCCATGCTTTGCAGGATGGCAATGTCCTCCTTCTTGTCGAGGATCAGCATGGTAAGGGATCCCACAATATTGAAGGAGGCTATCACAAGGATCAGGATTAGGATCAGATAGGTGGCATATTTCTCACCCAGCATGGTTTTATAGAGGTAGTCGTGCTGTTGGTAGCGGTTTTTGATTTCGAAACCATTTCCCAGAAGTGCGGAGATGGATTTTCTCGTCTCTTTTTCTGATTCGCCCTCTTTGAGTTTCAATTCAATGGCATTTACCTTAACGGGTTGATCAAAGAGCTCCCGTGCAAACGCGATCGGTACGACGACATATTTCGAGTCGAGTTCCTGCTGGATGGAGAAAATCCCTGAGGGATAGATCAGTTTCTGGTTGAAATTTCCGGCAGGCAAAAGGGAGGACTCCCTGCCTTTTTTCGGAACATAAACGCCAATCGGCTCCATTTGCTGTACGCCAATTCTTAAATTTCCGGCTATGACCTCCCCAAAAACGGCATAGTTGTTGGTCGCATCCTTTAATTTGAACTCCCCCTGGACCATCATCGAATCAATGCCTGAATACTCCACATAATCTTCGCTGACACCTTTGACGGTGGCAACAACCATTCTGTCATTGTAGCGAAACATGGCAATGTCTTCAACGATCTCTGAATAATAGGCCACTCCAGGCATTTTGCGCAGCGCGTCAAATTGCGTTCCGGTTGCGGAGAAGCTTTTGCCCTCTTTGACAGTGATCCTGAGTTCCGGATCGAAGGAGGAGAAGAGCGATTTGATCAGCGCGTCAAACCCGTTAAATCCGGATAACCCGATGATCAGTCCCATGGTTCCAACGATCAGTCCTGTCACCGAAATGGCCGAAATCAGGTTGATCATGTTGGTCTTCTTTCTGGAGAAGAGATACCGGCGGGCTATGTAAAAGGAGAAGTTCATTTGTATGCCCTTACCAATAAGCCGGTTCCTCTCTCATTTGTTCGATTTACGTCAATGTAATTCAGTATCGCGCAGAAAGGGAAAACTATCACGTAATAAAAAGGGAGCAGCAGGTAGAAAATTTTGGAAAATCCCAGCAGAAGGATGGGAACTTTCATCGACAATTTCCAGGCTACGGAACCGTATTTGCCATAGGTATAGGAGGTTTCGACCGTCGAAAATCCTGCAGTCATCAGTTTCTTGCGGATATCTTCCATGTTGTACCCATCCCTGACATGCTCTTCGATAAACCCATGCATTCCCTCTTCATCGTGGTGGTCCGTATCGGACCCCCCTTGGTCGGAAGGGGTAGAAATCAGCAGCATACCACCGGATTGCAGGGATTCGCTAAAATTTTTGAAGACCATTTCATCTTCCAGAATGTGCTCCATCACATCGACAGAAAGGATCAGATTGTATTTGCCAGGGGCTTTGTATTGGGTTAGGTCGGCCACTTCAAACGAGACCCTATCCCCATTCCCGATTCGTTGAAAGAATTGGTTGCAGTCGTCGATCTGTTCCTGTTTGACATCTACCCCCAGAATTTTTGCAGAAGGAAAGAGGCGAGAAATGCCATAGCAATACTGCCCAAAACCGGATCCTGCATCCAAGACGTTTTTCACAGAAACGGAACCGTTGCTTTGAAATGATTTTAGCGTCTTGTTTACGTGCCAGGCCCTGAGAAGCAACAGGTCCAGCAGCCGATAGAACAGTCTCCGCAACAATGGTGAGCTGTTGAAGAGGTTTCCCAATTGGCGTTTGATCGGATCGTAATGCATTGTCAGGCGATATCTTTTGGCAACAATTTAATTCGGACTAAAATTCATCAATAAAAAGCAATGTCAATTGTCAATTGTCAATTTTCCATTATTTAAGCAGGTTATCAATCTTCTCGATATAGTCCAGGCTGTCATCGACAAAGAACTCCAACTCAGGAACATGCCTCAGTTGGAAACGAACGGCATGACCCAATTCCCCGCGAAGATGCCCTTTGTGTAATTTGATCTCGGCCATCACTTCAGCGGCGCCCTGCGAAGGAAAGATGCTGAGGTAGCACCTTGCCAGGGACATATCTTTGGTGACACGAACGGCAGTAACGGAAACCATTTTTCCTTTGGCCAATGTGAGCGCCTCCCTCCTGAAAAATTCGCTCAGCTCTTTTTGGATGAGCCGGCCAATCTTGTTCTGTCTCGTTGAAAATTGTTCCATGATGATCCACTTAATTTTAGACAAAAATAGGCAAAATCAGCGGGTTCTTCATTTTTTTTCTATTTTGTACCCGTTAAAAATGATTAACCGGCCATGAAAGAAAAAATAAAATTCTACTTTTGGTACAAATCAGAACGATCAGGGAAGCAGCCGTTAATCAATAATTCAACTTATTTCGCTTCCTGTTAAGTGATTGAAAACCAAACAAAAATTATAACGATGAAGGAAAATATTTTCAAATTGTCGACAGATCAGCTGAAAGAGATTGCCCTGGATCTTCAGCAAAAGGTGGAAAATGGGTTGAACAACCCCAATACTGAAATTCAGTGTATTCCAACCTATATCAAGCCAAAAACATTGGGTGTGGAAGGTCAGGCAACGGTATTGGATTTGGGTGGGACCAACTACCGGGCTTCGGTTGTAAGTTTTAAAGACGGTGAAACCGATATTTATCCTCCTGATGGCTGGAGCAAAGATCTAAGCGTCATGAAAACGAAAGGGTTTTCGGCAAATGATCTGTTCGCGGAGCAGGCCTCCTTCCTCAAAGACCTTAAAATGCCTGAGAAATCCCCCATCGGCTACTGTTTCTCCTATCCGGCTGAATGCTTGCCGGATGGCGATGCTAAACTTCTTCGCTGGACCAAAGGTGTAGACATTCCGGAGATGATCGATCAGCCGATAGGCAAACCGCTGAAAGAGTTCCTGAATACACAAAGCGAAGCCGAATTTACCGCAGTTAAGGTGATCAACGATACCGTAGCCAGTCTTTTTGCCGGACTTTCTGATAGCTCTTATGATGCTTACATTGGCTTGATCGTTGGAACGGGTACCAACATGGCAACTTTCATTCATTCCGACAACATTGGCAAATTAGACAAAGAATTGAACTGGCAAGGGCTTACCCCCATCAACCTGGAGTCGGGCAACTATCGTCCATTGCACCTGACAGCCATCGACGATCAGGTCGACATTGCTTCTGGCACTCAAAATGCACAGCGCTTTGAAAAGGCCGTATCCGGAATGTACCTCGGCAAAATTTTCACCACCCTCTTCCCACTGGATGGTTTCGATGAAAAATTTGATGCCAAATCCCTCACCGATCTGATCAACAAACCGGAAAAGCAAAAGAAGAAACATGTTCGTGCCGCCCGGCGCATCTACAAACGCTCGGCCAAACTGGTAGCTGCTTCCCTGGCCGGACTGGTTGCCGTGATGGTTTCACACAATCCTGAAATTAAAAAGGTTTGCCTGACGGCGGAAGGTAGCCTGTTCTGGAGCAAGGTTAAGAGCTGTAAGGCTTACAACAAGCAGGTTTCCAAATATCTCAAAATAGTTTTGGCGGAGCTCGGACACGAGGATGTCAAGGTGAAAATCAACGAGATCCACAATGCCAATTTGATCGGATCGGCAGTAGCGGCGTTATCCTAAACATAGAGTGCCTAAAGTAGGAGAATAAGTTATGAATTATGAATTATGAGTTATAACGCACGATATCAATATGATAGGTGGAATGCCATAGCTTATAACTTATAACTCATAACTCAATCCCTTCTTCATGGTCGAATTTCTCCAACATTACGGGCTTACAGGCCTCTTCTTTGCCGGCTTCCTTTCCGGTTCCATCCTGCCTTTTAACTCTGAGGCCGTCATGTCCGTGCTGATACTGGCGGGGGTAAACATCACATCATGCATCGTGGTTGCTACGGCCGGGAATACACTGGGCGGGATTTCCATCTTTTACCTCGGTTACCTGGGAAACATGAATTGGATCGAAAAATATGGAAAAGTTAAGATGGAGAAGATTCATGCCATCAATCCCAAGTTGCAAAAATACGGACCCTTGTCTGCCCTGCTCTCCTTTGTCCCGATTGTTGGAGATGTCTTGATTTTGGGTCTTGGGTTTTTCCGGATCTCTCCCAAACTCACTGTGCTTTATATGTTTATCGGGAAAACCCTACGCTATTGGGTTCTGGCAGAAACAATTAAACTCATGATGTAAGTTTTCGATTTTCAGACCTTGATACATTTGTTTATTTTGAGCCCTTTGAGGTAAAGATTTTAAAATTCACCACGACACAAAGGTTACACGAAGGTAAACACAAAGGAGACGCAAATATCACTAATTTTGATTTTCAATCGTCCAAATTTTTTATGAGGGTAGTCGTTCAAAGAGTTTCCCATTCGTCTGTTACCGTTGATGGAAATAGAGTCTCCTCCATTGGCAACGGGATGTTGGTATTGGCGGGTTTTGAGCATACCGATACAAAAGAAGATCTGGACTGGATGAGCGCAAAGATCGTCCAACTCCGCATTTTCGCTGATCAGGAGGGTGTCATGAACCTATCGGTGAAGGAAACGAATGGAGAAATTCTGCTGATTAGTCAGTTTACCCTTCATGCTGCCACCAAAAAGGGGAACCGCCCATCCTATATCAGGGCTGCGCCTCCGGAAATTTCCGTTCCTTTGTACCAAATGTTTGTTGATAAGGTATCTGAGCAGTTGGGGAAACCTGTCAAAACAGGAATTTTTGGGGCCGACATGAAAGTTGAGCTGCTCAATGATGGACCAGTCACAATTATCATCGATTCGAAAAACAAAGAGTTCTGATATTTGTTAACTTATTATAAGAGAGGTAAGCTATGAGTCTGATATTCGAGAATTACGAGCGCACTTTCCATGTCGCCGAAGTGAAGAACGGCTTGGAGGCCATTCGGTCCAAAATGGGAGGGACACTTTCCAAAGAGGATATGAAGCTGGCTTTCTCATGCATCGATTTAACCACGCTTGGCGCAGAAGATACTCAGGAGAAAGGCAGGTTAATAGCCGAAAAGGTCTCCCTCTTCCCCCGCCATTTTATTGAATTACGCAATGTAGCTGCCATTTGTGTCTATCCGACATTGGTAAAGGTTGTGAGAAAAAACTTGAAGGACCACAATGTTTCTTTGGCCGCTGTTTCAGCAGGATTTCCCTCCTCCATGACTTTTCTAGAGGTGAAGAACCTGGAGACCGCAATGGCCGTTGCTGCCGGAGCCAACGAGATAGATATTGTCATTTCAATCGGCACTTTTTTGGAAGGAAACAGTAAGGAAGTGATGCATGAGATCTCACAGATCAAAAATAGCTGCGGAGAGGCCCATCTAAAGGTAATCCTCGAAACCGGAGCGCTTAAGAGTGCCGAAAATATCTGGAAAGCTTCCCTGATGGCCATGGTGGCCGGCGCCGATTTTATCAAAACCTCTACCGGGAAAATGGAACCGGCTGCCACTCCTGAAGCTGCCTGGGTCATGTGCAGCGCCATCCGGGAATTTTACCGGATGACCGGGAAAAAAGTGGGCTTTAAAGCTGCCGGGGGAATCGTGGAGAGCGCGGATGCACTCTTTTATATGGCCATTGTAAGAAGCATTTTGGGAGAGGAGTGGATCCATCCTCATCTGTTCAGAATTGGCGCCAGTCGACTGGCAAATAATTTGTTGACTTCGATAACGGAAGAAAAAATTTCGTATTTTTAAGGGAAATGGAAACTGGTTGGGATTCGGGAATCCTCAAAAAGCTGAGAGTTGGCAAGGATGATAAAATTTTGATTATCAATGCCCCGGAAAGCTATTTGGCGTTATTAAAGGAAAGTGACCTGATTGAATAAAGCTGAGGGAAAGTTATGAGTTATAAGTGATGAATTATATCGCCCTATCTCATAACTCATAACTCATAACTCATATCTCATAACTCATAACTCATAACTCATAACTTTTTTCTACCATGGAAGCAACAACTGATCCGATTTGTTGTCCCAAATTCGATCCCATCCCCTGGGACAACGTCAATTTTGAATGGAATGACAAGCTCTTTGTCCGAGGTTCCGTTTGCACCTTCTTCTACATGCCATTAAATTTTGGCAGTGTCATGAAAAAACTGAGCAAGATCATTGCAAACGCCGGCGCCGACTGGTCGCAAGGACTCTGCCTCTCCGACATCACCTCCAAATGGAACATGGATTTGTACATCAATGTTGACAAGCCGGTTCCTGCCCTTGAAAGCAAAATGTTTACCGGTAAATTTTACAGTAAGGTTTATGAAGGGCCTTTCAAAGATACCGGCAAATGGTGCAATGATTTTGAACGTATCCTTGTTGAAAAGGGATACGGCAATCCCAAAATTTACCACTGGTACACCACCTGTCCGAAGTGCGCCAAGAAATATGGCAAGAACTATGTGGTTTTGATCGCTTCGAAAGGATAAAAAGGAGAAAATACCGCCGTGTCTTCTGGCAATAATGTTAAATTAGTCTGTCTTCCAACGATTGAATAAAAACCTCAAAAGAACTTTGTCGACAAACAGGACGAAATTTATTGTGAAGAACAAGAAAGCGACAGTGACCCAATTCTTTTCGCAGAAATTAAATGCACGGACCAAAAGCTCTTTGTCTACAAGATAATAGATCCCTGAAGCCGCTGCGATCAGACCAACAATAATTGCCGTCAGGAAAAAATAATCCTGAAGGTCGGATTTCCATCTTTCACGCTTAACGATGGAAGAGGTTACCTTTTGTGCAAAATCTACCGGTAACCGGAAATCGGGCTCCCCACGAAGTGATCTATCCAAAATTTCTGTCAATTCATCCTTTCTCATTGGATATCTCCTTTACTAATTTTAAACTGTTTTCGTCTACAATGTGTTTTAGTTTCTCCCTCAACAACGCTTTTGCCCTGAACAGGTAACTTTTTACTGTTCCCTCGGCCATCCCGGTTATCTGTTCAACCTCCTGATAAGAGAACTCCTCCAGATGAAACAAGGTTACCACAGTTCGGTATTGGATAGGGAGCAGTTCAATTTGCTCCCTTATATAGTGCTTTAAATCAGTTGTTTCATAATTTTCCGTCCGGAAATCCACCAGATTGCGCAGTGCAATGGAATCATCGGGATTAACCTCATCGAATTTGCTGAATTTTCGCAGATAGTTGACACTGGAATTATAAGCGATTGTTGCGATCCATGTCGATAACTTACATTCATTTCTGTACTTGCCCAGGTTTTGATAGACCTTGATAAATACCTCCTGGCAAACATCTTCGAGCTCATCCTGTCGCTGAATCAGCCTTCCTGAAATATGAACCACTAATTTTTGGTAACGATTTACCAAAAATGTAAATGCATTCATGTTCCCGTCGAGTATCTGGCTGATCAGTTCAGTATCGTTCATACTTACAGTTTGACACTATTTTTCTATAAATGTTGCACTTTCTATCAATTAAAAAAAGTGAATCGGTGTTGCAACATTTTACGATATACTGCTGTCACATGATACAAACACTTTAAAACCGAAAATTATGTCAGAAGTATTAATGGCTGCAGTTGTTTTCTTTGCCTTTTATCAGATTATCAAAAATTTTACGGACTTTCTGCTCAGGAGGAAGATCATAAGGGCCGGACATTTCGACAGTGCCGGAATCCTGGAGCAAAAAATTGCTTCACCCATAGCCGAAAACCAGGAAGTCAATAAATATCCCTCCCTTAAATGGGGATTGGTCGCTTTCTTTGCCGGAATGGGTTTTATTTTAATTCATCAAATGGGCCCTGGAATGGGCAATGAGGATGCTTACCGAAATTATATGCATCAAAGTCTCTTGCCATTTGGGATTGAATTGGTCTCTATCTCCATGGGCTTTATTGTTTACTTCCTGATAGTCAATTTTAGCAAGAAGAAGTGATCTAGTAGCTACTTCTTAACTTTCCCTTGTGGTAATATACTCTACAAATGCGATCAACGCCCGCTTGTATTCTGAATCCGGATAGGTTATCAACTGGTCCAGGGCTTTTTGGTGGTACTCCTGCATCACATTTTGGGCGTAGATAAATCCGCCATTGGCTTCTATGAATTTTGAAACAGCCGTCAAATCAGCGGCTGTTTTGCTTTTCTTGCGGACGATGTCGAGTATTTGCCTTTTCTCTGACGAACTCCCCACGTTGAGGGCATAAATCAAGGGCAACGTGATCTTCTTTTCATGGAGATCATTCCCGGTAGGCTTGCCCAACAGGTTGGATTTCTGGAAATCGAAAAGATCGTCCTTGATCTGGAACGCGATGCCTGCATACTCGCCAAACAGACGCATGCGTTCAATGACTTCGGCATCCTCAGTTACAGAACAAGTTCCTACAGCCGCACTGGTAGCCATCAGCGATGCTGTTTTCTTTCGGATGATCTCGAAGTAAACTTCTTCCGTTATATCCAGTTTCCTTGCTTTTTGGATCTGGAGAATCTCACCTTCGCTCATTTCCCTGACAGCCTGCGAGATGAATTGTAAGATATCGTAATCTTTGTGCTCGATCGACCAAAGTAACCCCTTGGCCAAAATAAAATCGCCGACCAATACCGCAATTTTATTCTTCCAAATTGCATTAACGGAGAAGAACCCCCTTCGCTGGTACGATTCATCGACCACATCATCATGAACGAGCGTTGCTGTGTGAAGCAATTCGACGGTTAATGCCGCATGATAACTGCGCTCGTTGAATTGACCATTCAGTTTGGCCGACAGGAATACCAAAATGGGTCGCATCTGTTTCCCTTTGCGTCGCAGAATGTAATGCATAATGGTATCAAGCAAAGGGATAGTCGTCTTGGTCGACTTTTTGAAATAGGGTTCAAATTGACTCAACTCGGCTTCAACCGGAGCAATAATTTCGTTTTTGGATGCCATGTAGTATGAGCTGTTGCTATTGCCAAAAGTAACAAATTTTCGGCGACTCAGGAATTGTTTGTATCTGTTCTAAATTAAACATTTTAACGATTTGTTCCATTGATTAACTACATAGTATCTATATATTTGTATTTCTAAATTACACATTTTTCTATCAATCATACCCCATGCACACCAACGAACAGACTTTAGAAAAATTGACAGTCGCTGCAGAAATGCTCAAGGCGATAGCGCACCCAATGCGGATCACTATCGTAAGTTTTCTGGAAGGCGAGCAAAAATTAACTGTGACCGAAATCTATGAGCGATTAGGCATTGAGCAATCCGCCACTTCACACCATTTGGGAATTTTGAAATCAAAAGGTGTTCTGGCTTCCACACGTGACGGTAAAAACACCTATTACTATCTTAAGCACTCCGGTCTTAGTGGCATCCTCAAATGTGTTGAAGACTGTACCTGCCACAATTAGGTGATTATCTTATCATAGCGAAGGGCCGACGGATCATTTCCCCGGCCCTTCGCTTTTTAGAAAAGGTAATGGCTGAAAAAGTATTGAATCTTTCGTTTCGAAAGCCAACGCGTTGGTCTTGAAGTGATTATCATGGCTTTGAGACCCTAAATGTTGTAGGAAAATACCTCCGGGTCAGAAACGATCATTCCTGCACCAACCGTCTCAAATGTGTTTTCATCGATTAGTACAAGACTACCTGTGATCCTATTCTCACTGTAATCGTCGTATTTCAGAGGCTTTTGTGTTTTAATGGTGATGTGTGCAATATCGTTCATGTTCACCGTCTTGTCGTCCTCAATATTTTCGAGTGTATTGATGTTTACCTTGAATCGGATATCCTTTACAATGGCAGATGTTTCGTCGGTCGTTTGTCGAACAATGTATTTCCCACCAATGCGAAGCGGTACCGCATTAAGCCAGCAAACATGCAATGATATGGTTGAACTGTATCTTGGATAAGCAGCGGTAAACTTCACAAACATATCTCCCCTGTTAATATCAATATTGCCATCCAGTTGTATTGTGACTGACTGGGGAGTGAACGCTTCATTCAATTCCTTGCTCCCCTCATGGATTGCCTCGATAAATGATCTTTTGTTTGATGGCAAAACAAGAATGGCCTCTCCAACCTTGAACGATCCGCCCGAAACACGACCGGCATATCCCCGGTAATCCGGATGTTTGTCGTTGTTTGAACCAATGATGTATTGAACCGGGAACCGGGCAGGAAGTGAATTCTCGTTAGAATGTACAGGAATCTTTTCTAGCAGGCCCAGCAAGGTTTCTCCATTGTACCATGGTGTATTTGCAGAAGCATAGACTACATTGTCGCCATCTCTGGCAGAAATGGGGATGAAATATATTTTCTTAAATTGTAGAATGGTCGTTATTTCTTCAAATTCCTTCTGAATGGCGTCGAAAACATCTTTGGAAAAATTGACCAGGTCCATTTTGTTGATTGCCAGGATCACATTTGGGATTTGCAGCAACGAAGCTATGTACGAATGACGCTTGGTTTGTTCCACAATTCCTTTTCGGGCATCCACCAGGACGATGGCCACATCGGCCGTTGACGCGCCAGTCACCATGTTTCTGGTGTACTCAATATGCCCGGGAGTATCTGCAATGATGAATTTGCGTTTTGGTGTGGCAAAATAGCGGTAAGCCACATCGATGGTAATTCCCTGTTCCCTTTCGGCACGGAGTCCATCAGTTAGCAAAGCCAGGTTTACCCCTTCATCCCCCATTCTACTGCTTGCCTCTCTCATGGATTGCAACTGATCTTCAAAGATCGATTTGCTGTCGTAAAGCAACCGACCTATGAGCGTGCTTTTTCCATCATCAACGCTGCCAGCAGTGCTGAAACGGAGAAGCTCCATATCCAAATATCCCGTCTCCATTCCGGCTAAACCTGACGCTTTCTTATCATCCATACTATTTATCAATCAGTTCAACTATTAATCAGCAAGTTATAAGTTATAAGTTATGAGTTATGAGTTATAATTATAGAGTTGTAACTCATAACTCATAACTCATAACTCATAATTCATAACTCATAACTCAAAACTCATATCTCAAAACTCAAAAATATCCTTCCTTTTTCCGGTCTTCCATCGCTGTTTCCGAGCGCTTATCATCCAGTCGTCCACCACGTTCGGTTACGCGTGAACCGGCAATTTCCGAAATAATTTCTTCAAGCGTGTTGGCCGTCGATAGGGTTAATCCGGTACAGGTGATGTCTCCAATGGTTCGGCAGCGAACGCTTCTTACCTCCACCTTCTCGGTAGGTTTACGCGGGATGGGGGGCAACGCTGCATAAAGGATCTGGTCCCGCTCGAAAACTTCCCGCTGGTGTGTATAGTAGAGCGAAGGCAGGGGGATGTTTTCCTGAAGGATATACTGCCATACATCCATTTCGGTCCAGTTGCTGATGGGAAATACCCGAAAGTGTTCGCCTGTGTGCTTTTTCCCGTTGAGGATATTCCACAGTTCAGGACGCTGGTTTTTAGGGTCCCACTGCCCAAATTCATCCCTGTGCGAAAAGAATCGTTCTTTGGCCCTGGCTTTCTCTTCATCGCGGCGACCACCACCAAGCGCCGCATCAAATCCGTGTTTTTCGAGGGTATCCAGCAAAGTCACTGTTTGCAATTTGTTACGACTGGCATAGTATCCTTTTTCCTCACCAACCCGTCCATGCCGAATGGATTCTTCCACTGACCCTACAACTAGTTTCGCCCCAAGTTGTTTGATCAATTTGTCACGATAAGTCAATGTTTCCTCAAAATTGTGACCCGTATCGATGTGGACAAACGGAAACGGAATAGCCGCCGGATAAAAGGCTTTGTAGGCCATATAGGCCATGACGATGGAATCTTTACCTCCTGAAAAAAGAAGTGCGGGCCGGTCGAATTGCGCTGCGACTTCACGGATGATGAAGATCGATTCAGATTCCAGTTCTTTGAGATGATTTAATTTTCTATGAGCCATATTCTTTTACTGCTTCTTTCGTTTTTTTTCCGGTCACTGTAATTTTAATTGCTGCAACCGGGCCCCTCTCCCTTCGCGGTTTTTCCATGGTATCCCCGATGGTAATAGCCCTCTGCAAATTTGTGTGTGTCAAATGCCCTAAAGATTTATCATTTATCGGGTCACTGTATTGATGAATTGTTGAAAGTGAATCACGGCGATTGTTCCAGGAAGCATCAGAGTCCGACCTGTTTCGAAAAGAAACTACTTCGCCCATGACAATGATGACAGGCGTTGGGAAATTCTGGTCATTTAAAGCAAGCTCCCCCAACGTGAAGAAAAACTCTTGCTGACCAGGTAATGAAAGGTTGTGAACCAACATGACCGGAATGTCATGATCCCTTCCCTGTGCTATGGCTTTCCGGGCAATGGCCCGAATGTTTGAGCCACCCATGTAGATCACCAACGTATCGGCATCAGGCAGTGCAACATTTTTTGAATGCCCCGAGATAAATGCAACGGATGAGGAAATTCCCCGATGGGTAAGCGGCACCTTCAGCAGTGATGAAACGGCAACTCCGGCCGAAACACCGGGGATAACTTCAACAGGTATTAAGTTGCGTTCCAGGTATTCGACCTCTTCCCCGCCATGGGCAAAAATCATCGGGTCTCCCCCTTTGAGACGGACCACCTTTTTACCGGCTTTTGCAGCATGGAGGAGCAAACGGTTAATTTCTTCTTGTTCAATGTGATGGTTCCCTTTCCGTTTGCCTACATAAACCTTTTCAGCCCTGTATTTTTTTAGGTAGTCTATATCCAGAAGGTCGTCATGAAAGATGATATCGGATTGTGCCAGGGCTCTGTCCCCGCCAAGCGTAAGCAGATCAGGGTTTCCGGGACCAAACCCAACCAGGGTAACCTTTCCCGGATGAATATCCTTATTTTGAAAACCGGAGGAGGATAATACCTTCAGCCTGCTTTTCAAATTAGGAATGTGGTCCACAAAGCCGGTTACCTGCTTTAATACAGATGGACCTTTTCTTATAATGACTTTTAAAATGTTCAAAATGTAGGACATTTGTCTTCAGGTATTTCATCACAGCAATCAAACAACAAATAAAGCATAAGGCAAAGGAGTACAAAATCCCCTGTTGGGGGTAAATTGCATACCACATTTATGGTAGGTATGATTCCTTAATAAATGTGCTGAAAGATTTTTACTATTCGGCTGCTTGCAGTTGAGGCGTCTGATCAATTGGTAACAGACCATCTGTTATCAGTTGAGTGATCCGGTTACGGATTGCAACGGATTGATAAACATTTTGGGCATTGGAGCCTACCGAAATGGTTATATGTCCTTGTTTATGAATGGCTGGAGACACAAAATCACACAGCAATGGGGCGTCGCATACACTGGCAAGAATGCCCAAATCTTCGGCATCGGCTTTTATCTGACTGTTTAGCTCGTGGTTTCCTGTACACACATAAACCAGGAAGAACCCCTCCAGATCTTTTTTCTCATAGGTTTTTTCAACAAAAGTGAATGGCAGTTGCCGGATTTCGTCAGTAAATTCGGGAGATATAATTGTCACATTCGACACAAACCGCGCCAGGATAGCTCCCTTATGGGTAGCAACTTTGCCACCGCCAACCAGAAGAATCTTCTTGTTGGTCACATTTAATGATACTGGGAGAAATTGGAGTTCTTCTCGTTCCATGGCTTTATTCATGAAATTTTTTTCCCTCTTCAACAGATTTCACATATCCTTTGCGGATAACGAAATTTCCAAACCGTTCATCTCGTACCCTGTTTTGGGCAAAATCTTCAAGGATTGGCGTTAATGCGGCAATAATTTCCTCCTCTGAAAGTATCTCCTTGTATAATTTGTTTAGACGTTCGCCTGTGAAACTGGCCCCAAGGTATAGGTTGTATTTGCCGGGAGTCCTACCAACCAAACCAATTTCAGCCAAAAATGGTCGTCCGCAACCGTTGGGACAGCCTGTCATTCGAATGGTAATGGGTTCATTCTGCAAATTGTTTGCTTCGAGCACCGTATCAATTTTGTCGACCAGTGAAGGCAAGTAGCGTTCTGCCTCGGCAAAAGCAAGTCCGCACAAGGGCAATGCGGCGCAAGCGATGGAATTTTTGCGTAACTGCGACAGATTGTTATCCGTGACGTTGTGCTTTTTCAGGATATTTGCAATTTTTGGTTTCATCTCCTGAGGTACCTGTGCAATGACCAGGTTCTGATTTCCTGTCAGGATGAAGCTTCCTGTATGAATTTTGGCTACTTCGCGAATGGCAGTTTTAGCGGGGTATCCGAAACGGTCTGCGAGTTTGCCCCCTTCGACAAAAATAGTGCAATGCCAAAGTCCGTCGGCGCTTTGAGACCAGCCAAATTTATCGCCCATTGAATCAAATTCATAAGGTTTTGCCGCTTCAAGCCGGATATTGTGCGTACGCGCTAATTCAGAATGGAAAAAGTCGTGTCCCAAACGGTCGATGGTGTATTTTAACCGGGCATTTTTGCGATCGGAACGGTTGCCGTGGTCGCGTTGAAAGACCAGCACGGCTTCTGATGTTTCCACAATCCTTTCTTTTGGGATATAGCCCATCACATCGGCCACCCGCGGATAAGTTGCTGTGTTTCCGAAGGTATAGGCCATGCCTCCGCCTACCGTGACGTTGTAGCCTAAAAGTTGCCCGTTTTCTGTAATGGCGATAAATCCAAGGTCGTTCGACAAGACATCGGTATCATTTCGCGGAGGGATGGCGATGGCTGTTTTAAATTTTCGGGGCAGGTAGGTTTTTCCGTAAAGCGGTTCTTCCTCTTTCTCTCCGCCTTCAACAAGCTTACCGTCAAGCCAGATTTCATGATAGGCTGCTGTTTGGGGTGTGAGATGTGCAGATATCCTTTTTGCATCTTCGGCCACTTCGGCATGGACGGGCGATTCGTACGGATTGGCGGAGGACATGACATTTCTGTTCACATCGCCACAGGCCGCAATTGTATCCAGCAAGGTTTTATTGATTTCCTGAATGGTAGTTTTCAATTTGCGTTTTAACACACCATGAAATTGAAATGCCTGGCGTGTAGTGAGTTTCAATGTCCTGTCGGCATATTTATCGGCCAGTTCATCCAGGGCCAGCCATTGAGCCGGGGTGGTAATTCCGGCCGGAACACGTACCCGGATCAGGAAACTGTACAGTGGTTCCAGTTTTTGCCTTTTGCGTTCGTCGTCAAGGTCACGGTCCTGCTGTTGGTAGGTACCATGAAATTTTATCAGCACCTGGTCCTGTTCGTACAATGCCCCGGTGAGCGGATTGTTCAGGCTTTCTGTGATGGTTCCCCGCAGATAGTTACTTTTTTCCTTGATTGTTTCAAGCGGACTTGGGGGAGCAGATATACTTTCGTTTTCCATTTTATCAATTTTGAAATTAGTAAACATCAAGCTGCAACCGCTTTTCTTTCTGCAGTTTATTCACATAGACTGTTGCCTTGTCTTTGCTCATGGTACCCTGGTTTTCCACAATAGAGACCAGTGTATTTTGCACATCGGTGGCCATCTTCTTCATGTCTCCGCAGATATAGAAATGGGCACCCTCTTCTAGCCAGCGATAGACTTCAGCTGCATTTTCCTGCAACTTATGCTGCACATAAACCCGCTTGTCGGTATCGCGTGAGAAGGCTACATCCATTTTGGTTAACGCTCCTGATTTCATAAATTTATGCCACTCAGCTTGATACAAAAATTCAGTTTCAAAATTGCGATTTCCGAACAGCAACCAGCTTTTTCCACGTTTGGCTGATTGTTCGCGATGCTGGACAAATGCCCGGTAAGGCGCTACCCCTGTGCCTGCCCCCACCATGATGATGGGTGTTTCGTCGTTTTCGGGTAACTTGAAGTTGGGATTCTTTTCAATAAAAACAGGGATTTTATCCTTGTTGCCATCAATTTCTGAAAGATAACCGGAACAGGTTCCACGACGGGTCCGGCCTCCGTTCTGGTATTCAACCACTCCTACCGCAAGGTGCAATTCGCCCGGATTGGCTTTGGGACTCGATGCGATGGAGTACAACCTGGGTTGCAACGGTCTCAGGAGATGGATCAGCTCCTGAGCTGATAGTTTCACCGGGAAATCGCTGAAAAGGTCTGCAATATCCCTGCCGAAGAGGTAATCCTGCAGCTTTTCCTGTGATTGGTAAATTGCTGCCAGCTCTTCGTTCGGTGCGAATTCGAGGTATCGTTTGATCACATCGACGGTTATTTTCGAAAGCTCAAATTCTTGTCGAAGGGTATCAAAGAGGGAGATTTTTGAGTTTTTGATTTTAACCGGTTCTTCAGGATTGAGTCCGGTGACCGAAAGCACTTCATGAACCAGTTCCGAATTGTTCACAGGCATAATCCCGGCAGAATCACCCGGTTCGAAAGGTAAATCGGATTCGAGTTCAATGTGCAATGTTTGCCTTTCAGAACCGCGACCATGCAGATTGATCTTATCCAGCAATTCTGCATAATATGGATTCTTTTTCGAATAGTTTTGAACTACGGAAGTATCGATGGTTGAATCTGAAGTATCTTTTATTTTTCCTCCTGTAGCTACCGCGAAGACAGTAAGCGATGATCTCAGCCACTGATCGGCAGTCTCCTGAAAATCAACATCACAACAAACCATGGGCGCCAACCTTTTTGCCCCCAATTTTTCAAGTTGGAGATCGAAATCTTTTCCTGTCTGACAAAACTGCACGTAGGACGAGTCGCCCAGCGCCAAAACGGAAAATTTTACATCATCCAGCTTCGGCGCTCGTTTCCCGAAGATGAATTCGTGAAGCTCTTTAGCGGCAAAAGGCGGTTCACCTTCACCATGAGTAGAAACGATCACCAACAGGTTCTTTTCCGACTGCAGATCGCGCGGTTTGTAATCGTCCATACTCTTTAAAGTTGGGGCCAGACCAAATTCTTTGGCCATTTTTTCTGCGTTCATGGCCACCTCTTTCCCATTGCCGGTGCGTGAGCCAAAAAGGATGGTTATTGGGTCATTGCCTGATGCAGGTATGTTTTCATTTTTTGCCGGAAGGGAAACCGGAACTCCATTTTGAGCTGTTAATGCAGAGAGATAACCTGATATCCATGCCAATTGCACTTCGTTCAGCGAACGGGTGAACTGCATAAATTTTTCAAATTGTTCTGCACCAAGAGGCGATGGGAAAATGTTGTTTGTCATTGCAATTGCCTAAGGATCTATTTGTTGGATTGTATTTCCCGTTTCGCATGATAACTTCAGGTTAAAACGGAAAATCGCTCCGCAATATTGTTTCAATTTGGAGTACCCACAATACCTTTTTTCAGGCATTCTATATACCGCAAACGTGGTAGAACATTCAACCGGCTTTTGCGTAAGCTAATTTGATAATCCTGATTTTGTGACCGGAATTGTCAATTACTTCGTAGTTTTGGTTCAAATAAATTTTGTTCGATGAAGAAGTTATTTTTGATTGACGCCTACGCGCTTATTTATCGCTCCTACTTTGCCTTTATCAACAATCCAAGGGTTAATTCCAAGGGGATGAACACTTCGGCTGTTTTCGGATTTGTCAACACGCTCGAACAGATTCTGAGACTGGAGCAGCCCACCCATCTGGCAGTCGCTTTCGACCTGCATGGCCCAACCTTCCGGCACGAACTTTTTGATGCCTACAAAGCCACCCGCGAAGCCATGCCGGAGGCAATCAGAATAGCTATTCCCTACATCCGCAGAATGATTGATGCCTACAACATTCCAACGCTGGAATGTGTTGGTTATGAGGCCGACGACGTTATTGGCACCATGGCCAAAACGGCCGAAAAGGAGGAATTCAAAGTCTTTATGGTCACACCTGATAAAGATTATGCCCAGTTGGTGTCGCCCAACATCTTTATGTACAAGCCCAAACGGATGGGCAATGAGATGGAGGTCTGGGGTGTAGAACAAGTTTGCGAAAATTTCCAGATCTCCAGGCCCGAACAGGTGATCGACCTGCTTGGGTTGATGGGCGATTCGTCCGACAATATTCCCGGTTGCCCCGGAATCGGTCCGAAGGGGGCCACACAGCTGATTGCCCAATTTGGCGGTATTGATGGTGTTTATGCTTCCATCGGTCAGTTAAAGGGCAAGCAACAGGAGAGCCTGATCAACTTCGAACAGCAGGTACGGCTCTCACGAAAGTTGGCCGAGATCATCGTAGATGTTCCATTGAACCACACACCCGAAGAGTTGGTTAGACAGACACCGGATCATCAGCTTCTAAACGAATTGTTTGCAGAACTGGAATTTCGCAACATGCTCTCAAAATTGCCCAAGGCGGAGGTTGTGGTGCCCAAACCTGTCAATCCGCAGGGTTCGCTTTTTGATTTTGCCGAAGAGAGCGTCCCGGCCCCGGTTTCGAACCTCGATCAGATTCACTCTTATTCACATACCTACCACCTGGTAGAGGGCGAGGAAGCCCGTGCAAATTTAATTAGCGAACTTCTCAAACAAAAAGAGTTCTGTTTTGATACCGAGACCACTGGTTTGGATCCATTGACAGATCAGTTGGTTGGCATCTCTGTTAGCTTCAAAAAGGGAGAGGCTTACTACATTCCCGTTCCTTCCAATCAGAAGGAGGCCAGGCAGATTGTATCCGAATTTAAACCGCTCTTTGACAGCGAAACCATTACCAAGGTTGGCCAGAACATCAAATTTGACGCATTGGTGCTTTCCGGGTACGGCATTAAGATGCATGGTCCGATTTTCGACACCATGGTGGCACACTACCTCATCCAGCCGGAATTACGACACAACCTCGACTTCCTGAGCGAGATCTATCTTGGGTACAAAAAAATTGCAACCAGCGAATTGATCGGTAGCGGGAAGAATCAAACCTCCATGCGCTCGGTCGATTTGCAAACGATCAAGGAGTATGCCTGCGAGGATGCCGATTTTACCTTTCAGCTTAAGCCATTGCTGGAGAAAGAGTTGATCAACGGAAATGTCATGAAGCTATTCCTGGAAGTAGAGATGCCGCTTTTGAAAGTTCTCATCGAGATGGAGTTATCCGGGATGAAAATAGACGTGAAAGCGCTTGATCAATACGCGGTTATCCTGAGGGAGCAGATCATTCAACTGGAGAGTGAAATCACGGAAATGGCAGGTGAACCGTTCAACATCTCCTCCCCCAAACAGCTTGGTCACATTCTTTTTGACAAGTTGTTGCTCGATCCCAAGGCAAAAAAGACCAAGACCAAGCAATATTCGACCAACGAGGAGGTGCTCACCACTTTGCTAGACCGACATCCAATCGTTGCAAAAATACTGGATCACAGGGGATTGAAGAAACTGCTTTCGACCTATGTTGAGACATTGCCCAAATTGATCAATCCCAAAACAGGAAGAATCCATACCTCTTACAACCAGACCGTTGCCGTAACCGGGAGGTTGAGTTCCAACAATCCCAATCTTCAGAACATTCCAATCCGGGATGAGAATGGCAGGGAGATCCGCAAGGCATTTGTTCCGGGCGATTCGGACCACCTGTTTCTATCTGCCGACTACTCGCAGATCGAACTGCGCATCATGGCAGCCTTGTCGGGGGATAAAGTGATGATCGAAGCTTTTGCCAATGGCGAGGACATTCACGCGGCCACGGCGGCAAAAATCTACAACATCCCGCTAGGTGAGGTGACTTCAGACATGAGAAGGAAGGCCAAGACGGCCAATTTCGGGATCATCTATGGCATCTCTCCTTTTGGGCTCGCACAGCGGCTCAATATACCAAGGAATGAAGCCAAACAGTTGATCGATGATTACTTTATCAACTTTCCGCAGGTAAAACAGTACATGGATGAACAAATTCTGCTGGCGCGCAAGCGGGGATTTGTCGAGACCATCATGGGCAGGAGGCGTCATCTCAAGGATATAACCTCCGAAAATGCTGCTGTTAGGGGATTTGCCGAGCGTAATGCCATCAACGCACCCATCCAGGGGTCGGCTGCCGATATCATCAAAGTGGCAATGGTCAGGATTCAAAAGAGATTTGATGAAGAGAAGATTGCCTCGAAGATGATGCTTCAGGTGCACGACGAATTGAACTTTGACCTGCTGAAATCTGAAACTGAGGTAGTAAAAAAGATCGTTAAGGAGGAGATGGAGCACGCTGTCGAAATGGTTGTGCCCCTCGAAGTCGAGATGGAAGCTGCTGAGAACTGGCTGCTGGCGCACTAAGGGAATGACTGAGTGACTGAGAGACCGAGAGACGGAGAGACAGGAAATGTGTGAACATAGAAAATGGAAGATGCTCCCTGAGCCTGTCGAAGGGGGAAATGAGATAGGTCCCAGTTCTGAGCTGAAGGTCCTAATTGTCCCGGTTGTCCTGAAGGTCCCAGTCAATAATAATGCGAAATCCCATAACAATTTTATTCTTCGTCTCTTAGCTGACTAAAATTTTCCCTTACCGCAATCTCGTACTTCGACATATTAACCGACTTCTTAACCCTTTTAAATGCTTTGTGTGGGTTGGGGAACTGGAAACAAAAATACTCCCAGAATTTGGTCATGCGGGTAATCAGATGGCCTTGGCCACTTAGCATTGCCGAGTAGTTGCCTAAAATTTCGCCATGAAATCGTTCAAACACCTCAATTTTTTCATTCCTGCCGGGAAGCTGAACTGCTTTTATTTCCAGAGCCAGGAATGGATTTTTAAGCATTCCCCTGCCGATCATCCAATTGTTGACGGATTTAAATTTCTTGCCAGCCTCCTGAAAATCCTCCATGGTACCGATATCCCCGTTGTAGACCAGGGGATGAGAGGTCAAAGTTGCAACCTTTTCGAACAACTCGTGGTCAGCTGTTCCACTATAGAGTTGTTTGGCGATTCTTGGATGCAATATCACTTCAGTCAGCGGATATTGGTTCAATACAGGGATTACCTGAAAGATCTCCTCGGGAGAGATTAAGCCGGACCGAAGTTTAACGGAGATCCTGCAGTTGATTTGGGGCAACGATTGATCGAGAATTTCGCTTATTTTTTCGGGGTATGGCAGCAGTCCTGATCCCATTCCTTTACCGGTTACCATGGGATATGGACATCCCAGGTTCCAGTTAATCTCCTGGTAACCAAGATCAGTGAGGTGTTTGGCGAGAAAAATGAAATCATTGCTGTTGCCGGCCATGATCTGCGGTACGAGTTGATAACCGGAACAGTTTTCGGGAGCGGTATCGCGCAGGTGGGATTTTTTCAGTGTACCATCTTTCTGAACCAGCAAATAGGGTGAAAAGTATTTGTCAATGCCACCAAAATGGGTGGAATGGGCCTTCCGGTAGACAAAATCTGTAGATTCCTGTAACGGTGCAAAATAGATTCCTGATTGATTGATTCTTTCCATGGGGCAAAGATATTGATTAGAAGGATCAATTGTAACAGCAGAAGCCCGGTTGTTGGTATTTACCGGAGAAACACTTTTTGTTATCTTTGCGGCACAATATTTATTCGTGCAATGCTGCTTCCATCCAATTCACTTTTGTCGGCTGTTAAGGCCAAAACCACGCAAGTTCCTCGCAAGGGAGCCAAAGTTTTGGTTCAAAAGAGTGGCAAAAATAAGCAGCTGGCGACCAAAATGACCCCTCAACAAACCACGCATTCGACAGTCAAATCATCAGCTCAACCACTCAAAAAGGTAACTCCCAAAGCAGCTGTTCAAAATCAGCGGGTGCAGGTTACCAAGTCGAAACCCGTTAATGATCAGCAACTTCGTGAGCAGGATGCCATCATCCGGGCTGCGGAACAATACCACCAGCAGATCTCCGGCAAAAAGATTGAAAAGCATGTTGAAAAGGTGGCTTTGCCTGATTACAAGGCAAAAAGCACAAGTGCGGTTGAAAATCAGGGTGGTGGCGTCGATCGTGATTTGAGTGTGAATATTTTTACCGGTAACCCTGGAATTTATCAGGCTGATGGGGATACGCTCAACTTCTGGAGCCTTACCCCAGTGCCTGTCGATTCGACTGCAGTATTAAAAGTAGCGGTCGAGCAACCTGGAAAGCCATACGGATTTGATGGAAAGCCAATCAAATCAGTTGGGCAGGACTGGACATTTTTCCTGGTTTTAATTGGCTGGACGATATTTGCCTCCCTGCAGTTTGGATTTTCGAAATACATTCTACAGGTTTTTCAAAGTGTTGTCAATTACGGCGCTTCATCCCGGCTCTACCGTGAAAGAGGATACAACAGCAATTTTGGTGTGTTTAGGTTGAATGTTGTTTTCTTTCTTTTCCTCCCCTTTCCGATTTATCTCATTGCAAGAGACAATGGAATGACCGTGGGAAGCAGCGGAATAGAATTTTTCCTGATCGTATTCGCCGTTGTCAATGGTTATTTTATGCTGAAAATATTCCTGTATAAAATGTTGGGATCGATCTTTTCTCAAAAGGAGTCAACCGGGGAATTAGTATTCAACATGATGCTTTACCACAATGTTTTGGGATTAATATTATTACCGGTGGCGACCATTCATTTGTTGGTGCCCGGTTTTGGAATCATCTCCATGTTTTTGGTGCCTTCACTTATTGTGATATTCTACCTCATGTCCATCTTCAGGAGTATCTACTTTGCAATTCGTCAAGGTATTTCAATATTCTATTTGATTTTGTACCTTTGTGCCCTTGAAATTCTTCCAATCCTTCTGGTTGCAAAATTGGCAGTCGGAGGATAAAAAGGAGGAAAATTAAAACTATTTAATAAGTAAAGAATTGAAAATCAAGAAGATATTAGTTACCCAGCCAGAGCCGAATTTTCAAAATTCGCCCTACAACGATTTGGCTGCAAAGAACAATTTAAAGATCGATTTTCGTCCTTTCATTCATGTTGAGGGTGTTTCGGCGAAAGATTTTAGAAAGGATCGGATCAATATCTTAGATTTTTCAGCTGTAATTTTTAACAGTCGGACAGCCATCGATCATTTTTTCCGTATGTCTCAGGAGATGAGGGTAGTCATTCCCGATACCATGAAATATTTTTGTATCTCCGAGGCTACCGCCCACTACCTTCAGAAATACATTGTCTACAGAAAACGCAAAATATTCTACGCTCCAGGCAAATTCAGCGAACTGCTCGAAGTGTTGATGAAACACAAGGAGGAGAGTTTCCTCATCCCCCTTTCCGACATGCACAAAGACGAGGTGCCTGAGAAACTTACCGCAGCTGGTCTGACTTATAAATCGGCAGTAATGTATCGGACTGTTTGCAGTGATTTGTCTGATTTAAAGGATGTTAATTACGATGTTCTCGTGTTTTTCAGTCCTTCAGATATCAAGTCATTATTTTTCAACTTTCCTGATTTCAAGCAAAACGAGACTAAAATCGCTACATTTGGTTACGCAACAGCCAAGGCAGTCAGGGATGCAGAATTAAATGTCGACATAGAAGCGCCACTTCCCGAGACACCTTCCATGACATCGGCGCTGGATAAATACATTTCAGAATTCAACAAAAACCACAAGTAGGAATTTGACAGAACTCGTTGCCCATACTTTTCGAAAAGATGAAAAGTTATGCAGTCAGAAATTGATGGGGGAATTGTTTCTCTCGGGAAATAGCTTTTTGTCGTATCCACTCAGGATAGTTTGGAAAATCTTCGGTGAACTCCCATCTGAATCGCCTGCACAGGCTGGTTTTTCTGTTCCAAAAAAAATATTTAAAAGAGCGGTCGACCGCAATCGGATGAAGCGGTTGATGCGGGAATCCTACCGGCATCACAAGGCAGAGTTGTATGAATCGCTCATTCAGTCAGAAAAGAGATTGGCGCTGATGATGATCTACATTGCCAAAGAAGAACTCCCCTATTCAAAAATTGAGCCGGCCATTGTAAAGGCGATTGAAAAGATAAATGTACAGTTGAGCAACTAATAATTGCCACTTGATTTCAATTGCTTTTTTTCCACATTCCGTCCTTCCGTCCGACACTATCTGATATCCATATTCAAGATGCTACCGCGGACGGTGGTCTCCTTGCATTCCCTAACCCAGGGTAACGCTCCTTCGTCGCTCACCCCGGGCTACCAATATTTCGCCACTACGCGGCTTAACACCGGAGTTGTGCTCGTCCCTTCACCGTTTCTCTGTTTCAATGTTTCCCAGCTTCAGTATCATAGGAGTTCCCTTCTCCTCGTCTCTCCGTCTCCCAGTCCCAAAGTCCCCCAGTCGTCCCAGTCATCCCAGTCTCTCCGTCGTTCTTACTCTTTGTCCATAATTTCAGACTGCTGGCGTACTGAATCTTCGTGGATCAGTTGGAATATGGCTTTCACAAATGCATCGTCAAGATCCAATTTCTCAGCCAAACGGCTTCTGTCTTCCATGATCTGTGCCCATCGGTTAATCTGAAGGGCAGTAACTTTGTTCTCTTTTTTGTATTGGCCAATCTGTTTGACAATACCCATCCGCTGGGCCAATACCTCCATGATCTCATGGTCAATGGCATCGATACGGCCACGCAGGTTCTCCAGTTTGTTCTCGAATTGGGGATCTTCAGAACTGGCATACCTGATAACCAGTTTATCCAGGATCTTTGCCAGATCTGCAGGTGTAACCTGTTGATCTTTATCGCTCAATGCACAAGATGGATCGATATGGGATTCAATCATCAAACCGTCCATGCCGATGTCAAATGCTTTCTGCGAAATTTCATAGAGATATTCACGCTTACCTGAAATATGACTTGGATCGCAGATGATTGGAAGATTTGGAAGGAGTCGCCTAAGTTCGATCACCGTTTTCCAATTGGGATAGTTGCGGTACTTGGATTCGCTGAAAGGCGTGAAACCGCGGTGGATCGCTACAAGGTTTTTCAAGCCGGCCTGGTTCAAACGTTCCAAGGCGCCAACCCACAACTGCACATCCGGATTTACCGGATTTTTGACCATGATGACCTGGTCGGTACCTTTCAGTACATCAGCAATTTCCTGGACGACAAATGGAGAGGCGGTAGAGCGGGCGCCAATCCACATCACATCTACACCTGCTTTAAGGCACTCTTCGACATGCTGGGCATTGGCTACTTCTGTTCCGGTTAGTAATCCGGTCTCCTGTTTCACGAGCTTCAGCCATTCCAGTCCGATGGAGCCAACCCCTTCGAACATTCCAGGTCGGGTGCGGGGTTTCCAGATTCCTCCCCGGTAGACGAATACCCGTTTGTCTTTGGCCAGTTCGCGGGCGGTAGAGAGCGCCTGTTCTTCCGATTCCAGGCTACATGGGCCACTGATCAGAAGGGGGTTGTCTATTTTCGGCAACCAGTGGTTGATTGGCATTACTTTCAAATTTGTTACCATTTTGTTTTTATTTTTTGGTGTATAATTTTACGATTGTCTCTTCATTTTTTGTCATAGAGGTAGTTTCACCGCTCAAGACAGTCCGAATTTTATTCGCCTCCTGAATCAATTGAAACAACTGCTCACCATTGTCATTTTTCAAAGCCTCTTTGAACTCTTTCAAGTGGTGAATGTAGGTTGTGACTGCCTCTACCACGTAATCCCGGTTTTGGCGGAAGATGGGGGCCCACATTTCGGGTGAACTTTTGGCCAACCTGACCGTGGATTGAAATCCTCCGGAGGCAAGGTCAAAGATGATGTTCCGTTCCTCTTTGGCAAGTACCGCGTTTGCCAAAGCAAAGGCAGCGGCGTGCGGCAGGTGGGAAACAAATGCAGTGGTATGGTCCTGTTCGTCGCTGCTCATGTAAGCGGTCGACATTCCCAATGACTGGTACATCTTCTCAACCAATGCCAGATGTTGTGGACGCGACTGTTCATGGTCGCAAACAATGGTCAGTTTTCCGGCGAAAAGTTTGGGAATGGCTGCAGCGGGACCGCTGTTTTCTGTTCCTGCCATAGGGTGTGTGGCGACAAAATTTCCCCGCAAGGGGTGATTGTCAATGGATGCGACGATCTGCCGTTTGGTGGAACCTACATCAGCCACGGTAGTAGATGAGGAGATCAGATCGAGTACCCTGGGAAGCAGGGCGATAATCTGATCCACGGGCAGTGCAAGCAAAACCATATCTGCAACCTTTACGCCTGTTTCGAAATCGGCCAACCTGTCGACGATACCCAACTTTTGAGCTTCGGCTGCATGTTCAGACCGGTTGTCCACACCGATTATCTCGGTAGCAAATTTGCACTTTTTCAAGTCGATCGCCATCGAACCCCCAATCAAACCCAATCCAATTACTGTTAACTTCATAACGCATTTCAAGTTATGAGTTATAAGTTATGAGTTATGAAAAATGAGTAGTTGATCAAAATATTTGTTTCCAACAACCCATCACTCATAACTTATCACTCATAACTCCAATAAAAAAAGGCCTCCACCCGGGAGACCTCTTTGTATGTTATCGTTTTGTTTCAAACAATGCCTTACTTTCCGATCTCCTGTTGAAGGACGGGATAATAAAACCAAAAATAAGTTGCACTGTTCGAAATCATTGTTGTAATCTTATATTATGGCGCAAAAATAGCAATTATATTTACATTTGGATGAAAACAATGGGGTTTTGTTTGATTTTTTAACAATGTGTGACTTTCCCCTAGATTCCCCCAGTCCCCCAGTCTCCTCGTCTCCCAGTCACCCAGTCTCCCAGTCCCCTCGTCCCCTCGTCCCCCAGTCTCCCCATCTTCTCCAGCTCAATCTTGGTCATTTCTTCTTGTCAGCCACGGCTGGTTCCTCCGCTTCCCATTCATCCAGGACTCCTTTCTCGTTTTCAGCCCGTGCCTTGCTTTGCGTAACAAGATATACCCCGGCAAAAATGAGCAGGGCAGAGAGGCCTTTGATGACACTGAAATGGTCCATTCCGACAGATACAGCCACAATTGATGCAACCAGGGGTTGGAAGTTGTTGTACATGCTGATGGTCGTTGGCCGGATTCGCTGCTGGGCCATGGGGATAAGGAGATATGCTAGAAATGTTGCAAAGCACAGGGTATAAACCATCTGTAGCACCGGGGTTAATTCAGGGTGGATGTATACCGGAGCCGTTAAGACTTGCCTAAAATAGAATGGGGTGATTAAAATGGAGGCATATAAAAACATCCATTTCATCAGGGTGATGGGAGAATAACGGAGTGTCAGAGGTTTGGTGAAGACCAGGTAAAATGCATAGATAACGGCGCTCCCGAATACCATCAGGTTACCGGTAAGATTACTGGCATGCGCTGTTGAGGAGTGATGTCCGTTATAAACCAATAGAATAGCGCCCGATGCTCCGACCAGGACACCTGCGACTTTAAGCAGGGTGATGGGTTCTTTCAAAAGGAAGGCAGCAAAAATCATCGCAAAAAGAGGGCCACATGTAATGATGATAGAGGCATCAATAGGGGAGGTCATGTTCAAACCCGTTATGAAAAGTCC
Source organism: Prolixibacteraceae bacterium (assembly GCA_023228025.1). Taxonomy (GTDB): domain Bacteria; phylum Bacteroidota; class Bacteroidia; order Bacteroidales; family Prolixibacteraceae; genus CAINVV01. The sequence continues at coordinate 20,838 of JALOCD010000001.1, read as the reverse complement.
CTGGTTAAAAACCACTCCGACCAAAGAACCGATTAAAAAAAAGCGATGTTCTTTAAAGGTAACTTTTTCATGAGGCACGAAAAGTGAAGCAATCCAGAAAATTGCTGCTCCAAAGAGTATCCTCGACAAGGTAAGGCCTTCGGGTGTGATCCAAAGGGGAAGCAAAGATTTGGAGAGCGGAATGTTGATCCCAAAAATAAGGGTCACCGCGAACATGATCAGGTGTCCGGCTTTTCTATTTTTGGGCATAGGATGATATTGTATTCAACTTTATTATCTTTTAAAACTAGAAGATGACATAGGCTTGTCCAGAGTGTACAAAAGTAAATTTAATTAGACCAAAGCAAGCTAATCTTCATTCAAAATATTCTACGTCAGGTAGTATCTTAGGTTTCGAAAGCGAAATCATCGTATGTTGGTTGTTGCCTTTTTGTCTGCAAACCAAATTGATTGACCTTCAATTGGATGGATCCAGCCAGCCGGCAATTTTTTCCCTTTTTCCCCTTCCGACCAAATTTCCGATATCCTTTCAGCTTTGTTCTCTCCGGTAACCAGAATGCAAACTTTCCCCGCATTGTTAATGGCCCTGCCGGTCAGGGTGACCCGCTGCTGATAAGTGATAGGGTGGATGGCAACTTCACAAATTCGGTCCGATTTCAGCAGTTCCATCTGATTTGGGAAGATGGAGGCAGTATGCCCGTCGTCTCCAATGCCCAGAAATATCAGGTCGAAGCGGGGCCATCCATCCTTCATGATAATTTGCTTACGGATCTGTCTTGAATAGTTTTCAGCTTCCTGGTAAGGTACCTGTTCACCCAATATTCGGTGGATGTTGGTCTCCGGAATGGTGATTTTGGATAATAACAATTTGTTTGCCACCCCAAAATTGCTTTCCGGATCGCCGGGTGGGACCATCCGCTCATCCACCCACCAAATGTGTGTTTTCTGCCAGAGTGGCGATTCAGCAAAGTTAGTAGCCAAAACAGAAAACAGCAGATTGGGTGTCGATCCTCCTGAAATTGCAAGATGAAATTTATTGTTGGAAGATTTATCTATCCAATCCATTAACACAATACTAACCTGTTTGGCCAATTCTTCCGGATTTGGAAATATATGCAACTCTCTTTCCATCTTCAATGTAAAACACAGATTATCATGATAATATCAATTTTTAATCTGTAATCTGTAATTTTTAATTTACTTCCAGTTACAATTCACAGTACTCTCCATCGTGGGCCAAATTTTTGCAGGGCCTGCGCCATACACTGTTTTCGACAAGCTGGTCTACTGTTTCCGGACCCCAGGTGCCGGCAGGATAGCCATAAATCGGAATTTCTGGATTGTTCTGCCAGCCATCCAGAATGGGCTGGACATATTCCCACGCTTTTTCGACGGCATCACTGCGGGAATAGAGGGTAGCATCCCCATGCATGCAATCGAGCAGCAAACGGCTGTAGGCGGACGGCAGATAACTACCGGAAAGCTCCTTGTAGTGAAAATCCATGTTCATGGTCTGTACCCTGAACCCTGCGCCGGGAACTTTCATGCCTAATTTTAGCAAAACCCCTTCATCTGGTTGAATGCGGAGCACAAGCTGATTGTTAATAGGCTCATTGACTGATTCATATTGAAAGAGGTGATGCGGAGTGGTTTTAAAATAGATAACGACTTCAGTTACCCGTGTAGGCAATTTTTTACCTGTACGGATGTAGAAAGGGACACCTGCCCAGCGGAAATTGTCAATGAAAAATTTAAGCGCAACAAAGGTTTCGGTCTTGGACATTGGGTCTACACCATGTTCCTCGCGGTAGCCTTTGACCAACTCATTTCCAATGTGCGATTGAGTGTATTGTCCCCGAAAGACGTGGGTCGCAATATCCTCCTTTTGGAGCGGCCGCAGAGATTGAAACACTTTCAACATCTCGTTGCGAATGGCATTGGCTTCGATCACCACAGGGGGTTCCATGGCAACCAGTCCGACCAGTTGCATCAAATGGTTTTGGACCATGTCGCGAAGCGCTCCTGAATGATCGTAATATCCGCCTCGATCTTCGATGCCCAATGTTTCGGCGGAGGTAATTTCGACATGGTGAATGAAATTTTGGTTCCAGATGGGTTCGAAAATTCCGTTCGAGAACCTGGTTACCAACATGTTCTGAACTGTCTCTTTTCCAAGATAATGGTCGATCCGGTAAAGTTGATCTTCAGTATAAAAGGAGAGCAATTTCCTGTTAAGATCGCGGGCGCTGCTGAGGTCTGTTCCAAAAGGTTTTTCGATGATGATCCTTCTGAACCCCTTCGAAACCTCATTAAGTCCAGTCTCCGCCAGGATTTGCGGAATGATCTGGTACAACTGTGGGGGAGTTGAGAGGTAAAAGATATAATTGGCAGGAATGGAGAGTTGGTCTCCCAATTTTTCCAGTCTTGTTTTAAGGTTTGGATAGTCTGCTGCATTTGATGTTTCAAGCGACTGGTAGAAGAGCGAATCCAAAAACCGGTCAACACAAGTGCCATTTTTGGAGCTGACAGGCAAAAACTCCTTCATCTTTTCCCGGAAGGCTTCATCGGATAACTCCGTTCTCGAGACGCCCAAAACGGCAAATTTTACAGGCAAGAGCCTTTGTTCGCACAATTCAAACAAAGCCGGTATCAGTTTTCTTTTGGTCAGGTCGCCTGATGCACCAAAAATGACCAGGAAATGCGGTTCAGGATTGTTCATGTTGAAATATTTTAAGTATCAATTTTATAGCTCTATACGAAAAACGACTAGTCACGTTTCCTTAAGTCAGTTTGGCACTTTAACACTCAACTTTCCACGCTCAACTTTTAAATTCATCTATTCCTTCCGTCCGAACTCAACCCAATACTTTTTTCAATATTCTACCGCGGACGGTAAATAATTAGCATTTCCTTACCCCGGGTTCCGCTTCGCTCCACCCGGGGCTATTAACATTTAATCCCTTCGGGGTAGGATTTGAGCTGAATCATCACGGTGGTTAAAAATATAGATTACAGATATGTCATCCAATTTTCAAATTTGCTTCCCATCATTCCAGTCGTCCAAGTCATCCTAGTCGTCCAAGTCTTTATTCAGTCTCTCCGTCTAAAACGCCGCCCTGTACCTTCCATTGTCCTCTTCCATCAAAGATCGGTAAGATTCATAGCGTGACGTTGATACGCTTCCTTTTTCAACGGCCTCCTTGACTGCACAACCGGGTTCATGCATGTGGGTACAATTGAAAAACCGGCATTGGTCCAACAGTCTGAATAATTCCGGAAAATAGTGTGAAATCTCTGTTTTTTCCATGTCAATCACACCGAAGCCACGTATTCCAGGCGTATCAATCAGGAAACTGTCATCCGATAGAACGTGCATCTCAGCAAAAGTTGTGGTGTGTTTGCCCTGCTGATGATGGTCCGAAATATCATTTGTTTTGAGTTGAAGTGTTGGATTGAGGCAGTTAAGCAGGGATGATTTTCCCACACCGGAATGGCCTGAGAAAAGCGTTGTTTTTCCCTTAAGTTGCGCCAAAAGCTGATCGATATTTTGATTTTTCTTGGCAGAGACCCTGAAACAGTGATATCCGATTCCCTCATAAATGTATATCAACTCTTCCAAACGGGCGAGATCATCTTCAGTGTAGAGATCAATCTTGTTGAATACAATACCTGCCGGGATTCGGTATGCCTCGGCCGAGATGAGGTACCTGTCGATGAATCCCGTGAGTGTAACCGGATAATTGACCGTAACGATCAGGAAAAGCTGGTCAACATTGGCTGCAATGATCTGGCTCTCTTTCGATAGATTGGATGATTTGCGGATAATGTAATTCTTGCGAGGTTCGATTTCATAGATAACGCCGCACCGGCCGCTTGGCGTCGTTTCATCCTCCTGGATCTGGTACTTGATGCGGTCGCCAACAGATACCGGATTGGTGGTTCGTACACCCTTCATCCGCAACTTGCCTTTGATTCGGCAATCAATCATTTCGCCGTCATCATTTTTGACAGTATACCAACTACCTGTTGACCTTATTACCAATCCTTTTTCCAATATGCAGATTTTATTTTCAAAAGTAGACAAATTGTGGGAATGTGCTAATGAGAGACATGAATAATGTGATGATATGCCATTGATTAAAGGTTGATTTGTAACAGTTTATTATCTTTTAACTTTTCATTTTTAATCGGTTGAATTGAATCAAAGAGCTTTTATTAACTTTACCCACTTCAACAAGAACCAATAAATAGTAATACTGTACCATAAATGAAGACGAACCGGATTCTTAAAGCCGCTTTGGCCTTATCGATTGTAGCCATCATGGGATTGTCATTCTGGGGTTTCAAGACAGACCAGAAAAATTTTGAGATCTCTAAAAACCTTGATATATTCTATACCCTTTTCCGTGAGCTTAATCTTTTCTACGTGGAGGACATAAAACCCGAGAAACTGATCAAAACAGGCATCGATGATATGCTGGAATCTCTCGATCCTTATACTACTTACATTCCCGAAGAGGATATGGATGATTTTAAATTCATGACTACCGGGGAGTATGGCGGCATCGGTGCATTGATCAGCAAGAGGGGCGACAAAATTGTGGTAGCAGAGCCTTATGAAGGTTTCCCGGCCCAAAAGGCAGGGTTAAAAGCGGGAGATATTTTCCTGGAACTGGATGGGAAACCCATCAATAAATCTACCGTTGAGGATGTCTCTGCCGGACTGAAAGGCCCCGCTAAAAAAGCATTGAAATTGAAAATGCTCCGTCCCGAAGCGAAAAAAACCTTTGAGATCGAACTGATTAGGGAAGAGATCAAAATTGATCCTGTCACATATGCCGGAATGCTTGATGCAAAGACAGGGTATATGCGCCTGTCGAGTTTCACGGATGGTTGTGCCGACCGGATAAAAGAGTCATTTCTGGATTTAAGGGACAAGAAGGGCGCTACAACGATGGTCATAGACCTTCGTTCAAATCCGGGAGGATTATTGGGTGAGGCCGTAAAAATGGTGAACCTTTTTGTCAAACACGGAGAAGAGGTTGTAAATACCAGGGGTAAGGTCGCCCAATGGGACAAAATGTACAGGGCTACCGAACAACCGATTGATACCATTATGCCCATCGTCGTGCTGGTTAACAGGGGATCGGCCTCTGCTTCAGAAATTGTGGCAGGCGCATTGCAAGATCTTGACCGGGCAGTCATTATGGGCAAAAGGACGTTTGGCAAAGGGTTGGTTCAGACCACCAGGGATTTGAGTTACAACACCAAATTGAAAGTCACGACTGCAAAATATTATATTCCCAGCGGAAGGTGTATTCAGGCCCTCGACTATTCTCACCGAAATAAGGACGGCAGCGTTGGAACCATCCCTGATTCCTTGATTCATGAGTTTGCCACCAAGGGGGGACGTAAGGTTTTTGATGGGGGCGGAATCATTCCTGATGTAAAATTGGATCAGGACACACTTTGCGATCTGGCCTACAAATTGATTCAGGAGAACATAATTTTTGATTATGCCACCCATTTTGTCGCTTCCCATCCAACCATTGCCCCACCAGATCAATTTGAAGTTAACGATCAGATTTTTAACGATTTTCACCAGTTTTTATCTTCCAGGAAATTTACCTATCAATCCAGAAGTGCACTAGTCTTGAAAGGATTGATTGAAACTGCCAAAAAGGAGCGCTCTTACAATGAGTCCCTGGCAGAATTCGATGCCCTCGAGAAAAAGTTGACCATCAATGTAGAAGCCGATCTGAAGAAGTTCAGAAAAGAGGTTAGCAGTGTTTTGGCCGATGAAATTGTGACCAGATATTATTATCAGAAAGGTGCTGTTATTGCCTCCTTCAGGGATGACACGGATATAACCAAAGCCAAATCAGTATTGGGGAACAATGCAGAATACCATTCAATATTAAAACCCGTTTCGGCAAGCAATGCCAAAAAAAATAGCCGCTTACGAGGAGCGGCTATATGAAAAAGTGGATGGTTATCTATTAAACAAGGTGAACTTATTGGGATAAAGTAAAGATAAACTGACCAGAAGCAGGACGATGGCTGCAAGCGCAAGAAAGAAAAGGGTGATTCCAGTCTTGTATCTTTTGTTGCTCTTTTTGAGACTTTGCATGGCTAATATTTTTGTAATCTTGTCAGTCAGTTTTTTAAGCGCCATCTGATCCTTCACTATGTAATCAAACGCTCCCATTTTCAAAGTATTGACTGCTACATCCACACTGTCCTGGCCGGAAAGGAAGATAAATTCTGTATGCGGAAGCACTTTCTTGACATGTTTTAACACCCCTATGCCGTCAATTCCTTCCAGCAAATAATCCTGTATGATGATATCCGGCTTTTCGTCAATTCTTTTTAAACACTCTTCACCAGTAAAAAAGGATTCCACATGGGTGAATTTTTTTGATTGCAAGTAGTTGGCAACCAGTTTATTGTAAACAGGATTGTCTTCCACAATGAAAATTAACGGTTCAGTTCGTCTTTGCATAGCGGTCATTTTTTTAAGGGATTAAGCTTCCAGTCTAAACAAAATTTTCTTTCAGTTTGATTATAAAGTACTGTGAATGTAAAGATATTAAAAATCTTACGCTAATGTAATCATTCCTGTTCTGTTTTTTTGGGTGATTGGCAAGCGGGTTAAATCTGACCCCTGTACTGCTTAGTGATTGAAAAAAATAGTAATTTAGCCGGAAAGATGGTCGACTGGTAGCCTAGTCTTTTGAATGATCAGGAGACCTTACAATTCAACTAAATAAATACAAAGAATATGAAGAACCTATCGCTATTACTTGTCCTGGTAATCGTTGCACTTGCCGCATGTAAAACCCAAAAGATTGCCCCAAAACCGCAACCTGTTGCCCAGGAAAAATCTACTCCGGCAGTTGTTGCAGCGCCGACTCCAGCGCCAAAAGCCTATGACAGCAAACCGGCCGCAGTGGCATCTAAAGAGGAACATTTCTCTGCGGCATCAGGCGAAATTGCTGATTATGGCGCCAATAAATTCTTCGTGATAATGGGTAGTTTCTCTGTATTGGAAAATGCAAAACGTCTGAAAGAGACGCTTACAACCGAAAATTTTCATCCGGTTATTTTAATGAATGATAGCGGAATGTACAGGGTTTGTGGCAACAGCTATGCGGAAGAGGCTGCCGCCCGTGCCAGAATTGCAGAAGTAAGATCAACCTACCCGAAATACAGCGATATTTGGTTGCTGATCAGGAAACAATAAAAGGGAAAATGTTCCTGTCCGTCTTGTCAGATGGTCAGGATCTCCTTCTCTTTGGCCAATAGCATTGTCTCAATCTTTTTGGTATAGCTGTCCGTGAGGTTCTGGATCTCATCGACAGCTATTTTCTCTTCGTCTTCAGAGATCTCTTTTCCTTTTAAAAGCTTTTTTAGGAAATCATTTCCATCTTTTCGCGCTGAACGTACACTAACTTTTGCCGTCTCGCTCTCCTTGTGGGCATCCCTTACCAAATTACGTCTGCGTTCTTCTGTTGGAACGGGGACATTGATGCGGATGATTTCTCCATTGTTTTCGGGGTTAAATCCCAGATTGGAGTTGATGATGGCTCTTTCGATGGTGTGAATCATCTTTTTCTCCCAGGGTTGAATGGCAATGGTCCGGGCATCTGGGGTGCTTATATTGGCTACCTGGGGCAGCGGGGTCATCGATCCATAATAATCCACCAAAACCCCTTCAATCATTCTTGGAGAGGCTTTTCCGGCCCTGATATGTGCCAGTTCGTTGTCGAGATGAGTCAAAGCATGCTCCATCCTTTCGATGGTTTCATCCATTAACATTTGAATTTCCTCATTCATTTGTATATGATTTTGCGTTTAAGATGCTACTCATTGTAGACATAGGTTCCGACGGGTTCGCCGTGAACCACTTTCAACAGGTTTCCCTTTTTATCCATGTTGAAGACAATGATCGGAAGGTTGTTCTCCTTGCAGAGTGTTGTGGCAGTAAGATCCATGACACGCAAATCTTTTGAATAAATCTCGTCGAAGGAAATTTTGTCAAACTTCACTGCCGATGGATTTTTTTCAGGATCAGCTGTGTAAATGCCATCCACCCGGGTGCCTTTTAGCATGACATCGGCCCCTACTTCAATGGCTCGCAGGGAGGCGGCTGTATCCGTAGTAAAAAAGGGATTGCCGGTTCCGGCGGCAAAAATGGCTACCTCACCTTTCTCTAGCGCTTTGATGGCCAGTTCTTTGGTGTAAAATTCACCGATTGGCTGCATGGCAATCGCCGTTAGTACCCTGGCTTTAATCTGCAATGATTCCAGGGCAGAGGCAAGCGCCAGGCTGTTGACCACAGTTGCCAACATGCCCATCTGGTCACCTTTACAGCGATCGAATCCTTTGGTAGTACCACTCAAACCCCTGAAAATATTGCCACCGCCAATGACGATACCCACTTCAATTCCGATGGATATAATCTCTTTGATTTGAAGTGCATAATCAGAAAGAACCTCCTGATCGATGCCGTGTTGAAGTTTTCCGAGAAGGGATTCTCCCGAAAGCTTTAAAACTACCCTGTTATATTTTATCATTTGGGTTAAATTCTAACCAGTATGTATTTAATTCATGCGCATGGATCCCCAAGTTTAGGGACGCTCATTTCAATACAAATTTATATTAAAAATAATTGATAACAAACCTTATTCCGATACTCCGGAGAGGAGGAATCAAAAAAAAACCTCCCGAAGGAGGTTTTGATATCAGGGGGAATACTTTGATCAGACGTTTAATGTAAAGCGTTTGATCTCAGTTACTTTAAGGTCTTTATCAACGCTTCCAAGGTATTGACGGATTGTCATCTTGTTGTCCTTAACAAAGTCCTGGTTTAATAAGGTGCTCTCTTTGAAAAATTTGTTCAATGCGCCCTGTGCAATTTTGTCAAGCATGTTTTCAGGTTTGCCTTCCAAACGGAATTTTTCTTTGGCAATCTTCAACTCTTGTTCAATAATGGCGGGTGCAACATCCGCGTTGTCGATGGCAACCGGGCTCATGGCAGCTATTTGCATAGCGACGTCTTTCCCGACCTGCAAATCAACAACCTTGTTGAAACCGACCAGCGTAGCCAGTTTGTTTCCGGGGTGGATGTAAGGAACAACAAAAGCTGCTGCGACAGATTCGTAGAAAGGCAATTCAATCTTTTCTCCGATAATACCTGTCTGCTCCATCACTTGTTCACCGATGGTACGTCCATCAAGAACCAATGCTTTCACTGCATCCAGGCTGTTGCTTTTGTTGGCAAGCGCATGATCAAGAATTTTATGGGTAAGTGCAACGAAATTCTCATTTTTTGCAACGAAATCTGTTTCGCAATTGAGGGATATAATGGCCCCAAAACTTTGATCAGCAGAAACTTTAGCCAGAACAACGCCTTCAGATGATTCCCTGTCGGCACGTTTGCTGGCAACCAGCTTCCCTTTTTCGCGGATGATCTCCACCGCACGATCAAAGTTTCCTTCGGCATCGGCCAAAGCATTTTTGCAATCCATCATTCCTGCGCCTGTTGCTTTGCGTAATTTGACTACATCTGCAGTACTAATTTCCATCTCAGAATAAATATTTGAAATAATTACTTTGCTTCTTCAGCGAGATCTTCCTCTTCTTCCTCTTCAGCTGCATCCTCGTCAACAAGAATTGCATCGAGCTCCTCTTCAAGGATATCCTCGTTGTCGTCTGCCTCAACCTCTTCATCGTCTTCAACAATGATTTTGGCTACAGTCTTGCGACCTTTCTTCAGGGTAGAAATAGGTTTTTCGTCTTTTTCCTCGCCATCGCGCTCAACTTTACGGTCGGATAGACCATCTTTGATAGCGTCGCACATCACGCCAACGATCAGATCGATGGATTGTGAAGCGTCATCATTGGCCGGAATAACAAAATCGATGCCGTTTGGATCGGAGTTGGTATCTACCATCCCAAAGATTGGGATGCTCAGACGCTGGGCTTCGCGAACAGCGATCTTCTCTTTCATCACATCGATGATAAAGAGTGCTGCGGGCAGGCGGGTCAGGTCAACGATTGAACCGAGGATCTTCTCCAGTTTAGCCCTTTGACGAGTAATCTGAAGTTTTTCACGCTTGGAAAGATTGTCCCAGCTTGAATCCTTGATCATTTTGTCGATGGTCGACATCTTCTTAACAGCCTTGCGGATGGTTGGGAAGTTGGTAAGCATACCACCAGGCCAACGTTCAACTACATAGGGCATATTTACTGCTGATACTTTCTCGGCTACGATGGTCTTCGCCTGTTTTTTGGTCGCAACGAACATGACCTTGCGTCCTGAACGGGCGATTTGTTTGAGGGCATCGGCAGCTTCGTCAATCTTTACAATTGTTTTTTGCAGGTCGATGATGTGGATCCCGTTCTTCTCCATGAAGATGTAGGGGGCCATGTTTGGATTCCATTTGCGTTTGAGGTGCCCAAAGTGAACGCCTGCATCCAGCAACTGCTTAAATTCTGTTCTTGGCATAATGAATTGTTTACTTTCTGTTCAGTCAATCTCCCGGTAGTCCGCAAAGGGAGTCCGGAAAATTTAGATGCTAAACCTGTTATTAAAAATAAATAGTGTTTAAATCGATTAACGTTTCGAGAATTGGAATCTCTTGCGTGCTTTTGGTTGCCCTGGTTTCTTACGTTCCACTTCGCGCGGGTCGCGGGTTAAAAATCCGGCTGCTTTCAGTTTTGGACGGAAATCGGCGCTAATTTTCAAGAGTGCACGGGAGATACCAAGACGAAGTGCTTCGGCCTGACCTGTCAGACCTCCACCGTCAAGATTTACTTTGATGTCGTATTGTCCGGCTACTTCACAAAGGTGCAAGGGTTGCTGAACAACATATTGCAGCGTTCCTACCGGGAAGTACTCGTTCAATTCTCTTTTGTTGATGGTAATATTTCCTTTGCCTTCAGTAAGGTATACACGGGCAACAGCAGTTTTTCTCCTGCCTAAAGCGTTAATAACTTCCATGATACTTATCTAATATTGTCAAGGTTAATAACTTTTGGTTGCTGTGCGGCATTATCGTGCTCAGCTCCAACATATACATGCAAATTGGTGAACAGCTTGGCTCCAAGACTATTCTTCGGCAACATACCTTTTACGGCTTTTTCGACCATACGGGCAGGATGTTTGGCCATCAGTTCTTCAGCAGTTTGGAAACGCTGACCGCCCGGATAACCCGTGTGGCGGATATAGACTTTGCCTTTCATCTTATTCCCGGTCAAACGAACTTTCTCAGCATTGATGACGATAACATTGTCGCCGCAATCCACGTGAGGAGTATAGCCAGGTTTATGTTTGCCTCTGAGTACCAATGCAATCTTACTTGACAATCTACCCAGGATCTGGTCTGTGGCATCTACCACTACCCATTCTTTTTGTGCCGTTGCTTTGTTAAGCGATACGGTTCTGTAACTTAAAGTGTCCACTTTCGGTTCAATTTATAATGTGATACAATCCATTTTTTGTCGGTTCACCTGTCGAATCGGCGCTGTACCAGTTTACCGAATTCCACTATTCGATAAATTTTGCTAAGGTTGATACCGCCTCCAATCCGTACAACGACAAATTAGGATAAAATCGGGACTGCAAAAGTAGCGTATTTTTTGAAAACAACAACTCCTTTGGAAAAATAAGTAGTACAATATCAGGAGTTAAAGCATCCTATTGGAGTAAAGATGACCTAAAGCGCTTTTTTACTACACAAAATCGAAAGATTCACCGTCAGATAGAGCGCTGCACAGTTTGAAATTTTCCGGGTAGAGGGGTTGTAGAAAAGGTCGCTCACAATGCCAAATCTGCTCTGATCGAATATTTTGTGGTCGAAGCGATAGGAGAATACCAAAAGACGATTTACATCAACGGCTGCATCCTGACCGGTGGCACCATTTTGGTAAAGAGGCATTCCCAGCGGGGTGAAAAAGCGGTTTCCCTGCCAGTAGCCGGTGGCAAAGGTGCCGTAATCGGTGTTCATGGCAGTCTGAATGAAAAAACCAATCCCGCTTTTCCCGGGGAGGGCTGTTTCATTTTGAGGATAGGTGGATTGCAGAAAGGTGCACTCCAAACGGCCGGATTTGATCAATGATCCACCTGTTTCGTATTCATATTTAATTCCTTCCGACACAACAATATGTGTTTGTGCAGGACCAGGTGCGGCATCAATTTCACCCCCTTCGTGCAATCCGTTGAAGACAATCGGCATTGAAAGCTTTCGTTTTTCATTTTGGAACAAAGTGACTGCACCCGCTGTTCCAAATACGAACCGCTCTTTGTAGGGATCCCCCTTGAATATCATCTTTTGCCAGTCGATCCAAAAATCGGCATTCCATCGGCTGAAGTTAAACTTTGCCTGAAAGCCTGCCTCCGGTTTATCTTTCAATATATATTCACTATCCATCACCGGTTCAGCTAACCCATGATTCAGATCCTGATCCAAATTTCCCATGCGAAAGGCGATGTTTTTGGTTGGCATGTAAACCGCGGAAAACCATGGATATAATTTATAGTCTTGACGTCCGTTATAAGCCAGAACCTGCCCGCCAAGCTCCAATCGGAATTTTTCATCCGGATAATAAAGCAACTTAGGCCGTATCCACATCCCCGTTAGGGTATATCCGTCTGTGTATTTGCTCTTGAATTCGTTGTCTTTGAAGAAATTGAGGTTGATGATTTCTACCATCAGCTTTCCGGTGGCAGGGGAATCAGCATGTTCATAGTTAGAGATGATGCGGGGACCTTCCTGCGAAAATGCCCCGAAGAAGAGCAAGACCAATAAAAATGCGCCCATCAATTTTTTTGCTGACGCGGAAGTTGAACGAATTAGATTGTTGGTAAAATTAATCATTGGCATCGACGTGTTTAACGACATATCGGTCGTACAGAAATAGCAGGAGTGCCGCACCAATTCCAATTCCGGTAATGACCATCCAAATAGAGGAAGGGTGATATTTATCCCATAAAAACTGAGTGAACTCCGTATTGGTCATTCCCATTTTTCGCGCAGCAGCATAAAGGTAATCATTTTGGGAAAAATGTTCGCCGATAGCGGGTAGTTGAAAATTCATGGATACCGCTTCAAGCTGGGCAAAGGATATTTTATCCGATAGGTTCTGGTACACATTTCCGGAAACAAATCCTCCAAAAAACGATCCGATAGCCACCGGAATAAAAGAACAACCCATGTATAGGGCGGTCTTATTTGGTGGTGCTATCCGGCCAATGTATTCGGTAATTTTTGGAGAACTTGACATCTCACCGAATGAAAAAAGCATCAGGAAAAGAAGCATCAGCATTCCGTTCTGCGTGGAGAAACACAAACCCATGGCGACAGAAGCTATGAGGATACCGGTTTTCATCACCTTCAGGGGTTTGTAACGCATGGCAATGGATGAAACAATGATCTGGAAGATGATTATGAAGCCGGCATCTGCGTTGATCATAAGTTCTGCGGGAATAGTACCGTCGGCGGATCCCATTTTGCTTGCAAGCCAGGGCCACAAGCTGTTCAAAAAATTGAATACCGGATGGGTATCTCCCCATTGGTCGATAAAAACGGGCAAAGAGAGAAAAAGTTGATAATACATGGTCCAGAAGCCGGCAATAATTAGCAGAAACAGTAAAAACCGCCGATCAGCAAGCGCTTCAAGAATATTCCCAAATAACCTTTTTAGCTCATCCTTTAGGCTCAAGGTTAGAGCATTTACTTTTTCCCTTTCGGGTTCTTTAAACAAAAAGATCAGCACGACAAAATTGAACGCGATCACCGCAGCAGATGCATAGAAAACATATTCCCACGAATATTTCCGGAAGAAACTTGTAACAAACGGACCCACAAAAGCGCCAATGTTGACCATCATGTAAAAGATCCCGAATCCGATGGAGGAGGTCTCACTGTTGGTGGTTTTGGCCACCGTAGCCGAGATGATGGGTTTGAAAAGCGCAGCTCCAATGGCCAGAAAAAGATACAGAACAAAGACCATCGAGTAGGTATGAAACATTGGCATCATTAGAAACGCCAGTGTATAAAGGCTGTAGGCAATGAAAAGCGTTTTACGGTAACCGATCCTATCCGCGATGGCACCAGTGATAAGCGGCAAAAAGTAGAGGATGGCCGTTCCGATTCCCATCATCATCCCTTTCTGGGTCTGGCTGAATCCCAATCCTCCCTGATCAGTTGATCCGGTCAGATAGAGGGCAAAAAGCATGTAAAACCCATAGAAGGCCCACCGCTCAAACAGCTCCATGGCATTGGCATACCAGAAATTGGAAGGAAATTTTCGGAAAATCCTTGTTATGCTCATATTTTTAAAAAGTTTAAATGTAGGCAAATTGATTAAAGGATTCGTTTCATTACTTCTTCTCTTTTCTGCCGAGAAATTGGAACACTGCTGCCATCGGTCATCGAGATGTAACCGCCGTCGGTTTTGATGTAGGATGCAATCTTCCGGCAATTGATAAGGTGTGACTGGTGTGTGCGCAGAAAGTTGTGATGTTCGAGTATTTCCTGGTATTCTTTGAGGGTTTTGCAAACCAGGTATTCCTTTTTCCCTTCCAGAAAAATGCGTGTGTAATTGCTGTCTGCTTCCAGGCGGATGATCTGGTTGATGGCGATAAACTCAATTTTGTCGGCGAGGGGCAAAGCGATCCGTTTTTCATCTTCAGAGCGGTCGATGTTGGCCACAAGCTCAACCAAACGCTGGTTTTCCTTTTTCCGGAGAATCTGTGCCTGAGCTTTCTCCACCGCTTTCGACAACTCAAAAATATCAATGGGCTTCAAAATGTAGTCGATGGCACAAAATTTCACTGCCTGAATGCCGTATTTGTCAAAGGCGGTTACAAAAATGACTTCGAAGTTTTGGTTGTTGAGCGACTTTAATAAATCGAAACCTGAACCGCCGGGCATTTCGATATCCAGAAAAATCAGGTCAGGTGATTGCTGTTTGATCAGTTTTAAGGCTTCGGTTGCCGATGCAGCTTCGCCGAAAAGTTCGACCTGCCCGCAATATTCCTGAACTAAATCGCGCAGGTTGTTTCGGCTCTTGGGTTCGTCGTCAACGATGATACATTTGATCTTCATAAGCTAATCAATTGGAATAATAAGAGTTGCAATGGTTCCATCGGTGTTGCTTCGGTTTTCGATAGTCAGTTTTGCCTCTTTCCCGTCTAAATTTAGGATGTTTATCCGTTCTTCAACCAGTTTCAGGCCAAATCCTTTCTGACTGAGCGTATCTGTTATTTCCGTTGTTGGTAATCCAACGCCGTTGTCCGACACACAAATGCTTAGGTTGCCGTTTTGCCGTTTAACCAGAATGTCTAGTTTTCCCAGATTTCCTTTCCCCGATAAACCATGCACAACCGCATTTTCGGCCAATGGCTGAATAATCATTCCCGGGATTTCAATCAAATCGCAATTTACATCCGGATCAATGGTTATCCCGAATTTGAATTCGAACCGCAGCTGCTCCAGCTGGCAATACAACTCAACAGCCTGAAGTTCGTCGGACAGCGAAATCCTGCTTTTCTCAGAGTTGTTCAGTACCCCGCGCAGCAATACCGCAAATTTCGACAGGTACATGTTTGCCTCTTTGAACTGGTTCCCATTGATGAGCGACTGAATGGAATTCAACGCATTAAAGATAAAATGCGGGTTCATCTGCGAACGGATGGCCTTTATTTCCAGCTCTTTGATGCGACGTTTAGCGGATTCCTGTTTTTTGATCCGCCGTACTCTAATCCTATAAATCCACAATCCTCCCAGAAACGTGATAAGGATGGAGCATATGCTCCACCCTGCAGTTTTTAAAATGGCTGATTTCTCAGTTTTAGAATATCGTTTCGTTTCGATTGTTTTCCGAAGTGACTTTTCAAACTCTGAAGTGCGTCCATAGTATTTGTGAGTCATTGGGTCTTCTGCATTGTTTTCCACAATCCGGAACCATTTGTCCAGCATGAAGATTTTATTTCGATCTAACAACAACTTCGATTTTATGCTCTTATCTGCAAGTTCTATATAAGTTACATTTGGCATTTTTAGAATGGTGCTATCATTTTTCCCTTCCATCCATGATCCTGGGAGTCGGGCAATTATAAACTCCACCTCATCCTGACTGAATTTTGAAATTGCATCCTTGTATTCGCTAATTTTTGACTTTGGTCCATCTAGCAAGATTAAACAGATCGACTTTCCTTTCAGCTTTTCCAGATTAAAAATTGAACTATCCTGTAAAACAAAGGAGTTTATAGGAAATTGGTTGCCAATTTTCAAACGGCCAGCAGTTTCGTAAGCCTTTTTCAATGGCTCAGTCAATACTGGATCAGCACAGTTATTGAGGAAATCGAAAAAAAGGGGTTCAGAGTTAATCCTGTTTGTTAATCCTGTCCTAAACTCACCATTAATAGAATTGGCTAATTGACTGTATAGTGGATAACCACTTAATGTTGCCAATGAAAAATAATAAAAAATTCTTTTGTTAATGTGTGAAATAGATCTGAGTTGTTTATAAGTTTGTGAGAATTGAATAAAATTTTGGTACGAGTAATTCCATTCAAAAGGGTTCATTAAGATGGGCATTGTATCAACAGCTAAATAGTAATCATCGCGATAGCCTATTGAACTAAATGTATTGAATGCTGAACTTGAGTTAGTGTTTCTTTTGGAAAAATCGAGTTTAATAGAGGCTACAAAGTAATTCCAATCCCGTTGGAAATAATCGATACAAACTTCTGATGCTTTGCCCTGATAGCTATTTATTAATTCATTAACTGCTTTTGTCGTTTTTTGGCAATATGAAACAATTGCTAAAATAGAATCAGGATAAGGTAGATTTTCGTGAAATTGGTCAATTTCATTAGATAGCATGGTATTGTATTTTGCACATCCTTCGAAGTAATCGGATTTCTTCATTTCTGAATTAAAGTACCCGTTTGGTTTTGTATTGCGGTAGTAACCTTTTCCTAAATAAATAGCCTGATGACCCACTGTAAAAATGCGCAAAGTGTCAAACGGTTCCATGAAGGTAGTTAGGGTTTTGGTCCCAACCTGAATTTTTAGATGTAGAGGCCTATTCAGAAAAATGGGACAGGTGAACGAACCATCATTGTTCGTTCTGAATTGTTTTTCAGTAAAATATAAATCTGAATTCGAACCCAACATATTGATTTTGATCTCCTGATTGATTTGATCCTTCAGTTTCCCCTGAATAATTGTATTGTTTGGTACGGGGAAAGTCGCATCGGTTAAAAACAATTGCATATCAGGCAGCTTAATCAAAAGAGGAACTCCATTTTCAGAAATATGTTGAATTCCATTTTGCTTAGTATCAGTATTCATCAAAGTGGTTGAAATTATATTTACCATAAATTTATCGTCCACTTGATCGGAATAAGTATATGAGTAATTACCTCCATACGCAGATTTAATTGAAGTGAAAACTTTTGTTGATCCGTTATTTTTGAGAGGAGTTAATCTGGAAATTATTCCATTAGGTGTAACCTCCAGACTGAATTGATTTTTAATCTCCGGATTTGATTTCTTTTCCTCATATGGCGGATAATAAGAATCATATCCAACCCAATACCCGCCAAACTTTTTCGTGGCTTTAAAATGTTCTACACGGATAATATATTTCTGATTTCCATTTGGTAGTTGTCTTTGTAGCTGATAATTCAGTAGATATGTTTCATTATTCATTTGCTTTTGCAATGGATCATTTAATGGTATGTTATGAGTTTGAATAAAATTTCGTTCAGCCTGTATTTCAAACCAATCGCCCTCTTTGAGGCCAAAACGTCCTTCCGGGCTTTGTGCAATCAAGTTGGATGATAGGAACAGAAACCAACCAAGTAATAGTGTAAGAGTTCTTTTTTTCATAGCCTATAAAGTTTTAAAATTAATGATTATAAGCAAAGGACGGCAATCTAAAATCCATTCGTTGAGGTTACTTAGTAAACAGCAGTTAGGATCTATTATTCGGAAGATTCCGACAGGTTATAGTAATTGAATTGTGAATTGCAATTTAAAAAATTGAGTAAATTTGTACAGAAAAAGTACGGTATCAAATGAGTCCAGATCTGTCGGGACGAATTTCATTTGGCAATGAAAAGAAAAATTGTTAACACATGAAATAGCCATGAGTGAATATACACACCAACCAAAAATGATTACGTGGGTATTCCATCAGGCAATTAAAAAACAAATTATAAACTGATGAAAAAGATAAGCTTCACTGCAATTATAGAAGAAAGTTCAGACGGTTGGTTTGTGGGTCAAATAGAAGAGTACCCAGAAGTTATTTCTCAAGGGAAAACCATTGATGAACTTAATGAGAATTTGGTGGACGCATTAAGTTTAGTGACCTCGTCATCCTGAATTGTCTGATTTATTGTGCAAAATAATCTGTAAGCAGCTTGAAATCCCCTCAATTAAAAAATGAGTATCAGACAAAAACCCGATTGGCTGAAGATCAAACTTCCCTCTGGGGCCAATTACAGACAGGTAAAACAGATTGTTGAAGGAAATCACCTTCATACCATCTGTTCAAGCGGTAAATGCCCTAACATGGGAGAATGCTGGGGCGCCGGTACAGCCACCTTTATGATTTTGGGTCAGATTTGCACGCGCTCTTGTAAATTCTGTGCTACCCTATCGGGAAAGCCACTGCCGCCTGATCCTGCAGAACCGGCTAAGGTGGCCGAATCGATCCGGTTGATGGGGTTGAAACATGTGGTGATCACTTCGGTCGATCGCGACGATTTGTCGGATGGCGGCGCAGCTCACTGGGCCGAAACGATCAATCAGATCCGGTTGGTAAATCCGGAGACGACCATTGAGGTCTTAATTCCTGATTTTGATGGGAAGCCTGAATTGGTAGAATTAATCGCGTTGGCAAAACCGGATATCATCTCCCACAACATCGAAACTGTCGAGCGGCTTACACCGCTGGTCAGGAGCCGTGCAAAATACCGGACCAGCCTTAAGGTGGTTGAGATGATCGGATCGTTCGGGCCGGTTTCCAAGTCAGGGATCATGGTCGGTCTTGGAGAAACAACGGATGAAGTGTTGCACTGCATGGACGATTTGAGGCAGGTGAACTGTGAGGTTTTGACAATTGGCCAGTACCTTCAGCCAACGAGGAAACACCTGGAGGTAGTCGAATACCTGCATCCCGACCAGTTTGCCAATTTCAAAAAAGAGGGACTGGCTCGCGGATTTAGGATTGTTGAGAGCGCCCCCCTTGTTCGGTCTTCTTACCATGCCGAAAAACATCTGATCAAACAGCATTGAAACAAATTATATACGCATGAAATAGCCATGAGTGAATATACACACCAACCTAAAATGATTATGTGGGTATTCCATGCGACCATTAAAAAAGAAATTATATACGCATGAAAACGATACAATTCCTCGATCTTGGACTATCCGAATATGGCATAACCTGGGACCAACAGGAGACGCTGATGAAGGGGATTATTGACTTGAAGCTTCATAATCAGAATCTTGCAGGGAATGTGCGTCCTGTCACGCCTGGATATCTTCTGTTTGTCGAACATCCGCCCGTTTATACGCTTGGAAAAAGCGGCGAGAGCCACAATCTATTGCTGAACAGTGCCCAGCTGGCCGACAAGCAGATTAGTTTCTACAAAACCAACAGGGGAGGCGACATTACCTTTCATGGCCCCGGTCAGCTGGTTGGTTATCCGATTCTGGACCTGGAAAACTTTGGGATCGGATTGAGACAATATATATATAGTATAGAGGAGGTGGTTATTCAAGCGCTCGCTCAATTCGGAATAACCAGCTCACGCGATCCTCAAGCCACTGGTGTATGGCTGGATACAGGAGAGCCTACAGCACGTAAAATCTGTGCCATAGGAGTCAAGAGTTCCCGGCACGTAACCATGCATGGCTTTGCATTGAATGTAAATACCGATTTGGATTATTATCGGTACATCCATCCATGCGGAATTATCGACAAAGGAGTAACCTCCATGGCAAAGGAGTTGGGAAAGTCCATCAGTATGGAAGAGGTGAAGAAAACGGTATTGGATGCTTTCACTGAGATTTTCGGCGCAAAAGTTAATTTTTAACTACCGTGAAAGCTGTTCAATTTACAGTTTTCGCATCAAGATACGCTTAGTTTCTTCTGTATATAGTTGGTACTTAATCTGATAAATACAGGCTCCATTTCTCTCAAAAAAAAGTCAATAAGGTATTGTGAAGAACAAAAAGTCTCTATCTTTGCACCCACGTTTAAGGGCGAT
The DNA here is from genome assembly GCA_023228025.1 of Prolixibacteraceae bacterium. Taxonomy (GTDB): domain Bacteria; phylum Bacteroidota; class Bacteroidia; order Bacteroidales; family Prolixibacteraceae; genus CAINVV01. The sequence continues at coordinate 539 of JALOCD010000001.1, read as the reverse complement.
GAATGGGTAACTATTCAGGAAGTTTTTAGGCCATGTTCATTGAGAGGGGCATTTAGAAATTGAGAAATTGGTTAATGATGCCTTGGTAGAGCGAAAGATTTCGGAAAAAAACCTATAAAAAGGTTTGTACAGGAAATAAAAACGCATTACATTTGCACTCCCTTTCGGGGTGAAAACCGGATAGCGATTGAGGGTTTGAGCGGGAGAGGGGGGAAAGATTAAGGAAGACAGGAGTTCATTGAAAGATATTGAGAAGAAGGTAAGAAGAGAAGATACTAGGTTCCGGATTTTAGTTGACTGAAAAAGGTTAGCGAAAGATTCTGCAAAAACTTTGGTAATTAAACCAAAGCCTGAGGTTAAAAGGATATATATTAAAATTTTCTATACAACGGAGAGTTTGATCCTGGCTCAGGATGAACGCTAGCGGGAGGCTTAACACATGCAAGTCGAGGGGTAGAATAGCAATATTTGAGACCGGCGCACGGGTGAGTAACGCGTATGCAACCTGCCCTTTACAGGGGGATAGCCCGTCGAAAGGC
>JALOCD010000034.1 GCA_023228025.1 Prolixibacteraceae bacterium | reverse complement strand
AATACTGAATTCAAAACTTAATTTAATAAACTTTAGCTTATGCTTTATTTTTCAAACATAACACCTTCGTGTCATCCTTTGCGTCCTTCGTGTTTAAATTTTAAAACTCACCACTAAGGTCACCAAGGTTCTCAGAAAGGTTTCACAAAGGATCTTATGAACAAAAGCCAACAATTCGTAATTTGTAATCTTTAATTTGTAATTCTTCAAAGAACTATCGCCAAAAACCGTGCCACCCTTCCATTCATCGCCTGCATACCATGCGGAATGGCAGAATCAAAATAGACAGAATCGCCGGGATTAAGGATGAGTTCATTTTCACCCACACAAAGTTTCATCTGCCCTTCCAGCATATAATGAAATTCCTGTCCGGGGTGGGCATTGACGGTCATTTCGGGATCTTCCTTTGGCTCAACGATAACGTAGTAGGGCTCTGCCTTTCTATTCACAAAATTTGGTGACAACGATTCGTAGTTGTACGACCGCCTCCGCTGAACGACAACTCCCTTACCTTTCCTGGTAAGTTCGTAGGTACGTACGTGAGGCTGCTCACCTGTAAGTAACGTTGTGATGTCGAAGCCAAAATGTTTGGCCATCCGGTGGAGTATGCTAACCGGAATATCAGCTTCCCCACTTTCGTATTTCAAATACTCAGAAACAGAAGTATCGCAAGTTTGAGCGGCCTTATCGATCGTAATCTCCAATGATTCCCGCATGGCTTTGAGACGGTCGGCGATCTCCAAAATTTGTTGTTCCATAACTATTAAGTTGAAAGTTGAGAACTGAGAGTTGAGAGTTGAAAACTGAGAATTGAGAGTTTAATATGTCAATTTTCATGCTTGCATGTAAACACAAAACTAATGATCGTTTTCATAAAACACTTCATCATATTGCAATTTGAGTCCAATATTTTCAACTCTCAACTCTCAACTCTCCACTTTCAACTCTCCACTATTTACTGTTGTTCAGCTTGTTGTAAGATACCAGCAATCCCCGGATCAATGCCGAAGAGAATCCCTGGTGCTCCATTTCGTTCAAACCGGAAATGGTAATTCCTTTCGGGGTAGTTACCTTGTCGATCTCCTGTTCGGGATGGCGGCCGGTTTGCAGGATTAATTCCGTCGCACCTTTCACTGTTTGCGCTACAATTTGCTGGGCCACATCGGCTCCAAAACCAATCTCCACTCCCCCTTGAATGGCAGCCCGGATAAACCTCAGTGCAAAAGCGATTCCGCATGCGCCGAGTACGGTGGCTGCTGCCATCAGCTCTTCATTGATAAAAATAACCTTCCCGAGCGTCTCAAAAAGATCTCCCACAAGTTTCTGCACTGCCGGATCACAATTGGGGGAAGCAATCAAGGTCATGGATTCTTGCAAAGCCACTGCTGTGTTGGGCATAACCCTGAAAACAAGAACCCCTTCGGGAACGTGCTGGTTTAACTCGGCCAGCGACATACCGGTCATCAGGGATAGTATTATCTGGCCGGGTTTCAGAACTGGGTTTAATTCCTTGAGCAATTCTATAGCCTGATAGGGTTTGACCGCAAGAATAATCACATCCTGACCGGAAACGGCCTTGACATTCTCTTTTTCAATGCGGACACCCTTGCTTTGGAGATCTTCCAATAAATGCACACGCCTGCGTGACACCACGATTCGTGAAGGAACTATACCGGCTTTCAGAAAACCTTCAGCCACTGATTTGCCGAGATTTCCTCCTCCCACAATGGCTATATTGATTTGATTGATCTGCATGGTTATATTGTTTCTGATTGATTGTGCAAATTACATATTTTTTACCACACGGGCGAAGGTCTCCAGGAAACGGTCAGCCTCCATTTTGGACAGGGTTAGAGGAGGCAAGATTCTAATTACGTGGGTTCCGGTTACACCTGTGAATATTTTTTCTTCGAAGAGTAATTTTTTTCGAAGGTCAACAATTGGCCCGTCAAATTCCAACCCAATCATTAAACCCCTGCCACGTACCTCTTTAATGGTTGTAAATGTGGAAAGCTCCTTGATCAGGTATCCACCAACCGAGGCCGCATTTTCGGTTAATTGCTCCTTTTCCATGATCTCCAGCACTGCCAGTCCTGCCGCACAGGCCAGGTAATTTCCCCCAAAAGTGGTTCCCAGCATTCCATGCCAGGGTTTGTGTTCGGGTGAAATAAGAACACCACCCATTGGAAAACCGTTCCCCATCCCTTTGGCTACCGTGATCACATCAGGCCGGATACCGGCATATTGATGGGCGAAAAATTTACCACTGCGGCCGTAACCGGATTGCACCTCATCCAGGATGAAGAGCGCCTTGTGCTCTTTGCACAATTGGTTCGCTTTCTGAAGAAATATAGGATCGGGAACCCTGCATCCACCAACTCCCTGGATACCTTCTACCAATACTGCCGCTACCTCACCCGTTGAAAGGGCTGCCTGCAGCGCATCAATGTCGTTAAGTGGAAGGATTACCCGGTCGTGAACATCGTTGATGGGAGCCACGATTTTGGGATTATCGGTCATCGCAACGGCAGCGGAAGTCCTCCCATGGAAAGATTTATCAAATGCGACAATCCTTTTTTTGCCTGTAAGAAAAGAGACCAGTTTCAAGGCATTCTCGTTGGCTTCAGCCCCCGAATTGCATAAAAACAGACTGTAATCCCCGTAGCCGGAAAGTTCTCCGAGCTTGGTTGCCAGCTCTGCCTGCATCGGATTCTGGACAGAGTTGGAATAGAACCCGATTCTCTTAAGCTGATCGCTGATCCGCTGAACATAGTGTGGATGGGAATGACCTACAGAAATCACTGCATGACCGCCATAAAGATCAAGATATTCCACACCGTTTTTATCTGTAATTGTGCAACCGCTGGCCGAAACGGGTGTGAGGTCGTATAGGGGGTAAACGTCAAAAAGATTCATAATGGTATGTTATTAAAATGCAACCGCTTTTAGGTTGAGCCCCGCCTTTTCATCGACTCCGAACATGAGGTTCATATTCTGAACCGCCTGACCTGAGGCGCCTTTCAACAGGTTATCGATGCAGGAGATGATCATCAGCTGATCTCCGTGTTTTTCGAGGTAGAGCAGACATTTGTTGGTATTGACAACCTGTTTCAAGTCCGGATTTTCATCCACAAGATGGACAAACGGATGGGACTGATAATAGTCGGCATAAAGTTTTTTGGCCTCTACCAACGATCCATTAAACCGGGTATATGCCATGGTGAAAATGCCACGGGTATGGTTTCCCCGAACAGGGATAAAATGCAGTACATGGTTCAATCCCGGTTGTGCCTGTTCCAGACTTTCACAGATTTCGCCCAGATGCTGATGCTCAAATGCCTTGTACACAGATAGGTTGTTGTCCCTCCAGCTAAAATGGGATGTTTTGGTCGGAGCCTGTCCTGCCCCTGTTGAGCCGGTGATGGCATTCACATGCAGATCATCACAGATCATCCCGCTTGCGGCAAGTGGCAAGAGGGCAAGTTGGATTCCCGTTGCAAAACAACCGGGGTTGGCGATATGCGAAGCCGACTGAATCTCCTTCCTGTAGAGTTCCGGCAATCCGTAGACAAAACTGTTTCCGGCTCTTTTCAGACGGAAATCATGACTCATGTCGATGATTTTAACCTGCTTTGGAAGAGAGGTCCCAGCCATGTATTCGAGCGATTTTCCATGGCCTGAACAGAGGTATAGCAGATCGACCTGGTCCAGGTCAATTTCAGAAAACAACAGATCAGTCTCTCCCACAAGATCCCTATGGATGGAGCTCACTGGTTGTCCGTTGTTGCTGCTGCTTTGAATGAATTTTAGCTCAGCATTCGGATGGTACAGCAGAATTCTGATTAGTTCACCGGCCGTATATCCGGCGCCTCCGACAATTCCGATCCTGATATTTTTCTTGGTCATCATTCAATTTTAGTCAAAAAATTAATCCTTTTCCCGCTACAACTATTTGTTTCTTGTTTCATTGCCGTCTGCTTTAGCTGACGGTCAAAATCTTCAAATGGAACGAGGCTTTAGCCAAAATGATATAGCTAATGTTTGGCTAAAGCCTATTGTATAACTGCATTTATAATCCGTCAGCTAAAGCAGACGGCAATGAAAAAAAAGCTTCTCTGATAATAAAATTTATTTGTTTACCGAAAAGAATATTTTTAGTTGGTTGCTTAGAATTTTAGTATAACCTTTTGCATCGTCGGCGCTCCAACCTTTGTTCATCTCGCCATATTGTCCGAAATTGCTGTTCATCAGGTCGTGATCGGACTCGATCCCAACCAGTTGAAATGTATAGGGCATTAATTTGATGATCACCTTCCCGGTTACGTTCTCCTGACTGCTTTCGAGAAACTTCTCCATGTCGCGCATGACCGGCTCAAGGTATTGCGCCTCGTGTAAAAACATGCCGTACCAGTTGCTTAGTTGCTCTTTCCAGTACTGCTGCCACTTGGTGAGGGTATGTTTTTCGAGCAGGTGGTGCGCCTTGATGATCAGCATCGGCGCTGCTGCCTCAAATCCAACACGACCTTTGATGCCAATGATGGTATCGCCCACATGGGTGTCTCGACCAATGGCCCAGGCAGAACCAATCTTCTCTACCTCGCGGATGACATCCACTGGGTTGTGATGGGTCTTTCCGTTCACCGCCTTTAGCTGACCTTTCAAAAATTCGAGGGTGAGGATCTCCTCCCCTTCTTTGGCCAGATGAGTCGGATAAGCGCTCTCAGGTAAATTTTTGTTGCTTGTGAGGGTCTCTTTCCCACCGATGCTGGTCCCCCACAATCCCTGATTGATGGAATAGGCCATCTTCTCAAAATTATCTTTAACCCCATTCTTTCGCAGGTACTCAATTTCGGCATCACGGGTTAACTCCAGGTCGCGTGTTGGAGTTAGAATTTTGATCTCAGGAGCCAGCACTTCAAAAGCCAGGTCAAACCTGATCTGGTCGTTTCCGGCTCCGGTACTGCCATGCGCTACATATTGAGCGCCAATTTTTTTGGCATAGTCGATCACTGCCAATGCCTGAAAAATCCTCTCCGAACTTACAGAAATTGGATAAGTATTGTTTCTCAGAACATTGCCATACACCATGTACCGAATTCCCTTGTTGTAATAGTCGGCCGTGATGTCCAGGGTTTTGTGTGATTTTACACCCAGCGCATACGCCTTCGCTTCAATTTTTTGCAGCTCCTCTTTCGAGAAACCTCCGGTATTGGCTACCGCGGAATGGACATCCAATCCCTTCTCCTTAGCAAGATAAATAGCACAAAATGAGGTATCCAAACCTCCGCTAAACGCCAGGACTACTTTTTCTTTCATCTTTCTTTATTCGTTATAATATCAACATTTATGCTCTAGTAATATTCAAAAGGATAAAGTAAAAAGGATAAAGGATAAAGTGAAGAACGCTCTTATCAAGATTACACCAACGCCATCACTCATCACTCAAAACTCCCAACTTGTATTCACCACCAATGCCCACTTTATCCTTTTTACTTTATCCTTTATCCTTATCTTTATTCCTCTTCTCCAACCACTCTTTGAACATTTCGAAGGGCATGTTCATTTTGCTTTTCTCCTTATGCCATGCCGGATCGTACAACATTCCGGTACAAAGACACTTGGAGTGTTTCATCCTCAACAGGATGTCGTAATTTACACAACTTTGGCATCCTTTCCAAAATTGTTCATCATCAGTAAGTTCGGAAAAGGTTACCGGTCGGTACCCAAGCTCCGAATTAATTTTCATGACGGCCAGACCGGTTGTCAAACCAAACAATTTTGCCTCAGGAAATCTTTTTCGGGATATTTCAAATGCCTTGTGTTTGATGCGCCGGGCGAGTCCAAATCCACGGTAGTCCCAATGGACGATCAAACCCGAGTTAGCCACATATTTTTCGTCACTCCACGATTCGATGTAGCAAAATCCGGCAAATTTCTCGCCATCAAGGGCAATAATGGCCTTACCTTCAGTTATTTTACCAGCAATGTACTCGTAAGTACGCCGGGCAATACCTGTTCCCCGCTCCTTGGAAGCCTTTTCGATGGTATCATTGATCTCATCGACATATTTCAGGTGCGTCTCATTGGCTAGGAGCACACTGATCTCGGGCTTTTGCGCTTCAACAACTTTCTTTCTGAATATCATCTACTTGCTATACTATAATTTCGTTCATATTATTCTTACACAGAGGAGCACAGAGGTATCACAGAGTTTCACAGAGGAATATTTTAATTCTTTTCTCTGTGTAACTCTGTGGTTACTCCGTGAAACTCTGTGTATTTTTTCATTATCTCAACTCTATAAGCGGTTTTCAAGTTTCGGCATGATCCCCACCAGCGCCCTGGTTACATCATTGCGTCCAATGCCGTCCCTGATTACGATCAGGATGGTGTCGTCCCCGGCAATGGTCCCCAAAATTTCCTTGCACCCAGACTCGTCGATGGCCAGGGCGGTGCTGGAGGCAAATCCCGGCAGGGTCTTGATCACACCCAGATTGCCGGAGAACTCGATCCCCAAAACCCCGTCTGCCAAAAAATTTAGCCTCGATGAAGATGATTCATTTTGAGACGAATACAATAAATCATGCGAGGGCAACCGATAGGCATACCCGGCTTTGGCATCACTCACTTTGATAACCTGCAACGATTTCAGATCACGCGACAAGGTTGCCTGCGTAACTTCCATACCCTTTGCAAGTAATCGCAACTGAAGGTCATCCTGGTTGCTGATTACTTCGCTCGAGATGATCTGCTTGATCAATTCAAATCGTTCTTCCTTGTTTTTCAAAACAAACCTTTAGATGAATATTTATTCGTATTAAAATGCAAAGATACTCGATTTTGGAATAATAAATTGCATTTTCTGTATTTTTATTTACATTATTTGCCAAATGTTAAGTATTTATGAATATTTATAAATTTATCGGCTTCCTTTTGTGTAATCGGAAGATTTATCTACTTTTGCCACCGTGCGACAACATCCGGGAATATCGATCTTGTTAACGCAAAAAATGCGTTTTTGCTGCTGATTAAAAAGTAGTGGAAACGCATTTTTTCTTTATTGAAGGCAGATAACGGAGGAAAGCAAAGAGATAATGATATTTTATTGCCATGACAATATTACACAGAGGAAGAAGGAGGCGTCACAGAGTTACACAGAGAAAAAATTGATTTTTTACTCTGTGTAACTCTGTGATTCCTCTGTGTAACTCTGTGTAACACTTTTTCGAACAAGTAATTGCAGCAAACAGACAAGATATGCGAAAAGTAAAGTTGATACTGGAGGATGGGACAACCTTTGAAGGGAAATCGTTCGGGTATGAAAAATCGGTAACCGGCGAGGTTGTATTTTATACAGCCATGACAGGTTACCCCGAGAGTTTGACAGATCCTTCCTACACCGGTCAGATTCTGGTCTCTACCTATCCGATGATTGGAAACTATGGTGTACCTTCCGACAGAAAAGAGAATGGCCTTCACCGCCATTTCGAATCTGACAAAATTCATATTACCGGACTTGTTGTAGATAATTACTCCTTCGGTTACAGCCACTGGAACGCTCAATCAAGTTTGGCGGATTGGATGAAATCGCAGCAAATACCGGGAATATATGGCATCGATACCCGTGCGCTCACCAAGATCCTAAGGGAAAAAGGTTCGATGATCGGCAAAATCGAGTTCGAAGGGGAATCCATTGAACTGGTCGATCCAAACCTGATGAACCTCGTTGCCAAAGCCAGTACGGATACCGTCGAGACTTATGGTGAAGGTGGGAAAACTGTTGTCCTGGTTGATTGCGGGGTCAAAAACAACATCATCCGCTGCCTGATCAAACGGGGAGTTAAAGTTGTTAGGGTCCCATGGGATTATGATTTCACCACGCTACCTTACGATGGACTGTTTTTAACCAATGGTCCGGGCGACCCAACCATGTGCGATATCACTGTTGAACACATCAAAAAAGCCATCAAACAGGAAAAACCCATCATGGGAATCTGCCTGGGAAACCAACTACTCGGTCTCGCTGCCGGATGCTCCACCTATAAACTCAAATACGGACACCGTAGCCATAACCAACCGGTTTTGATGACAGGAACAAACAGATGTTTCATCACCTCACAAAACCATGGTTATGCCATCGAACAAGACTCTATTCCGGAGGATTGGGAGACGCTCTTCTACAATGTCAACGACAACACCAATGAAGGGATCCGTCACAAAACGAAACCCTTCTTCTCAACACAGTTTCACCCGGAAGCATCATCAGGCCCGGTGGATACTGAATTTTTATTCGATGATTTTATTGCTAATATTAAAAAAGTGACTAAGGTGAACTAGAGTGAACTAAAGTGACTAAAGTTATGGACTTCGAACCAATCATGCTCGATCCGTAAGTACTTTAGTCACTTTAGTTCACTTTAATCACTCCAGGCACTAAAACATAAAACCATGCTCAACACAAATATCAAAAGGGTCATCGTTCTGGGTTCAGGCGCACTGAAAATCGGTGAGGCCGGCGAATTTGACTACTCCGGGTCACAGGCATTGAAGGCATTGAAAGAGGAGGGTGTTTACACCATCCTGATCAATCCGAACATCGCCACCATTCAGACCTCTGAAGAGATTGCCGATAAAATATATTTCCTCCCGGTTACGGCCTACTTTGTTGAAAAGGTGATCCAAAAGGAGAAACCGGATGGCATTTTGCTGGCCTTTGGTGGACAGACAGCCCTCAATTGCGGCGTCGATCTTTTCCGTCAGGGAGTTTTGGAGAAATACGATCTGAAGGTGATCGGAACACCTGTTCAATCGATCATCAACACCGAGGACCGCGAAATCTTCTCGGGAATTTTGCATGAGATAGATGTATTAACCCCGCGCAGTATTGCCTGTACTTCGATTGAGCAAGCCAGGAATGCGGCAAACACGCTTGGATATCCGTTGATTATCCGCGCCGCCTACACCCTGGGTGGACTAGGCTCAGGATTCTGCTCCAACGAAAAAGAACTCAACAAACTGGCCGACAATGCCTTCTCCTATTCAGGTCAAATCCTTGTAGAGGAATCCATCAAAGGATGGAAAGAGGTGGAATACGAGGTAGTACGCGACCAATACGACAACTGCATCACGGTCTGCAACATGGAAAATTTTGATCCGCTAGGTATCCATACCGGCGAATCAATCGTTGTAGCTCCTTCACAGACTTTGTCGAACGACGAATACCACAAACTTCGCGCCCTCTCGATAAAAATCATCCGTAAAATCGGTGTAATAGGCGAGTGCAATGTTCAGTTTGCGCTTGATCCCAACTCCGAAGACTATAGGGTTATTGAGGTAAATGCCAGGCTATCAAGATCTTCAGCGTTAGCCTCAAAGGCAACTGGTTATCCGCTGGCATTTGTGGCTGCCAAACTCGGACTGGGTTATGGCCTGCACGAACTCAAAAATTCGGTCACCAAAGAGACGACAGCCTGCTTTGAGCCTGCGCTCGATTATTGTGTCGTCAAGATACCTCGCTGGGATTTGGGCAAATTTGTTGGCGTATCCAAAAATCTTGGCTCCAGCATGAAATCGGTCGGCGAAATCATGGCCATCGGCCGAAACTTCGAAGAGGCTATCCAGAAAGGCCTTCGCATGATCGGTATCGGCATGCATGGATTTGTCGGCAACCGTGGCGACATGGAGATCATCGATATTGATGAAGAACTTGTCAATCCAACCGATCGTCGGATTTTCGCTATCGCGGAAGCCTTCCACAAAGGCTACAGTGTGGATAAAATTTGGGAAATCACCAGAATTGACAAGTGGTTCCTGATGCGCCTGCAGAATATTTACCAGTTAAGGACTCAATTGATTGGTTTCGATGCCCTAGAAAGCCTTCCTGCTGACTTGCTCAAGGATGCAAAAAAATTGGGATTCTCCGACTTTCAAATTGCCCGAATCGTTGTAAAATCGGAGGTCAGGGACATGAACGTAGAAAGCCTCAAGGTCAGGTCATTCCGGAAACAGCATGGAATATTGCCTTTTGTCAAGCAGATTGACACCCTTGCGGGGGAATATCCTGCCCAGACCAATTACCTCTATGTGACCTACAACGGATCGGAACACGATGTCGAGTTTCAGCACGATAGTCAGTCAATTATCGTATTGGGTTCAGGAGCCTACCGCATTGGCTCTTCGGTTGAGTTCGACTGGTGTTCGGTGAATGCAGTCAACACCATCCGCAAAGAGGGTTTCCGCGCCATCATGATCAACTACAATCCCGAAACGGTTTCAACCGACTACGACAACTGCGACCGACTCTATTTTGATGAACTTTCCCTGGAAAGGGTATTGGATATCTGCGATCTTGAAGATCCAAAAGGAACTGTCCTTTCGATGGGCGGACAGATTCCCAACAACCTAGCCATGAAATTGCATGCGATGAATGTTCCAATCCTGGGAACCACCGCCGAAAAAATTGACAATGCCGAGGACCGCAACAAATTCTCGGCCATGCTCGACAAGTTGGAGGTCGATCAGCCCCGCTGGAGCCAACTGACCACCATTGAAGAAATCTATAAATTTGTAGATGAGGTTGGATTTCCAGTACTAATCCGTCCCTCTTATGTTCTATCGGGAGCGGCGATGAACGTCGTTTCGAACCGCGATCAGCTGGAGCATTTCCTCAACCTTGCCGCCCACGTTTCGAAAGAGCACCCAGTCGTTGTCTCAGAATTTATCGAAAACGCAAAGGAAATTGAGGTGGATGCGGTAGCCAAAAACGGCGAAATCGTGGCCTATGCACTGTCAGAACACGTGGAGTTTGCCGGGGTTCACTCTGGAGATGCCACAATCGTATTCCCTCCTCAAAAGCTGTATGTGGAAACCATCCGCCGAATCAAAAAAATATCAAGAAAGATCGCCAAAGCGCTCGAAATTACAGGGCCTTTCAATATTCAGTACCTGGCAAAAGACAACGACATCAAGGTGATTGAGTGCAATTTAAGGGCTTCAAGATCGTTCCCGTTTGTATCCAAGGTATTGAAAACAAACCTGATCGAGATTGCTACCAAAGCTATGCTGGATGTGCCATTTGAAAAGCCCGACAAATCCCTTTTTGAATTGGATTATGTAGGGGTAAAAGCGCCGCAGTTCTCATTCCACAGGTTGCTGAATGCCGACCCAGTTTTGGGTGTCGACATGGCCTCAACCGGCGAAGTCGGGTGCATCGGCGAGAACTTCTACGAAGCGTTACTCAAGTCGATGCTCTCTGTAGGTTATCGTATTCCGAAGAAAAATATCCTCATCTCTTCCGGACCAGTTAGGGGAAAAATAGAGTTATTGGCTAGCGCCAGGATGCTGAAAGAGAGAGGTTTCACCATCTTTGCAACCGGTGGCACACACCATTTCTTCCAGGAAAACGGGGTCGAAACGGAAAAGGTCTACTGGCCCGATGAAGAGGACTCCCCCAATACATTGGAACTGATCAAGGAACATAAAATAGAAATGGTTATCAACATCCCCAAAGACCATTCCAAAAGGGAGTTATCGAATGGTTACCGCATCCGCAGAAATGCCATAGATTTCAATATCCCGCTGATCACCAATGCCCGCGTCGCCAGCGCCTTTATTTATGCCATCTGCAAACTGGAGATGGAAGATATCAGTATAAAATCGTGGGATGAGTACAAGTAGGGAAGGATAAAGGATAAAGGATAAAGGATAAAGTAAAAAGGATAAAGTGGCATGCGTTCTGTGATGAGATGCAGTGCCTTTTATGCACAAAAAAAATACTTTCTCCTTTAGATACAAATAGATAAAGTCTGAACGTCACATAGTTGATTGCGGCGTTTTAACTTTATCCTTTTGACTTTATCCTTTATCCTTTCTTTTGATACTGTAATGTATTACTGAAATGAATACTTATAGCTATCTTCGTTCAATCGATATTAACCAAAACTTTCAGAAAGCATGGATCTATTTTCAGCACAAGAAGTTTCAAAATCGTTTTCCAATTTTAAAGCGTTATCCGAAGTTTCCATCTCCGTCCCGGAGGGTTCCGTCTTCGGATTATTAGGACCAAACGGAGCGGGCAAAACGACCTTGATCCGTATCATCAACCAGATTACTGCCCCCGATAGCGGGACCATCTGGTTCGAAGGCCGCAAAATGAAAGCCGACGATATCTACCGGATCGGGTACCTGCCCGAAGAGCGCGGGTTGTACAAAAAGATGAAAGTCGGCGAACAGGCATTGTACCTGGGTATGCTAAAAGGTCTCTCCCGAAAAGAGGCCATGCGTGAACTAAAAATCTGGTTCGAAAAATTCGAGATCATTTCGTGGTGGGACAAAAAAGTAATGGAGCTCTCTAAGGGGATGCAGCAAAAGGTCCAGTTTATCTGCACGGTTTTGCACAGACCCAAACTGATGATTTTTGATGAACCTTTTACCGGTTTTGACCCAATCAATGTAGAATTGATGAAACAGGAGATTCTCCGGATGAAAAAAGAGGGGGCAACCATCATCTTTTCTACCCACAACATGGAATCGGTTGAGGAGCTTTGCGACCACATAGCCCTGATCGACAAATCAAAGAAAATACTGGATGGCCCAACCCTGAACATCCGTGAGAAATACAAATCAAACGTATTCGATGTCTCGTACAAAGGGGATTTTGCCAAAATCGAGCACGAATTTGGACAAAAATATTCCATCCTCGCCCACGATGAAACGGGCAGGACAAACAGCCTGAAAATACAGTTCCTCAATGGCAGCACCTCCGGTTCCCTGATCAAAGATCTGGTAGAACATGTCGAGATCGTCTCATTCAACGAACTGATTCCAAGTATGAATGAGGTATTTATCAAAGTTGTCAAACAAAACGCTTAACCCAACACCATGAGTAAAATAGGATTGGTTCTCTCGAGAGAATACACCACACGAGTCAGGAAAAAATCATTCATTATCATGACCATCCTGATGCCGGCTTTGATGGCCGCCATGTTTATCCTCCCAGCCTACTTCATGTCGCAGGACGACACCAAAGTACGAACCATCGCGGTTTACGATGGTTCGACCATTTTGTTGGGACAACTTGAAAGCAACGATTACACCAAGTACAAATTCATTCCTGAGGACGAATACAACAAAATCAAAGACAACCTCAAAGCCACAGATTTTTACGCCATGCTGGTAATCCAGCCCAATGTATTGAATACAAAGTCAGTTCAATTAATTTCAACCAGCAACATCCCTTTTGATCTCAAGAGCCAGATTCAAAACAAAATCAGGTCCGTTATCGAGAAGGAGAAAATGGCGGAGGTGATCAAACAAACCAATGTTCCCGACCTGGAAGCGCGAATAGCCGCCACCAAGACACCGATCAGTGTCAACACCATCAAATTGGGTGAAGGTGGCGAAGCCAAGAAAAGTTCTACCGAGATAGGGATGGTACTGGGCTATATCTTTGGTTTTGTGATCTACATGTTCATTCTTTTGTATGGCCAGATGGTGATGCAAGGGGTCATGGAGGAAAAACAAAGCAGGATCGTCGAGGTGATCATCTCAAGCGTTAAGCCATTCGATTTGATGATGGGCAAGATCATTGGAATCGCGATGGTCGGCTTGACTCAACTGGCCATCTGGATTATCCTGGGATTTGCAATTATTACGGGGGCCAAGGGTATGATGCCGGGTGCCCAGCACGCCGGAACCGCTCAGGAGATCATGGCCCAGGCGCAAGTCGCCAACCAAACGCCGGCTCAATTGGATAAGATGCAGGATATTATTTCCATGCTTGGATCCGTGAACTTTCCGCTGATCATCGGTTGCTTTATCTTCTTCTTTATCGGGGGCTACCTGTTGTACAGTTCCCTGTTTGCAGCAGTTGGTTCTGCTGTTGATGCGACAGAAGATGCGCAACAATTCATGATGCCTATCATGATGCCCATTATCCTGGCCATCCTCGTTATGATGAGCGCAATAAAGAATCCCGAAGGCGCTACTGCCTTCTGGTTCAGTATCATACCATTCACATCGCCGGTGGTGATGATGGCCCGGATTCCTTTTGGTGTTCCGGTCTGGCAGCTGGCGCTTTCGATGCTGCTCCTGATCGTTACCTTTGTCGGAATGGTTTGGGCTGCCGGCAAAATATATAGAACCGGAATTCTCATGTATGGTAAAAAGACATCCTGGAAGGAGTTGGGCAAATGGCTGACCTACAAATCATAAATGCCGTTATCGACTTGGGTACCAATACCTGCAACCTGCTGATTGCCGAATGTTTTGAATCAGGAACCTTCAGGGTACTGTATGAAGAGCGGATTGCGGTCAAGATGGGACGCGGTGGAATCCACAAAGAAAAATTGCTTCCCGAAGCAATGGAGAGAGGGTTAAAAGCCCTCTCTTTGCATGAAGAAAGTATCAGGAAATACGGGGCATCCAGGGTACGGGTAATTGGCACATCTGCCATCCGCGGAGCAGCCAACAGGGATGAATTTTCGCAGATGGTGTTGCAACATTTTGGCTGGAACCTCGAGGTGATCAATGGGAACAGAGAGGCTGGTTACATTTTCAGGGGAACAGTAAATTCACTACCACCTTTGCATGAAAAATACCTGGTACTGGACATTGGCGGTGGCAGCAACGAATTCATCCTGGCTGAAGGCGATCATATCATCTGGAAGAAAAGTTTCAACATTGGCATTGCCAGGGTACTTGAGCTCTTTCCAATGTCTGACCCACCTACCCTACCGGAGATCGGACAGGTGGGAAAATGGTTCGAAAGTCATCTGGAAGAGTTGGGAAAGATATGTAAACAGTACCAACCAAGGATCCTGGTGGGATGTTCCGGCGCCTTCGATACCCTGATGGATATCCTCGAAGCAAAGATTCCGGATGCCACCATCCGGAGATCTTCGACCTTTCCACTCAATGATTTTCACCGGATTCATCAACAATTGATCTCGGTCGACCGCGAAACCAGGAGCCTGATTCCCGGGGTGGATAAAAACCGGGTGGAGATGATAATAATCGCCACAATATTTATTAATTTCATCCTCGGCAAGTTGGAAATCCGCGAATTGATACACACTCATTTCTCACTGAAAGAGGGAGTAATGTTCGAAATGTGTACAACGTCTTGAGGATAATTTCAATATTACATACTGCTTTGAAATTAAACCGAAGGAGAATTATTAAACATATTATTTACTGATAACCACTTTATTAGACCCCTCTAAATCTCCCCAAAGGGGGAGACTTCAGATTCGTGTTCTAAACAACATCAGTGCCTTACTCCCTCCCTTGGAGGGGTTGGGGGAGGTCAAAAGAAGAGGTAATATAGAATAACAATAAAGATCCTACTGCTTGCAATATATACTTTATGGCATTAAAAATATTGGTGATCGATGACGAAAGAAGTATCCGCAATACCCTGAAAGACATTCTTGGGTTCGAAGGATACCATGTCGAACTTGCCGAAAATGGAAAGGAAGGAATTGACCTGGTTCAAGCCACTGATTTCGACATCATCCTGTGCGACATCAAGATGCCGGAGATGGATGGCCTTGAAGCGCTGGAACAGATCCGAAAGATCAAACCCGAATCCACGGTAGTGATGATCAGTGGACATGGAACGATCGATACGGCCGTTGAAGCCATCAAAAAGGGCGCATTCGACTTTATCGAGAAACCGCTGGACCTGAACCGTCTTCTGATTACCCTGCGCAATGCCAGCGACAAAACGGCCCTGGTGAAGGAGACCCAAATCCTCAAACAAAAAGTCGGCAAAAAGTTTGAGATCATCGGAAAATCAGCCACTATCCGTAAAGTTCTGGAGATGTGCGACAGGGTTGCACCAACCGAGGCAAAGGTATTGATTACAGGTGCTAATGGCACCGGTAAAGAGTTGATCGCACACCGTTTGCATGATTTGTCGCCGCGGGCAGAATTCCCGTTTGTGGAGGTCAATTGCGCCGCAATACCTTCCGAATTAATTGAGAGTGAGCTTTTTGGACACGAAAAAGGGGCATTTACCTCTGCCATCAAACAACGGAAGGGAAAATTCGAGCAAGCCGATGGCGGAACCATTTTCCTGGATGAAATCGGCGACATGAGTCTCTCTGCACAGGCCAAAGTACTCAGGGCCCTGCAGGAGAATATCATCACCCGGGTAGGCAGTGACAAGCCTGTGGAGGTCAATGTGCGCGTGCTGGCTGCTACCAATAAAGATTTGCAGGAGGAGATCAAAAATGGCAACTTCAGAGAAGACCTCTACCACCGGTTGAGCGTCATTCTGATCCATGTGCCTTCATTGAACCAACGGAAAGAAGATATACCGCTTTTGGCCAACTATTTCATTGAACAGCTCTGCGCTGAATATGGCCAGCCGATGAAAGAGATTACTCCCGAAGCGCTGGAACTTCTGGCCGCTAAATCCTGGAGCGGAAATATCCGCGAATTCCGAAATGTGATAGAGAGACTGATTATTCTGGGAGGAAAAACGATTACGGAGGAGGATATTGTAAGTTTCGTTGGATAAAATATCAATGATTAAATTAGAAAATAGGTGATGGATAATATAGTTTTGCGCCAGAGCACCAATGATAGAGCCTAAAAAATCACTTATTATGCTAACAAATCAATTAATTGCACCAAAACTAAAGAACGCTTACTCTTTTTTAGGATTGAGAATTCATAATTGTCAACTGTGATTTTTTCCTTCACATACGGTATTTTACCGAATTTCATGATTAGATAACCTGCTAAAGTTTCGTATTGATCGTCCTTTCCCAGGGGATGGGGTAACATTTCATTGATGTCGTCAAGGGTTGCTGATGCCAGTGCATTGTAAGTCTTATCCGCAATTTGTTCAACAAATGGAACTTCATTGTCAAACTCATCCTGAATTTCACCAACCAATTCTTCTAAAATATCCTCCATAGTAATAATACCTTCAGTTCCACCGTATTCATTTACCACAAGTGCCATTTGCTGGTGCATAATTTGAAACTCATTCAGCAATTGACCAATGTGCTTGGTATCCGGTACGATGTGAATAGTACGCATTATACTACGAATATTAAGAGGTTCATTCCTTCGGGTTGCCAATAGAATATCCTTCAAATAGACTACACCAACGGTATTGTCAAGACTATCTTCATAACAAGGTATACGGGAGTAACTTTCGTCAATGACTTTATCGAGCATGGATTCATCAAAGTCATTTACATCCAACGCAAAAACCTGCGTTCTCGGAACCATAATCTGCTTAGCCGTTTGCTCTGAAAAATCAAAAGCATTCTTAATAATTTTATACTCGTCAGCATCAATCTTTCCACTTTCTTGTCCTTGTTGTACCAAATATTTTAATTCCTCACTACTATGAACGTCAACACCATGCACTGCAGAAATACCGATGATTCTAAGAATAAAATTAGCTATACTGTTTAATATCCAAATAACAGGTTTGAACAAGATAAAGAAAAATTGCAATGGATAGGCTATAAATAAGGTAATCTTCTCGGAACGTTGAATCGCCAATGATTTAGGCGCAAGTTCACCGAATACAATATGCAGGACAGTGATAATGCCGAACGCTACAGGTAATGCAATGGTATGAGCCAATTCCGGATTGATGGCCAATCCCATCAAATCCATTATTTTAATTATTATTTTAGATACAACAGGTTCGCCTATCCAACCCAAACCTAAACTGGCCAGGGTAATACCAAGTTGTGTGGCTGCAAGATAACCATCGAGGTGCGATACGATATGTTTTGAAAGTATCGCAAAACGATTGCCCTCTTTAACTCTAATTTCGAGCTGAGATGCCCTAACTTTTACAATGGCAAATTCGGCTGCGACAAAAAAGCCATTAAAAGAAACAAGCAAAACTGTAATGAGAATATCTAAACCCATAATTCTGGTAACTAAAGTATTAAACTTCAAAGTTACGAAAAATCATTTGTTTACATATATAAATTACGTGTTTCAATACCTCGGGCCTTGCACTTCAACTATTTGCGTCACCTCCAGGCACCACAATATTCAGCGACATTGGATCTATTGAAATCCGAATGGGTTCATTGTTTTTTACCGGCTCACCATCTACGTGAAAATTGAGGTTCTTTCCATTGATCACAAGGGATTGTGTCTTGAAATAGGTACAAACAGGCGACTTGTGTATAGTTTTGTTGAACAATCTGATGCCCAATTCCAAAGCCCCCAAAAACCCGAAGGGCTTGAGTGCACAAAAATCGAGAACCCCATCCGTCACACTTGCCAATGGAGCAATAAAGGCACTGTTGCCATATTGTGAAGTATTGGCCAACGTTAGCACGAAGGCGGTATGGCTTTCTGTAACACCATTCATCTCCACCAAATAGGTTTCGGGTTGGTAGCTAAAAAACTCCCTCATGGTGGCTTTGAAATAAGGAATCGGGCCCCGGCTGGTGGCCTTGGCAAAACACCTGGCGATATGATCATCGAAACCCAATCCGCACACATTCATGAACCTGCGATCGTTGGCCAATCCTGTGTCAATTTTAATGGAATGACCATTCAACAATTGAGAGATAGCAATAGCCGGTTTCATCGAGATACCGAGTTCGCGCCCAAGGGCATTGCCGGAGCCAGCCGGGATTAAACCCATAGTCCCTGTGGTACCTGCTAACGTGGAAGCCACTTCATTCATGGTCCCATCACCTCCCACCGCCACAAAGACATCAAATTTCTCAAATTTCTTCAGGATGATCTTTTTGGCATCTCCCGGGCTGCGTGTGAAGAGAATCTTAAACTTCACACCCTTTTCGTTACACGCATTGGCAATCATTTGCAGAAAATCCCTTCTGCCGCCGACTCCGGCTATTGGGTTAAGTATAAACAGATACCGCAGGATCTTTACCTCACTTTTCTTGGAAATTGCCATCGGTCAATTCTCTTATTGTTACTTTCCAAACCGTCTGACCTCATGTTGCCAGAGGTCGTTTCAGGTCAGATTTGTCTGCAAAGATAATTCACGAGGCCCAACTAATTTTTTTTTACGGGAAAAAATATTTTTTTTTTAATTCAACCTCGAACAAATAAAAACATAATAAACCAAATAGTACATAAATATTTTGCTAAACACTTATTATCAGATTATTAACTACATTAAGTTATTAACAATTGTTAACAACTACAGTTCAAATAAGGTTGGTAGAAAAATGCGAAAAAAGTTGCAAATCGGCTATTTGATGTTGTATATTTGATTCATCAGGTCAGCCATAAAGGGTCGCCCGAAAATGGTGGAAGCGGCCAAAAGTTTTTAATTAAACTGGAGGACAAATCGAACGGATCGTAAGATCTGCATCACAGACGGGCCGGAGTTCAGGATCACAAGGAGCAATCCGATGTTATCCGGGCCACCAAAAAGTGCTGAGTGTTCTTATCCTTGTTGTAGCTTTAGAAACGCAACCCAAACGCAAGTTTCGGGCGTGCATCAAACGGCCGGCAGGAAAAAGGCACAACGTTCTTCAGGTAGTTGAAGCCAAAGGCGAAAAACGGAGAGAGGCGCAAGTCTCACGAAGTTTTCGAAGGAAACCAAAGTCTCAGGACGGCGGAAGTACCCTAAAAGCCGGTTCATCGCAAGATGGAATGGCCGGAAGGACCGGAAGCAACTCCCTCAGGGAAGGGATCCGCAAGGATTCCGAATGGAGAGCCGGAAATTACAACTGTAACAGGTTGTAACGGAAGGTATGGGTCGGAAAGCAGAAAACAAAGCGCAAGCACCGTCGAAGCAGGAAGGCCAACCGCAATAACCGTAGCCTGGCACCATGGCAAGTTCGCTTGTCAGGTAGGATGGGGACAAATTCAAAAGATTTGTTCCCATTTGTGTTTTTAGCCCCTTCTTGTACAGCCGCCCGGCCGGGCGGCTCCTGAAGTCTCCATGGAAAAGATGCATGGAAACTAAAAAATTACCTCAAAAAGAAATTCCAGCACCAAATTCTGCTACAAAAAGCATGATAATATAAAGTACAGATTTAGATTATCATGATATTCCAAAGTAGAAAATTGTGAACAATCTGATTTTTAATAGTGTACAATATTGTATGTTAATAATGTACACTATTGTATTTTAGCAATATACACTGTCAGTTCTATGATTGTCCACCTAATGCAAGGACCAAAGAGGCAATTGAATTGTATATTGAGGAAAAATAATTTTCTCAATATCAGATAATTGAACTATTCAATCAGCAGTGCCATTACACAAATTGACGGGGTGACTCAGAGTGACCCCGTCAATTTGTGTAACAATAGATAAAATTGGGGAAATGTCAGCTAAAATATTTTAATTTGGGTATATAAATATATATCTTTGTATCGTAAACAGAATGCTTGAACCTACATGAAATCATCCGAATTCCATCGTAAAATAAAAAAGAACGGATGGGTTCACATTCGCACGGAAGGTAGCCACTATATCTATGAAAAAAACGGCGTTACCTACCCGGTTCCTTTTCACGGTTCAAAAGAGATAGGTAAAGGTTTGGTAATTGTAATTATCAAGGAGATGGACCTTAAATAGTCTTAACTTTTAAAAAGCAAAATTTATGGAAACAATTAAGGTAATCATTGAAAAAACAAAAGATATGTATTCAGCCTATGCTGAAAATACTAAGGGTATTTATGCAGGTGGAGAAACAGTTGAAGAGGTAAAACAGTCAGTTTTAGACGCCATAAGACTACTGAAAGATTATAATACCGACGAACATATTCCGGACATTTTAAAAGGGAATTATCAAATCGTGTATCATTTTGACACACAGAGCTTTTTGAACTATTACAACAAGGTGTTCACCAATGTTGCACTTGAACGAATTACTGGGATCAATCAAAAACTGCTACATCATTATGCTACTGGGTTGAAAAAGCCGCGCGAACCCCAAAGAAAAAAAATTGAAATTGCCTACACAAATTAGGTTCAGAACTTTTATCATTGGAGTTATAATTCACATTATTCTATAAATCCGTCATCTTTGAATACGACATCTCAAAGAATTAACTAACTGACGGGGTCATTCTAAGTCACCCCGTCAATTGAAAAATGTTTGCAAATTTTGAGACCTACTTATTATTCCTTCGTGTATATTTGAAACTCGAAAACCAATCATAATCAAAATATGGGTATCAAATTATGGATCAAACAGCAAATTGAAAAACTCCAAAATCTATTGGATAAAACAGAGCGTTCTTTTGGTGAAATTATTTTCAACAACAACGGTTGTCAGGTCTTGTCGCAATCGGCTGTCAGGTTTGAACTGATTGTTGATACACAAAGCGAAGAGGGGCAAGTTGAATATATGCTGCATGTAATTGATGAAGATATTATACCGGCCAAAAATGGTGATCGCTTGGGTTGGGACCGCTATGCTTTCGCATGCTTGC
The DNA here is from genome assembly GCA_023228025.1 of Prolixibacteraceae bacterium. GTDB lineage: Bacteria > Bacteroidota > Bacteroidia > Bacteroidales > Prolixibacteraceae > CAINVV01. The sequence goes on along the minus strand of JALOCD010000034.1, from coordinate 18,581 downwards.
TCCAGGTTGAGAATGAACTGCACCTCCTTGATCCCAAAGAACCTATCGAACATAAAAAATATTCACGTGAAGGGATGATCAAACGGGTCATGCTTGAACGCCGCCAAAAAGCCGAAAAAGCAAACTACCGGATCAAATGGGCCTCAAATATTTATGGAGACCATATTCTTACCAACGAAAACGGGATAAAATACAAAGTTTTTCTGCGCGATTTCGAAAATGAAACCGGGTACAGCGACAGCATGGATTCGCGGTTGAACAAACTCGGTACAACCAAACATATCATGTATGCTTTCCGAAAGCTGAAAGAAGACAAAACCTTATTTGACAGATTAAGTAAGACCTATCCTTTTATCGAAATATTTTGCGATCCTCTTAACGAGTATAAAATTACGTGGCACTACCCATCGAAAATAGCTGTTGATGAGCAACTTTTACTATCAAGGTATTTTAAGAATTCATCATTTATTGAAGATTCCGAAATTAAGGTTTTTTTGGGTTTTATTGAAGAGTCGGTTGAATATCCGCGAATACGGATCCGTCCGGAAGTACAGGAGAAAATAGAGACGGCTTTTGAAGAAGGGATGCTTGAAAACCTAAAGTCAGGTTACCAGCCTGATTATAGTCCTATTAATGGAGAGCTATACCCCTACCAAAAAGAGGGGATCGACTTCGCCCTTTTCCGCAAAACAGCCATCATCGCCGATGAGATGGGATTGGGAAAAACGATCCAGGCCATTGGAACAGCCGTTCTGAAAAAAGGGATTTTCGATTTTAGAAAGACTTTGGTGGTTTGTCCAGCCTCGCTCAAAGAGCAGTGGAAAAAGGAGATTGAAAAGTTCTCCAATGAAAAGGCATTGGTTATCGAGGGATTTCCGGATGAACGGGAAAGGCAATACTCGGATAATGACCATTTCTTCTTTATTGTCAATTACGAAACGATTCTCCGCGACCAATTGGCGCTCAACAAAGCCGGATTCGATTTTCTGATCCTCGATGAAGCGCAGCGGATCAAAAATTTCGAAACCAAAACCGCCTCCTCCATCCGCAGGTTGCAATTTAAGCATGTACTTATCATCACTGGTACCCCGATTGAAAACCGACTGATCGATATCTTCTCGATTGTTAGTGCGATCAATCCCAATTTCTTCGGCCCACTTTGGGAATTTTCCTATCAACACTGTCTTTTCGACCCCGAAAAGCACAACAAAATCAACGGGTATTATAACCTGCAAAAGTTAAACAAACAACTCGAACCAATACTGATCCGTCGCGAAAAACGTAAAGTACTCGATCAGTTACCGAACGTTCAACAAATAAATGTCCCGGTCAACCTCTCCCCATTACAGGCTGATTATCACTCTTCTTATGCCAAAGGGATTGCAACTATAATCCGTAAAAAATTCCTGACCCCGTACGACCTGCAAAAACTGCAGCTCCTTCTCGCCAGCATGCGGATGGTATGCGATTCGACTTATTTAATTGACGAAGAGACCAATGAGTCTCCAAAGCTGGAAGAGCTGAAGTATATACTGCTCGAAAAACTTGATGTGATCAACTCAGACTCGAAGATTATAATTTTTTCGGAGTGGGTAAAGGTCCATAAGCTGATCGGACATATTTTGCGCGAAAACAACATCGGTTTTACTGAACTCAACGGCTCGGTACCGGTAAAACTTCGCGGGGAGCTTATCCGGAAGTTCGAGACCAATCCTCATTGCAAAATATTTTTATCGACCGAAGCAGGTGGCTCCGGGCTGAATCTTCAGGTTGCCAACACATTGATTAATTTTGAACTTCCGTGGAATCCGGCGAAAAAGAACCAGCGGATTGGACGCATCGACAGGTTGGGGCAAAAAAGCAACAAACTGACTATTTTCAACTTCATCACGCGTAACTCGATCGAACAGCAGATCGCTTCGGGGCTGCTGGTAAAGCAAAACCTGTTCGATGGTGTCCTTGACGGAGGGAGCAAAACCAATTCTGTGGATTTCTCGACGAAGGGACGCTCACAGTTTATTCAGCAATTGGAAGAGTTTATTGCAGAAACTGAAAATGCAGAAATAGTAGAACCATCCTTAAGCTTTGCAGGGGAAGTGATGGCAACTACAGAAAATCCGCCTGAACCTGATACTATTGATCTCCTCGAAGAAATTGAAGAAGCTCAACCACTTATTGAACCTTCAGTTGCCGAAAAGACAGAAGCGTTAAAACATCAGGAAGAGAAAGCGCAGGAGATTGAGCAGGTGATGAACAATGGAATGCAGTTCCTGGCCGGGCTATTCAAAATGTCGACAGGGAAAGATCTTGGTCTCGAAAATCAATCGATAGAAGTTAACAAAGAGACAGGAGAGGTGGTAATGAAGTTCAAATTACCGGTATTCTGAACCGTGGCTAGTGCATGTAGCTGACTGATAGTTCACACTGCAAAGGAATTGATGAAAATTATATTTCTATTTTGCATTATTTTTACTGCAAAATAGAAATATTCAGACAGTCTCTATTGTTTCAAAATATCCGGAATGCCGAGGTCTTTGCATATTTTGCGACATAGATTTATGAGGCCCTCGTCTCTTCAGACATCAGATTCACAGCCTCTGCAAGGCTTGTTTTTGCTTCTTCAAGAGTTTCCCCCTGGGTGTTGATCCCAGATATCTCCTGCACGTAAGCGATGAAGCCACCTTCCTCGCAAGGCTCGAAAACAGCTGTCATCTCGATGCTAGTCTTTGTTACCATTATATAAAATTTTATAGTATTTACAAAGATAAGAAATCTTGGCAATCGGAGATTTTATCCGTGAAATTAAGTAATTGCAATACTGGAATCAGCCTGTATCAATTGTGGCATGATATTTCAGAGATGCGCGAACCACGAACGGCGTAACAAAGAAGAATTGAAAAGGATATGACGGTTATCTGGTTTCTTCTGTGATTGAATTGCCCGGATGCCATACCCGGGCAAAAACCTATGATGAACTTTATGCAAGGACCAAAGAGGCAATTGAATTGTATCTTGAATAAAACCATCAAACAGGATTTGATGATGACGATTGATAATTTTCAAATAATTGATTTGCAAATCCATATTACTTCATCTCCCAACTGACGGGGTGACTCAGAGTGACCCCGTCAAGTAGCAATGAAATTGTCTCAGACGACCAACTGCGACACCCTCATTGCATATTAGGAGGAGCTGGTTATGAAATTTTAACTTTCAGCCCAATATTTATATTACTATTTTGTATTTTTGAAAAAAAACAATATGAAACAGGTTTCAATATCCCTGAACCCGGAAATAGCAAGTGCCTACGAAAATGCGACGGTTGAAGAGCGAAAAAAAGTGGACTATATCGTGAATAGCTGGCTTAAAAGCATATTTATTAAAAAAGCAGATGCCCGTGAAGAGCTCTTGGAAATAATGCAAACTGCCGGAAAAATTGCGCAAGCAAACGGTCTTACACCCGAAAAACTGCTCGAAATCCTGAATGAAAAAGAATAATTATTTTGTGTTTGATACAAATGTTATCGTAAGTGCATTCCTGTTTCCTGACTCATCAGTTGCAAAAGCATTTAACAAGGGGCTTTTATTTGGGACAATTATTATTTCTAAAGAAACCCTCGAAGAATTGCAGGAAGTGTTATCGCGAAATAAATTGGATAAGTATCTTATTAAATCCATAAGGCAGGCATTCTTACAAAAATTTGAGATACTTGCCGAGATGGTAGAAATAACTGAGACCATTTCCGTATGCAGGGACCAAAAAGATGACAAATTCCTTTCCCTTGCCGAATCTGCAAAGGCAAAATGCATTATTACAGGAGACAATGACTTACTGATATTGAATCCTTTTAATAACATCCTTATTTTGACTCCTTCTGAATTTTTAAGCAAATTTTAATTCAAACTCAACGGCCTTCAACCTCTCGTTACCGCTGCGCTCAAACGATGAGGAACGTGGATCATGGAACAGAACAAATAGACCGTGGTTTATCAATATCAAAAATTGACTCAACCAATCGCTATTGCCATCTCCCAATGACGGGGTTACTCAGAGTGACCCCGTCAACTAGTTGTTTATCATTTATGGAAACAATAGTTTATCGAGTTTAAGAGTCTTTAAATAATGTTAGGTTAGATGTCATAAATCATTTGTCCAAATAGTGTCCGAAAGTTTGAAAGTCTATTTGAAAACTCATAATTCAAAAAGCTTTTTCTGCAGTTCAGGGGTTAACCTGACTGTTTCCCCTTTTCTTGCCTGTTCAATCCCGACCATAACAGATTCAAGATTCAGCGGGTCATCAAACCACGGATCGCGCAGTGCCATAACCCAATAAAATTAAAATTGAAATCTAATCCCAACATAGCTTGAGAAAGCTTTACCCCAGGCCCTATCTGGGAAGAAATAATCATAATTGACTTTCTGATTACCAACTGTAATCTCTCCTCCCCCGTCTTCCGCAATTAAAAATAAATACCCTCCTATCCCACCAACAACCTGAATATTATACCTAAGGTTCAGGGATAAATTAGCACCATATTTAAAATACATAGATTTTAATACGTTACCGCTAAACTGAGCATCATTTGTCCAATCCCTACTTTTAGCTGCTTCTAAACCTATACTTAAATATGGGGCAAGCTCTAAGATCTTAATCAAACGCAAACCTTTTGCAACTCCGATATCACCCCGCAGAAAATTTATATTCTGATTTGGAAGCAGCTCATTGAACTTATTATGCATCTGGAAATATGTTTTCTGCTGCATACCTCCCTCTAAAAAAAGATAAACGGCGGGTACTGAAACAGCGCCTCCCCCTCTTTTTTCAATCCGCGCTGAAGCACCGCCAACATTCCCAAATTCATTTCCAACATATACGCCAATACCTGCTTCGTTGTGCTGCTGTAGCGTAAATCCGTTTTTGAGACGGCCACTTGCCACCTGGTAAAAGGTGGACAACTCAGAAGAGCCGGTTGCTACTCCGCGGTTATCGACAACTTGTTTAGCCCTTATCACACTTCTTCTGATAGCTTTTGTGTTTTTAGTCCTTTTTTTATAGATATATTCATAGGCAAAATAGCACTGATCAACTCTCAGACCCTCCTTTTCGCCTATTTTTGCCCTTGGTGGATGTGTCTGGTACAAAGTGGTTTTTACTTTCATCTCCTCAACATTTTTCTCAACTTTATCCAGACATTTATCCAGTCCTGTTTGTAAAACAACTTCCAAAAGTTGATCCTGTGTCAAGGATGCCGGATAGTTTGGCGGGGGAATTTTAAAATCTTGTGCCGAAACTGGCGCTGATGCCTGGGATACAAATTCCAGATCAAAATTCATTTGGTCAAATGCCACCTTCTTTTAAACTTTAACGTCCGGTGAATCATCAGGATAGATCCAAAGCTCATTGTATAATTTTGCCTGTGTAGCATCATCGAAAATGATCTTGAACAGATACATTTTGACATCGGAGTACCAACCCCTGCTGTTTCCTTCATTAACTTCCCTAAGACCTGTATAGTCAAGAACAGCAACATAGCTCTTGCTGATAATTTTACCACCGTAATCTTTAATCACATCCATACCCAGTTTAGTAACTTTTGCTTTCAGAACATCAGCATCTGTGGCGTTGTGCAACCCTCTTTCATGAAACCTGTCGGCGCTCATTGTTCCATCGGTCTGACGGGAGTAACAGTACGATATGATTTTGTTCCCAATTTTTTGCCGGTTAAGTTCATTTGCCATCCTGGTTGCATCAAAACCGTTAGCAAATGAAACCCCAATTGATTTCTGCTCAATTATATTTTCAAAGTACTTACCGGGAACTTCGACTGTTGTAAACCGATCCCTTAGTTTTGAATCAGAATGGTCAATGAGGATCAAGGTCAGAGAACTTCGGTCATACGTTGATGGGAGTACTGCACTCTTGTTTTGACCAAAAGAAGTCTGTAAACCCGCTAACAAAAGAGCGATAACAAGAAAATACTTATTCATAAATATCTGATTATTAGGCGAATTTCCGAATCACAATCGACTTGCAATCTTTCTGTTTTTACATAAATACTAAGGCTCTGTAGTATCCTATTGGAATTTGATAACATATTTAAACTCTTCCTTCTTTTGTAAATTATAAAGGGGAGTAAACTCTATTTTGATTTCGGTATCCCCAGAGCATCAATACAATTGATCACATTCATTATTGCCTTTGAATTTTTCTTATCAATATCCTGGGTGGCTACTTCTTCATTGTTTAATAAAATTCTTAGTTTATTCAATGGGGTGGATTTCAATTCCTTCCATATTGAATCATTAATGGCATATAACTTATAATTGACATAAAAATTTCCAGGATTGGTGAATTTAGAAACTTCTTTGTCGGTAAGATTTATTATTTTATCATTTTCTAATAATAAATAAACTTGATCGAATTTTGTAATTGCCTGCATTTCAGTTGCATCCACTTTATCAGGAATCATCAAGCCAAATTGTAACTGAATTCCATTGACCCCATTTGTATTATTTCCACCGACAGCTAGATAAACTCGCTTCCTACTTTCCGTTTTGTCGTATAAGAAAACATCTGTTGTATAAACGATCCTTTTCTTTGTAAACGCATCTGTTTGATCGTTATTATATTTACATTCGTATGCTAGGTCAGCTTTTACTTCGCTTTTAGATGTAGAAGCTGAATTGAATTCGGTTAAAATGCATGATGCATCTATTCTAATCCGATCAATACTTTTGTTTTTTAGATCCTCTTCAACTATTGGGTAATCAGGAAAATAACTGAAATTTGCCTGAAATTTCAATAAGTCTTTTGATGCAAAAAGTTCTAATTCTTCTTTGGTCAAGAAGAACCCTGTGAATTTATATTTGTATCCAAGTCCATTGTTGTAGTCGCCCGTAGTACTTGGTGTTTCTTTTTTTAGGACTGTACCGTCTTTAAATCTAAAGAAAATCGAACTTAATCCAGATGAGTATTTCTGAGATTGATGAGTTACTGATATTGATAATGAGCCATCCACCAACATAAAACTCATTACTAATTCCCATGGCTTTTTACTCCCGATCAAAGGGAAAACGCTTGCAAGGGTTACATCTTTTGAATAAACAGATTGTCCAGTGCTAAAATCATCTTTCATACGCTCTAATTTGCACTGTGAATACAAACTCTGGTAACTCATTACAACTATCACCGTCGTTATAAAAAATATTTCCTTAAAACATATAGAAATGTTCTTGCAACTTTTAATATCGGAATGTTCCATAATTATATTCTTGTTTGTTTCCTACTCATATGGCTTTTCGGTAACGCCCCCTTTTTAAAGTTGTTTCTGGACTCAACTTCTATTTTTTTAGTTTTGCATTGAAGAGGTGATTCAAAGTCAGTTTTCTACTTTGGTCACAGGTTGCAAGCCTGTGCTAGCGAGGGGATTATTAAACAGATAATCAATCCTTTCAAATTGTTGCATTTACTACTTGCCTTCCCATCTAGCATTATTTTCTAGCTCTCTCCATTTTTCATCTATTAATTTTGAGTAATCATCATTCCGATTAGAATTAACATCAGAATCCAATAGTTGATTTAATAAGTCAGAGCTTGATTTACCTTGTTCAAGTAGCTGCCAGCCATTGTCAAATTTCTTAAAAACTAACTCACCGTTAAGTGAGTTAACTAAGCTATAGTTTATATAATTATGTCCACTAAAGCCTGCCTTTGTTTTAGCAAGTGCATAAGCTGCCAACGTTGCGTTTTTTGCTTTTATTGAGAATCTAATAGTTGCCGTTTGTTCCTCTTTGTTGATGGAAATTCCCGTAATCTGATCAAAATCAATATCATTTGTTTTAAACATATAAGAGTCATTGTTTTCTCCAATAAAAGATGACTTACCCGCTTCGGTAATTTGAATTTCTATTGGTCTTCTGCTGTCAAGATATTCACTACCAGTAATTAGTCTAGCATTTCTAAGTCCGTCCAGTTCAAACCCGGATCCCATGGATGGCCTCTTATCAATATCATGACGATAGGTGACAGGGAGTCCCAAAGTTCCAACGATAAGTGCTTTTGCTTCATCATTTGTCAATTTAACCTGATTGCAACTTGGTAGAAGAGCCATGATTATGGCCGCGAAAATTATTAAACGATTTTTCATGATTTAGGAAAATTTGGTAAATTGGTTTTAATTTGGTTTTTCAATATTTTGGTCGATCCTATCAAAAACTAAAACTTAAGCAGTCACCAATGTCAACATGTTCGATTGAAGTAGAAACACCCTTGAGTTGAATGACAATTTTTGAGCAAATAGATTCAACACAATCCGCACCTTCACTTCCTGGCCTTTGTTTAACATTGAAAGCCTTTATTTTCAAATCAGGACCAGAAAGGCTATAGGAAGTTTCATCATTTGAACAATTATTAATGATATACTTTGTCCCATTAATGACGATTATCCCTTTTTGAGATTTTTTCTCATACCATAAAAGTGTTTTATCCTTTTTTGTAAATGCAATCTGACCAGGACCTCCTCCCTCATTTTGCGAATTGACAACCAATTTGATTTCCACTTTTTCTTTAGATTCTATCGACTTCTGGTTAGGAACAATGGCTTTTTTTTGAACTAAGGAATCCGCAATTAAAAGTCCTTTCTCTTTTAAGGCAAATTCTTTTTCTTTTAATGCAAGTTCCCTTTCCTTAAGTTCCAACTCCTTTTGCTTGCTGCTTGTTTGAGCACAACCGGTAAATAGAACTGTAGCAATAATACATGTTCCAAAGAATATTTTTATATTTTTCATGCCTATAAAATTAAATTTCCTGAATAATTGGACTTAAAAATTAGTCCGGCCTAAATTAACAAACGAGTTGAGAAACAATTATCTCAACTCGTTTGTATCAGCATTTTCTATTACTTTATGCAACGAATAGAGAATCCACTATTGTTATAACCAGCTCCATAATAAAGAATCTTATTATCAATATTTTTCACACCGGTAAAAAAGACTTCACCAGAATAATTATAACCACTATAATACCTTATCCACCAGTAGGTTAATTCTCCAATACCATTGAAGCCACCATTAAATCCGTCCCGAAAGCCACTTGGTAACGCTGAAAAACCGCTACTATTGGTGGCATCCTGATTAGGACTTATCCAGTGAGTCGTACCAGCTTCCTTTATTTTCCCACCAGATAATGGATTTAAATATGTATCGAGGGTGGTCCAATCATCAATAATAGGTATTCTCCAGCCAACAGGGCATAATTTTTGTGTTACTGCATAAGAGTTATACAGTGCACCGTATGTATTTTTAAAGGTTTCCGGGGCGTTATTGTACCAGCAATATGCGCCATTGTTCAAGTTAGTCCAGGCAACATTGCCAGTAACCATAGGAATTACTGTTCCATCATTGTAAGTAGTGGTCTTTAAATTTTCGGCCATCCAAAGTTGTAAACCTATTCTTACGACTTTGTAGTTATTTCCATCAATATCTGAAACTGTTATGGGATCAGTCGTAAAAACTACCTGATTGCCATAAGCAGTCCCGTTGCTGTTTGTTGCGAATGCACGTATATAATAAGTTGTATTTGGAGAAAGTCCCGTCAGATTGCTGGTAAAACCACCTACACCTGATCCATTGGTAGTAATATTATTAGAGGTTGTAGGGCTTTGTGTTGTACTCCAGCATACCCCGCGGGTAGTTATTGAAGCTCCACTATCGTTGATAACATTACCCCCGGTGGTTGCAGCGCTTGACGTGAAGGCCGAAATGGCATTGGTCGTTACGACAGGTAATGCTGCAGTTGTGACTGAGACCTGTGTACCATAAGCCGTACCTTGGTTGTTGATGGCGTAAGCCCTGATATAATAGGTGGTGTTTGCGGATAAACCTGAAACGGAATTACTGAAAGCACCTGTACCGCTACCCATGGATAATTTCGGACTGCTGGTTGTTGGGTTTTGGCTTGTGCTGTAACAAACTCCTCGTTCGGTAACGGTAGCATTGCCATCAAAAGTTACATTACCACCCATGACCATACTGTAACAGGTAAGATTTGTTGGAACAGCAGTAGTTATGCTTGCCAGGGATATTACGATATCTGTTTTAAAATTCAGCTCATTTCCATATGCCGTCCCCTGGCTGTTAATGGCATATGCCCTAACATAATAAGTAGTATTTGACGTTAAACCTGAAACAGTCGTACTGAAAGTACCAATACCTGTTCCTACACCAACCTTCGTATTACCGGTAGTAGGAGTTTGACTGGTACTGTAACACACCCCTCGTTCTGTAACTGTGGCATTACCATCAATGGACACATTTCCACCAAGTAACGCACTATTGCTGGTAATACTTGATGGATTGCTGGTCGTTAAACTAGCCAGGGAAAGAACAAGATTGGTTTTGAAATTTACCTCGTTACCATAAGCTGTTCCGAGGCTATTGGTGGCATAAGCCCGCACGTAATAGGTTGTATTACCATTTAATCCGGTTATATTGCTGTTAAAAGTACCAACTCCTCCACCATCCGTTGTTTTGCTATCAGAGATCGTTGGACTTTGTGAGGTACTCCAGCAGACGCCACGAACGGTTACTGCTGCGCCGCCGTCACTTACAATAACTCCGCCACTTGTTGCTGATATTGCAGTAATATTGGATACCGTACTGGTCGTGAGGGATGCTGGAACTGTCAAAGTAATAACAGTTACCTGGTTCCCATAAGCCGTCGAAACACTGTTGGTTGCATATGCTCTAACATAATATGTTGTACCCGGAGCTAAACCTGTAATAGTACTGATATAAATACCTGTACCGGTACCATCACTCGTTTTATTGTCTGTAATACCTGGGTTCTGATTTGTACTCCAGCAAACCCCGCGAGCTGTGACTGTACTACCCCCATCATTGGATATATTACCACCGCTAACAGCTGAAGTAGATGTTATCCCAGAAAGGGCTGATGTAGTGAGTGTCGAAGCCAAAGCTATTGTACTAACAGAAGTCGAACCGCTATAAGATGTTCCAACGGAATTGATGGCATAAGCCTTTAATGTGTAAGTAACTCCGGGATTTAAACCAGTAATTGAACTGTTAAAACTCCCCATTCCTGAGCCATCGGATGTTTTGCTATCGGATGTAGAAGGATTCTGCCCTGTGCTCCAACAGACACCTCTGCTCGTCACGGTAGCGCCACCGTCGGCTGAAACATTTCCTCCGGCAGAAGCCGAATTGGCAGTTATACCTGAAGGGGCTGTGATTGAGACAACCGGAGCAGTCTTAGGTTCCTCTTTTTTGCAACTAATTAAAATACAGGCAACTAAAATTACAAGACAATAAATCAATTCATGCTTTTTCATTTTATTCAAGGTTATGTTTATATGCGAAGCCGAAATGAAGCACAATCAACTCTTCTTTCCCAAGTATTGAGATTAGTTAGGCATTATGATAAAAAAATATGTTTTACAGTTTAAGCTGGTATCGCACAAATGCATCTTTACAACAAATCCACGTGTTTTCGCTCAAAAAAATCTGAAAAACATGCTTATATACCCTTTTCGTAATACAAGTATACATATAATCCTGTAAATAAAAAATAAAAGCACTCAATATTTTTCTACGTCAGTATTACCTTTCCAGAGTAATCAGTATGAAGAGGAATGAACGATCAGGATGGGACTCTGGCCAGGATTGGCATGAGAATTGTTGAATTACGGAAACTGAAGGGAATCAAGCAGATTGATCTTGCTATTTCGGCCGGTATTGACGATAGTTCTTTGCGTAGAATTGAAGAGGGCAGAGCAAATCCCACAGTAAAAACCCTTGCAAAAATCGCGAAAGCGCTGAGTGTCGAAATCGGTGAACTTTTCGATGGTAAAAAGGAGTACTCAATCACTGATCCTGACCTCAAAATGGCTGAAGAGCATTTTGGCGAAACCCAGGGTATTGAAAAAAGCATTGAGTTTTTGAAGAGTAACGGATACCTGATCTTTAAATCTGTTTGACTGGCGCCAAATCAACTCCGTCGTTGTGAAAAAAGGGGAAGTGGCAGGACCTGGTTGCCACATGAAATTTTCTGCTATGATTCCAAAGCTGCAAAAGAACCCTAAATGTACCACTGTCAGATTTATTTAGCTTCGAACTGGCGCCCAAAGAAAAATAGCGAATTAGGTGTCGCAATTTTTTTCGGTAATTTTACTGTTCAATTTAGGTATTTTCTCCTACCTTTGAAAAAAATATCTCTATGGATACTTTAGAAAAACGGACAGGCAATGCAAATTTTGCCGCTATTCCTGAAATCAGCAATTTTACAAATATCCTCTTTTATTTAAGGAAGAATAATGTAAACTGGCTATATTTAAACTACTTAAAGGAAATAACAACTTTAAATGACGAGGTTATATCCTCCTGGTTAAATATCAATTCAAAGACATTAAGGGCATACAGAAAGCCGGAAAGTATATTAAAAGACAATATCAAAGAGCATCTCGTGTTAATTATTTCCCTCTATAAACATGGAACAGATGTTTTTGAGTCTAAAGAAAATTTTGACAAATGGCTACAAACAAAAAACCGTTTCCTTGACAATTTACCTCCAAAGGATTTCCTTGATACTATTACCGGCATCAAGTTTATAGACGATCAATTGGCTGCTATTGAATATGGAGATAATGTATAGCCATGGATGTTTTTAAAATTTGCAGTGAAAAATACGCCCATTCCCTTATGGCCTCGGGAGCTGCTAACCGCTGGAACAAAAAAGATCAGTTTGTGATTTATACGGGTGGCAGCAGGTCCCTCTCAACATTGGAAACTGTTGCACACCGTTCTGCCATTAATCTATCCAGTCCCTATAAATTATTAACTATCACCATAACGGATTTGTCATCTATCCAAGAAATAAACCAGGAAAATTTACCTGATAACTGGAAATCTATTGATGCTTATGTTGAACTTCAGGAAATCGGCTCGAAATGGTACAATTCAATGGAATCGCTTGTTTTAAAAGTACCTTCAGCGCTAATAACCCAAGAATTCAATTATATTATCAACACCAACCATCCTTTGTTCTCTGCAAATATTATATTAAAAAATGTTGAAGATTTTGTTTGGGATATCAGACTCTTGTAAAACCAGACATTGGCCAGATTCAGTTCGTTTAATCTTGCTTGACCCAAGTGTAACATTTGTCACTACATCTCAAAAATTAGTATTCAATACCTGCATTCTTCTATCTCAATTCAATTAATTCAAATTCAACTTTTGCCCGGCAGGGCATTAAGCTCAATAGAAAGAGAGACCAACGGATTGAGTTTCCCCGTCCGGGGATAGACATTCACTTATTCTATTCATATAATGGTTCCATCTTATTTTGTTTATTCCCTGACGGGAAATCGGCATTCTTGCTTCAATATTTATATGAAGCTTGATGCCCAGACGGGCAAAAAACATATTTGCTTCCTTATTTACTTGAATGATAACTCACTCCAATACATCATTTGTCCCTATATCAATAGATTTTTTCTTACTTTTGTCTCATTCAAATGATTGTCTAAGCATCGAATCATCTGAATCAACTACTTGTATCCTTAACTACTATTTTACTTGTCATGAATTATTGTTGGTCGGTTGCCCCGAGACTCCTGCTCTTCCTGCTATGTTTATTTCTAAACCGTACGCCAATCACTGCCCAGGGCCGCCTCCTCCGAGGCGAAGTATGGCAGGATTACACCCTTGTAAATAAAAAAGCCGATTTCTTCGTGTCCACCAAAGGCAATGATAGCTGGTCGGGCAGATTGGCCGAACCAAATCTTGCCGGAACCGATGGTCCCTTTGCAACGGTACAAAGGGCGCAAAAGGCCGTCAGAGCGCTGAAAACTACCATATTTCATCCAAAAAAACCAGCGCTCGACAAACGCTTTATTGGCTCCCCTCATCCCTATGGAACGGGGAAAGACATCCTTGTTTCGATTCGCGACGGGGTCTATTCACTGGATAGTACATTGCATTTCAATGCTTTGGATGGTGGTGAGCGGATAGAGACAGAACTCCCAACCGGAGCGTTCGAATACCACCAGCTCAAGGATTATTTCGTCACATATGCCTCCTACCCCGGTGAACATGCCGTTCTATCGGGGGGTGAAAGAATTACCGGATGGAAGAAATCCTCCGGCGCGAAATGGCAGGTGCAGCTTAAAACCCAGAAGGTAAAAGAGCTCTTTGCCAACGGCAGGCGTCAGATGTTGGCCCGCACTCCAAACCAGGGATATTTTTACACCGATGGTCAACCAACCGATCCCGGATCCTTTAGCTTCCGACCCGGCGATCTCAAGGCCTGGAAAGATATTTCGTCCAACCGAATTACCATGACGGTCCGATGGGGCGCAGTCCACACCTCCCTGACCAAAATAGACGAAAAGAAACGCAGAGCTTACCTCAAAGATCCCGATGAGGGATTACTCAATGTACCTCCCAAATATTATGTTGAAAATCTGGAAGCCTTACTTGATACAGCCGGCGAATGGTTTTTTGATCAAAAAACAAAGGTTCTGACCTATATTCCTGATAAGGGAATCGACAATCCAAACAATGCATTGGTGCTCTCTCCAAGGACGGCCGGGCTGATCCATGCCGAAGGAACCAGGGAAAAACCGCTTCGCAATCTCCGGCTTTTCAATCTCACCTTTTCGACAACCGCACCGGGCGATCGCAGTACCCTGGATTTTTCGTATGCCAAGAATTGTGAGGTGATCGGGAACACCATCGAAAATGTAAGTCAGTCGGCCATCTATTTCGGCTTGGGAAGTTACCACAACCTGATCGATCAAAATATCATCCAAAACATAACCGGATCTGGAATTGCGGTTTATGGTTCTCCAATTCCTGAACAGTGGGGCGATCTTGTCAGCGACAACGGCATCACCCGCAATGAAGTAGCCAATCTCCGTCCGGCGATGGTGGGTATCCGCACCGCCAATGCCATGAGAACGACCGTCACAAACAATTATATAACCAATACCGGAAGCTACGGTATCACGGTAGGTTCGTGGCCCAATGTGGAGGAGACCAGCGATGGCAGTCATTTGGTAGAATACAACCATCTGTCGTTTACCAACATGGCTCGCGATGATGAGGGGGCCATCGCAGTCTACGGATTAAGTCCAGGTTCGGTGGTGCGCGAGAATTTGATCCACGATGTCAAACCTGCAACCACCAACGAAAACGTAGGTCTCTTCCTTCAGAACATGGCATCCGGCTGGTCGCTCACCAACAATATCCTCTATGGATTAAAACAGGCCGAGATGAAGCTGTGCGCCGCTTACCTCGAAAACAATGTCTACCGGGATAACCATATGATCGAACGTCCGCAGATTGAGCCGGAAAAAATCATCAATGGTCTGCCCAATTACAAGTACAGCGAATTACAATTGCTTTCACCGGAAGGATCAAAAACAGGTGCGACTTTGGTATTCAAGGCGGTTGTAACCAACAACGGATCCACCGGAAACGGGATTGTGCCCCTTTATGTTGATGGGAAAATTGCAGAGAGTCAGCTATTCCCTGTGGTGGCAAAAAACAGCCGGACCGTTGAGTTCAGGCACCAGTTCTTTACTCCGGGGAAACATACGGTATCAATCGGTACTACTCCCGATCAGTCCATTGACATTAAAGGTGACCCAATTCAGGTTTTATACAGTAATTTAGCCACAGAGGCTGATGTGCTACCATTGGGTGACTCTGCCAGGATATTTGTGACCGTAAAAAATGTCATGTCTGAACAGATCGATCAGGAACTCTTCCTTTCTGTCAATCAAAAAATTGTTGCATCCAATGTTATTTCATTACAGGCAGAAGAATCCAAAACAGTCCGGTTCAGCTTTCTGCCCGAAGCAGGCAACCAGTCTGTTACAATTGGCAACCAATCACCTCTCCCACTCCATGTTTTTCCCATTCGGAAGGTCGACTTCACACAAGCGCAATTGCAGACATTCTGTTCAACGACCGCAAAACCCTGCGAATATGATTACAATGTTGGCGAAAATAGTTACCGGATCATAGCGCGCGGAACAGATTTTCTTCATGCAGAGGATTCTTACGGTGCCATCTTCCTGCCAAAATCCGTTTCCGGAAATTTTGTTGCCACCGTTAAAGTTGTTGAATTAGGAAAAGCGGTGAGCGACTGGTTCAGGTTCGGCATCTTTGTCAGGAACAACTTGGCTAAAACCGGCAATGAGAAAGGTAGTCCGGGATCTTTCCTGATGTTCTCCACGCCCAAGCGCCATGGAGCACAATGGGACGAATTTGGCGATGGCGCCATGCACAACTCAAGAAGCTTCAACTACAGCTCCGATCATCCGTTCCCGCTTTGGCTCAAGATGGTCAGGCATGGAGACCGGATTTCAGGGTACTACAGTTTCGATGGCAAAAACTGGATTTTAAGCAGGGAATCCGGAAACATTGCAGGGATAGCCCATACGCTGGATATCGGACTTGCCGCGGGTTCGAACGACCAGAAATCATCGATGGTGAGGTTTGAGGATTTTCAAGTTTGGGCGGAGCAATGATTACAAATTAAAAATTAAAAATTACAGATTAAAAATGAAGATGCTCTTAATCTGTAATTTGTAATCTTTAATTTGTAATTTCTACTCGTACAAATCCCCCAAATCCGCCTCTGCCAATTCAACCAAAAAGTCAGAAATCTTATCGGTGAGAAACTGAAATAATATCGCCCCCTTTTCGGCGGTAGCTTTCGCGGGATTGCCGATGCCGGTATCGGCTGTTACCTTGCTCCACTGCCGCTCGGCCCATACCCAACCTTGGTTCAGCACCTTGACACTGAATTTTTTGGCCTTGCCCAGTCCGGCAGTAGCAAGTGGCATGACCAGTTCAGGATGGAGGTGCATCATCAAACTGGTTTCGACCTCTCCGGCATGTTCGCCCAAGTCTTCGAACAAATGGTCGAAACCAGGCATCTTAAACCAGTTGCATTGGGTCAGCAACATATCTGGAAACAAGAGGTTCAATTCGCGGATATGCTGTTTGAAATCGTTTCCACCATGGGTATTTAGGATTACAAACTTCTTTATATTCTGGCGGTTAAGCACAGTAATGAGATCTTTCAAGATCAGGAACTGGGTACTTGGATTCAGGTTCATATCAAGCAAAATATCCGGTTGTCCAGTATTCACTCCATATGAAATCGTAGGAAGGACCACGACTTTCGCCCCCTTTTCACAGGCTGCTTTGCCACATGATTCTGCAAGCCGGGAGGCAAGATAATTGTCAGTTCCATAAGGCATGTGGTAATTGTGTGCTTCGGTTGCACCCCAAGGCAGAACAGCAACTTCAGGGAGTTGATCTTTCTGTGCATTCCAGTTGGTCTCTTCAAGTATATATGATCGCATATCAGTTCTATTTTTCTGACAAAGTAAAACATTTTGAACCAAAAGTATAAAAGCAAATTCTATGATGTTTCAAATTTTTGGTTATTTTCGTTACCATGAAAAGCTAAGCGCCTCATGGAATTTCTTTTTTCGCGAAAAGCGATTCAATAACTGTATTAATTTCTCAATTAAGTACCGTGAAAATTCCAATATATCAAGTTGATGCATTTTCCGAAGCTGCTTTTTCAGGAAATCCTGCAGCCGTTTGTCCTTTGGACAGTTGGTTGGATGATACAATCCTGCAAAACATTGCCGCAGAAAACAATCTCTCTGAAACCGCATTCCTGATAAGTAGAAACGATGCAATAGAAATCAGGTGGTTTACGCCGGTCACCGAGGTTGAACTGTGTGGTCATGCCACACTTGCTTCTGCGCATGTGCTCTTTCACCATCTTGACTTTCCGGGTGAGACGATCATTTTTCATTCGAAACACAGCGGCAAGTTAACCGTTACTAAAAAAGATTCCCTGCTTGAACTCAATTTCCCTGTAGATCATCTGGAGCCTGCCCTACCCCCGGAAGGTTTGATTGCTGCCTTGGGAAAGAAGCCGCTGGAGATATGGAAAGGGAAAAAAGATTATCTGCTCTTTTACGGTTCGCAGGAAGATGTTGAGGAGCTGAAACCCGATTTTACTGCGCTTAAAAAGGTGCATGTCCGGGGAATTATTGCAACGGCGGGCGGTTATGAGTTTGATTTCGTCTCCAGGTTTTTCGCACCTGCCGTTGGCGTAAATGAAGATCCCGTCACGGGTTCCGCCCATACCTCTCTCACGCCTTTTTGGGCACACAGGCTCAACCAACTCTCCTTCGAAGCCGTTCAGCTTTCAAAAAGAGGCGGTTTCCTGAAATGTCAATTAGCCGGAGACAGGGTTCTGATTTCCGGTCAGGCCAAAACGTATCTGATCGGTGATATTTTTATTGATTAGGTGATTTGCGAATGTGATGATGTGGTGATTAGATGATGTGATGATTAAAAATGCTGCTATCTGAGAATGGCAAAGAATTTTCAACAATAAAATAAGAAACTGTTTAAATTTTGTAAATCCATATACCGGAGGTATAATATGTGGGTAGAAAGCAGATGATTGAAGATCCATTTCGTCCCGTACGGGACGAGATTATCATTGGGGATTAATTTTCTACCC
>JALOCD010000033.1 GCA_023228025.1 Prolixibacteraceae bacterium | reverse complement strand
CCACATTTGGAACGAACTAAAATATCAAAAAATGCACCCGGGCCGGTCCCTGAGCTTGTCGAAGGGGTTTAAGGGTTTATTTTGTTCGAAAAGTTTCCCTATTCTGTTCATTCTATAATTCTGAAAATCCGCTTCAGACAATTTGTGTTCATTTGTGAAATTTGTGGTGGGGAGGGGTTTAACGGATTTGAGGGGTTTAGGAGTTTGAAATATTTCCAATTCTGTGCATTCTGAAACTCTGAAAATCCTGTTTTAGACAATTTGTGTTCATTTGTGTAATTTGTGGTGTTAATCTAAACTTGAAAATGAAAAAGATCGCATTAATTACCGGCGGAACCCGTGGTGTCGGTCTCGGCATCGCCATCGAACTGGCAAAAGCCGGATTTAACCTGGCTTTGAGTGGAAAGCGTGAGGAATCATCCGTTGCACCTGTGCTGGAAGAATTGGCTGAGTTGGGAAATGAGGTAGCCTATTTTCGGAGCGATGTCTCAGAAACTACCGACCGCCGGCAACTCGTTGATTCTGTCAGGAAGCGATTTGGCAAGGTGAATGTCCTGGTAAACAATGCCGGCATAGCACCTTCCGAACGCAGGGACATTCTTGATGCAACCGAGGAGAGCTTTGAACAGGTGCTCCATGTCAATCTTCAGGGACCCTATTTCCTGACCCAATTAATTGCCAACCAGATGATAGAGGTGAAGAAGCAGGTGCCGGACGAATTTTTCTGCATCATCAATGTTTCATCGGTGTCGGCCACCTTTGCATCGACCAACCGTGGCGAATACTGTATTTCAAAGGCAGGCATCGCAATGGCCACCAAATTGTGGGCCACCCGGTTGGGCGAATTTGACATCCCGGTTTATGAAATTCAACCCGGGGTGATCAGAACCGACATGACCTCCGGCGTACAGAAAAAATACGATGTGCTGTTTCAAAGTGGTATGGCCATCCAGTCAAGATGGGGGCTCCCCCAAGATGTAGGCAAAGTAGCTGCAGCCATGGCAACAGGAAGTATGCCCTATTCTACAGGGCAGGTAGTTAGGGTGGATGGTGGGATGTCTGTTCAGAGATTGTGATTTAAAGTAGAACTTATTTGATCATTTTTTTCATGAGACACTTGGACTTTGAACAGATTGCTTCGTCGTACCTCCTACCAATGACAGATTATTATGATCTGTCATAGTTGGCATTGTGCGACGCTCTATTATCAAATATTGTTATAACGGGACAACTACATATTTAGCTGTATATCAACAGATTGCTTCGTCGTTCCTCCTCGCAATGACGGTAGGCTGTTGATTTTGTGAGTGTGGAGAGAAGGAGGCGGGTGGCAATTCTGCTATTACCTAAAACGGATGACGCGCCTCCTTCTCTCCACACTCACCTCCAAAAACATGATCCGTCATTGCGAACGAAGTGAAGCAATCCCTTGGTAATTCGAGCTAGATTATTTAAAGCATTGAATATTAATATAATGACATGAGTTTTTCAATGATTGACTAAAAAAATAGTTAAATATTTATAAAATTATTGTGTGACTATAAATATAGTTGTATGTTTGTAATGAAGGATTGACAACAAAAAATTAAAACCATGCAATTAACAAGATCAGAAGAACAGGTGATGCAAATTTTGTGGGGACTGGGAGAAGGACTCGTCAAAGATATTTTGGACAAGTTTGACGATCCAAAACCCGCGCGCAACACAGTATCCACAGTCGTCAGGATACTGGAAAAAAAGGGATTTGTCGGGCACAAGGATTATGGCAAAGTGTTTGTCTACTATCCGCTGGTGCAGAAGAAAGAGTATTCAGGCAAGCAGCTGATAGGGTTGATGAACAACTATTTTAACAACTCCTTCCCTGCCATGGCCTCCTTTTTTGCCAAGGAGAACGACCTGTCGATCCGCGATCTTGAATTGCTGCTCGAAGAGACTAAAAAGGAGTTGGTCAAACGCAATAAAGCCGAATAAAATGGAAGCACTTGGATTGGTTCTGTTAAAATCAGCCGCATGGCTGACCGGTTTCGCACTGGTTTATCTGCTCGTTTTGCGCAACGAACGCTATTTCAGGCTCAACAGGCTCTACCTATTGACAGGAATAGCTGCTTCACTCATCTTTCCTTTTTATACTTTTCATTACACAGTAGTCATTCCTTTCATTCAAACAAGCTCTGCTGTGGTGGATGAGTTAATTCCGGGAGGGGTTGTTTCGGAAGAAACCACCATTCCGTTTTACTTTTGGATCTACCTGGCAGGCTTCACAGCGGTTTTGATTCGGCTGCTCTTTCAGACGTGGAAGATCATCCGTAAATTAAAGGAATCCGGTTATGAACAAACCGGATCCGTGAAACTGGTACGTACTTCTGAGTATGCCTCCTCGTTTTCATTCTTCTCTTACGTCTTTGTCAATCCTTCAACATCGACAAGTGAGATGGAAGTGATCATGAACCACGAGCGGGAACATATTCAGCAACGTCACTGGTTGGACCTGCTGTTGGTTGAATTGATTTGTATTGTGCAGTGGTTCAATCCGTTTGCCTGGATTTATGTCCATCTGGTCCGCCAGAACCATGAATACCTGGCCGATGAAAGCGCCTTGCAACGTACGGCCCATCCGGCCATTTATCAGGCAACACTTCTGAACCAGTTGTTGGGAGCCCCTGTCTTCAGTCTCACCAACTCCTTCAGCTATTCACTCAACAAAAAAAGATTTAACATGATGAAAAAGAAAATAGAATCCCCTTTCAGAAAACTGAAAATATTGGTGGTTTTGCCACTGGTTGCTATGCTGTTTTATGCTTTTGCAGTGCCGGAATACCAATATGGAAGTGAAAACAGCGCGACAGCGCCTCAAGCGAAAACGATGGATGTCAAAGGCCAGGTAGTGAAGGCTGATGGCAGTGCCTTACCAGGAACCTCCGTAATTTTGAAGGGGTCAACACTTGGAACAATTTCCGATCCGAAAGGAAATTTCATACTTAAAGGTATACCGTCAGACGGTGAACTGGTCTTCTCCTTTGTCGGATTCCGAACTGTAGTTCAGAAGACAAGCAATGAACCGATGAAAATTATTATGGAAGTCAGTAAGGTTGGAATTGACCAGATAACTGTGATTGGTTACGGGACTCCTTCTCCTCAAGCTTTGTCCCTTCGTGGGATAGACGATGAAAATCCTCCACTGTTTTTTCTGGATGGTATTCCAATTACAAAAGCGGCCATGGATAAGATCAATCAAGAAACAATTGAATCCATCAGCGTACTTAAGAATAAATCTGCCACCGATATTTATGGTGAGAGGGCAAAGAATGGGGCGATTCTGATTAAAACCAAAGCAAAGGCTTCTAAAGGAACTGGTGAAAAATCCAGTAATGAAGGAGTTGTTGTAGTAGGTTATGGCAAGATTCCTTCAGGACAGAATAATCCACCAGCAAATGTTGCATTACGATTGATTGACGAGGCAAATCCTCCATTATTTATTTTGGATGGGGTTCCGGTTGACAAAAAAGTAGTGGAGCAAATGAATCCATCGGACATTTCTTCGATAAATATACTTAAAGATAAATCAGCTGTTGAAATGTATGGCGAGAAGGGGAAAAATGGGGTGATTCAGATTAAAACCAAAGCAAAGACAGATTATTCTGCCGGCACAGGTGCTGATTATGCCGGACAAAAGGTAGAAGCTCAAAATGAAAAACAGGTTTTCTTCATTGTGGAAGAGATGCCTGAATTCCCCGGCGGAGATAATTCCTTGAAAGATTATATCGGAAGCACGGTCAAATATCCTGAAGATGCCAAAAAGGAGGGCATTCAGGGCAGGGTCTTTGTCACTTTCGTCGTGAAGTCAGACGGAACTGTTGGAAATGCCAAAGTCGTCAGGGGAGTCCATCCAATGCTTGATGCCGAGGCGCTCAGGGTAATTGGCTTGATGCCGGCCTGGAAACCGGGCAAACAGCGGGGTGTAGCAGTCAACGTTGCCTATACGATTCCGATACAATTTGCGATGGACGGAGACAAAATGGCCAAACAAGAGTTATTCCCACCCAGGCCAAAAGTTCCCACACAAAGGCCGGACGGAGTATATCTTGTTGTGGAAGAGATGCCTGAATTCCCGGGAGGATTTGAAGCTTTACGCAATTTTATTGCCAGTACTGTTAAATATCCGCCAGATGCTCTCAAAGATGGTATCCTGGGTAAAGTATTTGTCACCTTTACCGTGAAGGCGGATGGTACAGTCGGCGATGCCAAAATTGCCAGGGGAGTCCATCCATTGCTGGATGATGAAGCCGTCCGGGTAGTCAATTCGATGCCAGCCTGGAAGCCCGGAAAACAAGGGGGAGAAGCCGTAAGTGTCTCCTATACTGTTCCGGTCCAGTTTGCAATTAAAAATGGTGCCGTCCAACAGAAACCTTCCTTGGTGCTAATAGGTTCTCCAAAACCTGAAAAACAGGTTTTCATTGTCGTTGAAGAGATGCCGGAATTTCCGGGTGGGGAATTGGCCTTGAGAACTTTTATTGCAAAAGCGATTAAATATCCGGCAGAGGCCCAAAAAGATAAAGTTCAGGGGAAAGTATTTGTCTCCTTTGTTGTAAGCAGTGAAGGCAAAGTGGAACAGGCAAAAGTTGAACGGTCTGTCAGTCCTGCTATTGATGCCGAAGCAATCAGGGTCGTTAACCTGATGCCCGACTGGAAACCGGGCAAACAGCGTGGTACGGCTGTGAGTGTGTCATTTACCATTCCGATCGAGTTCAAGTTGCAATAAAAAAATTCTATAAAGGGTCGTCTCAATTTATGATTGGGGCGGCTACTTTTTTATTTACGAATATTCCCATTTTCAATCCTGAACGATAAATAGAGAATTTCTGCAACAAATTTTTAATACTGCAAATCGATGACAAGACCTTTTAATTTTCTTCTTTTCCTTTGCATTTCGACTGCATCCTTCAGTTACGACAAAAACGTTTGTCATCTGACAGGTAAATTAGAAAATGCCCCGGCAACAACAACTCTCTTTTTAGTAGATTTAGCAAATGGAACACTTCTCGATTCAATACAAATTACCAATGGATTGATAGATTATAAATTCCAGATACCCCATCCCAATTATTTTTTATTGCACAATAAAAGGAATCAAAATCGTTTTACGGACCAAAAATTTATTTGGCTTGAATCCGGGGAAATTAAAATCAATGGAAACTTCAACTTCATAAAAAATATTAAAATAGCCGGTTCGTCTTCTCATGTAGAATTTGAAAGTTATAATTTACTTTTGGATGAAGCCGATAAACAAATTAATGAATTACAGGAACAGATTCATTTTAAAACAGATGAAGAAAAGAAAAAGGATACATTGAAAATCAATTCACTTAAAGAAAAGTTAAGTGATAGTATAATCCAATTCCTGATTAAGCGCCCGGATTCATACGTGACATTATCTTCCCTTCATTCAGAGTGTTACCTTCCATTCATGCATTTGAATAAAAATCAGATCAAATCCATCTACAATGAATTATCTGAAAACTTAAAAAAATCAGAGCAAGGAGCTGAAATAAAGAAGTACATTCAATTACCAGAACCACCAAAAATTGGAGACATCGCACCGGAAATTATCCAGGTAACCCCATCCGGTGATACGGTTAAGCTATCTGATTTTAAAGGGAAATATGTATTACTGGATTTTTGGGCATCTTCATGCGGTCCATGCAGGGAAGAGTTTAAATGGTTAAGAAGAATATACAGCAAATACCATCCCAAAGGGTTTGAAATTTTGGGCGTGTCAAGTGACAACAACAAACAAAGATGGTTAAATGCAATTAAGAAGGATTCAATTACTTGGATTAATATCTCAGATTTGAAAGGTTCGTATAATGGAGCTTTTCTGTTGTATGATATAAAGATGGTTCCAAATAAATTTCTGATTAATCCAGATGGATTGATAATGCTAGAAGAGAAATGGTTTAGCTCAGAATTAAGTGTAGATCATATACTTGGCAAAATATTTGAAAACAAAAGGGGGTTGTAATTAAGAATCAGGGTACTTTTGAAATTTGGAGCCTTTTAATTCAACTGTTTAGTAAGTTTGGAGATTATTGGCTGAAATAATGCCAACAGTTTCCTGGTAAGTAATAAATTGATGGATCAATTATTTTACATACAGAAATCTAATTAAACGGATGCGGTCAAATTGGCAGCTTCTCCGAACGATCCGCATGTTTTTTATTGTCCATTAAAAGAGCAGTAGCATGAATCCAAATTCACTGAATAGTCTGGCCGGATCTTTTGAAAGTACCGCAACAATGCCAGTGCTGTTTCTGGGTCATGGCTCTCCGATGAACGCCATCGAAGAGAACGAATTTGTAAGCGGATGGCGGGAAGCCGGGAAAACAATTCCCCGGCCAAGCGCTATCCTTTGCATCTCGGCTCACTGGGAGACCCGTGGCACTTTCGTGACAGCCATGGAGAAACCCAGGACGATCCACGACTTTGGCGGGTTTCCGCAAAAATTGTTCGATGTGCAGTATCCGGCTCCGGGAAGTCCGGAACTAGCTTCCAATGTTAAAAAGATCTCCACAAAAGCAGAGGTCGGCCTCGACCAGAAATGGGGCCTCGACCATGGCTGCTGGAGCGTGGTGAAGCATCTCTACCCTGCGGCAGATGTGCCTGTCATCCAGATGAGCCTGGATTATTACCAAACGCCCCAGGCGCATTATGATTTGGCCAGAGAGCTTGCTTCCCTGCGCAAGAAGGGGGTTTTGATCATCGGAAGCGGGAACATAGTTCACAACCTGGGCCGGACTGCCTGGGATAAACTGAATGAACCAGGATTTGCCTTTGACTGGGCCACAGAAGCGAACGAAAAAATGAAGAAGTTCATCCTGAATGGTGATCACAAGCAGTTAATCGATTACAAATCACATGGCAAGGCCTTCGATTTGGCAATCCCAACTCCTGAACATTATTTACCGCTGCTGTACGTCCTTGCCTTGAAGGAGGAACGAGAAACGGTATCAATTTTCAACGACAAGGCGGTTGCAGGCTCATTGACCATGACTTCTGTAAAAATTGGCATGAATAATTAATAGCGTGGATGCTTGTAGCTTTGGATGTCAACTATTTGATCAACCAAACGGTAAAAGTACCGCAATCAACAAGGAAAAAATTTCCTATCTTTGTAAAAAGCATGCCATCAAATGGACATTTCAGCCGAAAAATTAGATATTATTCAAAGAATTTGTGAGATCCAGGACGATGATCTGATTGATCTCATTAAGAATATTATTGATATTCCCCAAGCATCCAAATCAGATTGGTGGGATCAAATTACACAGGAGGAGAAAGAATCTATTAACAGGGGTCTTGATGATCTTCAAAAAGGTCGGGTTCATTCCCACGAGTTGATTAGAGAAAAATATGAGAAGTGGCTTAAAGATTAGGTGGACAGAGGAAGCCGCTCCCAATAAAAAACGCATCCGCATCGCGGTAGCGCTGGTCTATTTCAGCATGGGGCTCTGTTTCTCGTCATGGGCGAGCAGGATCCCGGATATCAAAACTGCCCTGCATTTGAATGATGCCATGTTTGGAACCATCTTGTTTGCCTTGCCGGTTGGGCAGTTCCTGATGATGCCATTCTCCGGCAAACTGGTTACCCGGTTCGGAAGTCACAAGGTGTTGCCCTTTGCCCTTCCTTCCTACACCCTCGTATTGATTTGTATCGGATTGGTCCAAACCGGATGGCAGTTGGCGCTTGCCTTGTTTGTGTTCGGGATCTTCGGAAATATGTGTAACATCTCCATTAATACCCAGGGGGTAGCAGCCGAAAAACTCTACCAACGTTCCATCATGGCCTCTTTTCATGGCGGATGGAGCCTTGCCGGATTTACCGGCGCGCTGATTGGCATTGCCATGATTAACCTGCAAATAAAGCCTTTCTGGCATTTCGCATCCATCATTTTGATCGTTTGGACACTCGTTTGGATCAATTATCCGTTCTTGGACCGTACCAAACACAGGGCAAGGCCGGATGAGCCCAAACGCAAACTGTTTAACCGGCCCGATGGAGTTCTGATCCAGCTCGGGATCATCGGATTTTGCAGCATGGCCAGCGAAGGGGCCATGTTCGACTGGAGTGGCATCTACTTTAAAGATGTGGTTCATGCACCGGCTTCACTGGTGGTTCTTGGTTACACCTCTTTCATGGTCATGATGGCAAGCGGCCGGTTTGTTGCCGATTACTTTGTTTCGAAGATTGGGAGAAAAAGGTTGATGCAGATTTGTGGTGTCATGATTTCGACAGGATTGTTTACGGCAGTATTCTTTCCCTATCTGATTCCCTGCACCCTTGCATTTATGCTGGTTGGGCTGGGTGTCTCAAGCATGGTTCCCTCCGTATACAGCGCTGCCGGGCGGCATTCAAAAGTCCCCACCGGCATTGCACTGGCAACGGTTTCGAGCGTAAGTTTTCTCGGTTTTTTGATGGGTCCGCCCTTGATTGGTTATATCTCACAAGCCGCCGGTTTACGCTATTCCTTCGCGGTAATCGGGGTTTTCGGCATAGGCATCACCCTTTTGGTTTCAAGGGTCAAAGCATTGCAAGGTTAGTCTGGTTATTTATTATTGTTTTACCACGAAGGACACTAAGGGAATCCACAAAGGTCTCAAAGATCGCCTAATCATGTCTTTATGTTTGTGTCCTTTGTGAGTTTACTTGGAGTCCTTTGTGGTTAATCCTTGCTATCCGTAAACTCTCGAAGGAAATAAATTTCTTTTACCTTTGCAGTTCATTGGAACTGAAGATCTATCAAAATATGACTCATAATAATTCCGTCGTGGTAACTGATCAGTTGGAGAAGGTACTGTCCGAAAGCATGGGCTCTTTCCCTGATGACAAACTGTTTCTGGTGGTCGACCAAAACAGCAACCTTTTTTGCCTGCCACTCCTGTGCGATACCCATCACATTGAAAAATTTAAGAAAATTGTTATCCCTTCAGGGGAAGAAAATAAATTGTTGGCATCGGTCGAAAAAATATGGCTTTACCTGAGCCAGAATGGGGCAGACCGAAAATCCCTGGTAGTGAATCTGGGTGGAGGGATGGTGACTGATTTAGGGAGTTTTGCAGCCTCCACTTTTAAACGGGGGGTTCAGTTTATCAATATTCCGACAACCTTGCTGTCGCAGGTGGATGCCTCTGTGGGAGGGAAAACCGGATTTAATTTCAACGGATTGAAAAATGAGATAGGTGTAATCAATCAACCGCTTCAGGTGATTATTGATACACGCTTCCTGAAAACGCTTGACCACGAAAATCTCATCTCGGGTTATGCCGAAATGATCAAACACGGGCTGATCCATTCTCAGGACCACCTTGCGGAACTTCAAAAATTTGACCTGCAACAGCCTGATTATGCGATCTTACAGGGCATGATAGCCCATTCCGTCATCATCAAAAACTTTTTTGTAGAAAAAGATCCCAACGAAAACAACATACGCAAGGCTTTAAATTTTGGACATACCATTGGACATGCCTTCGAGAGCCTTTCGCTTAGCAAAGGTCAACCCTTGTTGCACGGACATGCCGTTGCCTTTGGAATGATTGCCGAGCTTTATCTTTCTCACCTCAATTCGGGATTTCCGGATGGCAACATGCATTTTCTTGCCAAATGGCTGATTGCCGTTTATGGGAAATACCAATTGTCGGCCACCGATTATGAAGCATTGTTCGAACTGATGGGCCACGACAAAAAGAATGAGGGAAAGCGGATTAATTTTACGCTGATCAAATCGGTAGGAGAGGTGGAGATCAACCAGAATTGCAGCAAACAGCAGATCTTTGAGGCGCTTGATTATTTCAGGGAGATGAATAACGATTAAGCCATGCAAATACTTTTGACCAAAACAGATTCTTCCCTCGCTGGTGAAATTACGCTGCCCTCCTCCAAGAGTATCAGCAACCGGGTGCTTATCATCAACGCGCTGAGCTACTCTTCATTCCCGGTGAAAAACCTTTCCGATTGCGACGATTCACTGGTGATGAACCAGGTGCTGGAATCCAATTCTAACACTTTCAATATCCATCATGCCGGCACCGCCATGCGATTTTTGACTGCATATCTATCGAAAATTGTGGGAGAATGGCATCTTACCGGGTCCGAAAGGATGCAGCAAAGGCCGATCTCAATTTTGGTTGATGCTTTACGCAAACTTGGGGCACAGATTGAATATACCGGACAGGAGGGATTTCCGCCCCTAAAGATTACCGGTACTGCCCTTAAGGGCGGCATCCTCGAACTGGACGGAAGCATCAGCAGTCAATATATTTCGGCTTTGCTGATGATCGCCCCAACCGTTCAGGGCGGACTGACCCTTCGGTTGACCAATAGGGTTACCTCACGTTCCTACATCGAAATGACCCTGGGGATCATGAAGAAATTTGGCATAAAATACCAGTGGAACGGAAATGAAATACGCATTGAAGCGCAAACTTATAAGCCAATATCTTATTCTGTTGAGGCGGATTGGTCTGGAGCATCCTACTGGTACGCAATGGCAGCCTTGTCTGAACGATGCGATTTGCATTTGAAAGGACTTCGGTTGAAGAGCCTGCAAGGGGATTCTGTACAGGCCGAATGGTTCGAAAAATATTTCGGGATAAATTCCCGGCAGGAGGGCGAATCAGTCAGGGTGACAAAGGGCAAAGTGTCGACCTTGAAAAAATTAAGCCTGAATTTTATTGAGTACCCTGATATTGCCCAAACTTTTGTGGTGCTGGCCATCGGCAAGCGGCTGCCTTTCCACTTTGCCGGCCTGAAAACCTTGAAGATAAAAGAGACTGACCGTATTGCCGCGTTGCAATGTGAATGTTCGAAATTGGGCATCAGGCTAACCGAACCTGCCGAAGGGGAACTTGCATGGAATGGGGAGTTCGATCAATCTATTGCTCAGTCCGAACCGGTTATTGGCACTTACCACGACCACAGAATGGCCATGTCTTTTGCCCCAGTTGCCTTGTTCAATGGTTCCATCAGGATAGATGATGCCATGGTCGTCACCAAGTCATACCCATCCTTTTACAAAGACCTGGACAAAGTTGGTTTTAAAATGGAGACTGTTATTCCTTAATTACCTTGATTGTCATCCGGATGTTCTCTAGCGGACGATCATTGGTGCCGGTTGGTTGTGCAGCAATGGAGTCGATAACGGCAAGACCATCCAACACCTCGCCAAAAACAGTATAACCTCCATCCAGGTGCGGAATTCCTCCGAGCGTGGTGTAGGTTTCTACTTGTTGCCGGGTTAACCTGACCGGATTTTTTTCGACCTCCTTGATCGCTTTTTGCTTCAATTTTTCGATCAACTTGTCGTAGCCCTCCTTGTTTCTGGCCATTTGGAACAACATGAGGGTATCTATTTTTTCAGATTTCATTTTAAGAAACAGCGATTCCGATGCACTGATGTTCATTTTTTGCTCGATGGCCGGAATTTCATCCAGTTTGTACACTTTTCCCTGGGCGAGATAAAACTGGGTGGCCGAAGAGCGGCGTTCGGGATTCTCTTCATCTCCGTTCCTGGCGGCGGCGATCACCCCTTTTTTGTGAATAATTCCGGGTATGATTTCTGCCGGAATGGTATAATTCAGATCACCATCGCCTAGCACCTGGTCTTTGGTGGCACGTTTGGAATTGGGATCACCGCCCTGTACCATAAAGCCTTTGATTACGCGGTGAAAAATCAGACTGTCAAAAACGCCCTCTTTCGTAAGCTTCATAAAGTTGTCGCGGTGTAAAGGTGTTTGATTGTACAGCACTACCTTCATATCGCCATATTTTGTTGAGATCAGCACTTGCGGACCTTCAGGCACTGGTTTGTTCTGCGAGAAAGAGCAGGAGGAGATGGCTGCTACCGCGAGGATCAGAAAAGATTTTACAAATATGTTTTTCATATAAATATGTTTTTTTTAAGAAATTCAATGTCAGCTTATGCCGTAGGTGTACATTTTATAGTGTAATTCAAATACCCAATAAATGATTGATTTTCTCAGCGCTAACAGTAACCAAGTCTCCTTGTTTGGCCTCTTCAATCGAACGATCCAAACGCTCACTGATCTTGGGTTCTGAAAAATATTTAACTGTTTCGTCAATTGGAATAAGAGCGTATGACTTGTTTTTTCCGCGCTGTACGATGACTTGTTCTTTTTGATCAATTAGGTCAAAATACTTCTTTTGATTCTCCCGGAACTCTCTGCTGCTAATGACCAACATAACTCAAACTTTTTAGAATGCAGTGATAGCAAAGATAAATTAAAAGTACCAATTTGGTACACATTTTTTAGAAATTGTTTCTGTTTATAAGGTCACTTGAATATTATTATTCATGCGCCAGAAAAAGCTCATGTAATTTTTGGGCCAGTATTTTTTTGTCAGGTATGGCCATCAGGTATTGGGCAACCATGGTTGGACTTAAACTTCGGTTCAATGCATACTCCACCACCTCATCGTCCTTGTCCCTGCAAAGTAATATCCCAATGGTTGGATTTTCGTGGGGTTTCCGAACATCCCGATCCAATGCTTCCAGATAGAAATTGGTTTTACCAAGGTATTCAGGTTCAAATCGACTGGTTTTAAGTTCAAAGGCGATCAGGCACTGTAAAGATCTGTGAAAAAACAGGAGATCAATTCTAAAATCGCGGTTGCCAACTTTAATTGGAAACTCTTCACCAACAAACAGGTAGTCTGAACCCAATTCCAGTAAAAAATGTTTTAATTCATGCAACAAAGCTTTGCGTAGTTCATTTTCAATATAAGGTTCCGGGAGATTCAGGAATTCAAAAACATAGCTATCCTTGAATACATTGCTAAAATCCTGAGGTAGCTGTTTGATGTTTTTCGAAAGATGAGCATTCCCCAGCATGACCCGTTCAAAAACTCCGCTATTGATTTGCCTGTCCAATTCCCTTTTGCTATAACGGTCCTGAATACAAAGACGAATATAAAATTCCCTTTCTTCTGCAGATTTGCATCTGCCAATAATAATCAGGTGGTGTGTCCAGCTGATTTTTGCCAAAATTGTTTTCCGAATATCATCATGCTCAATCGAAGGAATATCTTCCTCCTGTAAATGTCGCACCACTGGTGCGACATTTACAGGAGATTGTAAATCAGCAACTTGTAAATGTCGCACCACTGGTGCGACATTTGGCGCATCCTTATACAATTGATAAAACTGACACATCCGGTAGATGTTTTTCTTGTCAAATCCCTTGATATCCGGATACCTGTTTTTGATGAAATTTGTCAACTCCACAACTGTACTTTCTCCCCAGGATGCATTCCCCAATTTTTCAGAGACAAAATGCCCCACCTGCCAGTAAAGATTCACCAATTCGCTGTTAACTGTGTAAAGTGCAAGACTACGGGCACTTTGAATCAGTGACACAATTTGTGAAAATTCATTCATATCTATAAGTTTAATTGATTGTGAGTTTTAATCCGGAAACCATCCAATCGGGATTTGGTTTTTAGGTCTCTAATAAAGTTACCCAATTTTGATCAGATTTCCAAATCTGCAGGATAGAAACCACTTAGCTGAATAATAGGGCATAGCTATCTGTGTTATACCACCTCATTCTATCTGGTTTTATGCGTTCCATCCCTTTTTTTTGTAATTTTGCGGCTTGATATTTAGATACAACCATCATGGAAAAGTTAACGTTGCACAACACCCTGACCCGTAAAAAGGAGCTTTTTGTCCCCATTCACAAGGATCATGTCGGGATGTATGTCTGCGGTCCGACGGTTTATGGGAATGCCCACCTGGGTCATGCCCGGCCCGCCATCACTTTTGATTTGCTTTTCCGTTATTTATTACACATTGGATATAAGGTAAGGTACGTCAGAAACATTACGGACGTGGGCCATCTGGTCAACGATGCCGATGAAGGCGAAGACAAGGTGGCAAAAAAAGCCAAGGTTGAGGAACTGGAACCAATGGAGATCGTGCAAATCTACACCAACAGCTACCGCAAGAACATGGGGCAACTCAACGTGCTTCCTCCCAGTATCGAGCCGACCGCCTCGGGCCACATCATTGAGCAGATCGAAGCGGTAAAGAAGATGCTGGAGGCCGGATTCGCGTATGAAACCAATGGTTCTGTCTATTTTGACGTGGAAGCTTATGCCAAAAAGCATCCTTACGGGATACTTTCCGGCCGAAAAATTGAGGATCTCTATACCAATACCCGCGACCTGGACGGTCAGAATGAGAAGAGATCAGGATTGGATTTTGCATTGTGGAAGAATGCCTTGCCCGAACATATCATGCGGTGGCCATCGCCATGGGGTAACGGTTTCCCGGGATGGCACACCGAATGTACCTCCATGAGCACCAAATATCTGGGAGAGACTTTCGATATTCACGGTGGCGGACTTGATCTGCTTTTCCCGCACCATGAAGCCGAAGTGGCACAGGGAGTGGCCTGTTTTGGTCATGCGACGGTTAACTACTGGGTCCACAACAACATGATCACCATCAATGGCCAGAAAATGGGCAAATCGCTGGGAAATTTCATCCAGTTGGACGAATTCTTCACCGGTAAGCATCCTTTGCTTGAAAAGGCCTACGACCCGATGACCATCCGTTTTTTCATGCTTCAAGCCCACTACCGAAGTCCGCTCGATTTCTCCAATGAGGCGCTCCAGGCTGCCGAAAAAGGATTTGAACGGCTGATGAATGCCATGGAATTGCTCAAAAACCTGAAGACAGCCGATACCTCCACCCTGGATGTAGAAAAGCTGAAAAGGAATTGCTATGATGCGTTGAACGACGACCTGAATAGTCCGATCCTCGTCGCCCACCTTTTTGACGGTGCCAAAATGATCAACTCGGTCAATGACGGGAACATGACCATCACGGCAGCTGATCTCGCGAAACTTCAGCAGCTTTATACCGGATTGGTACAGGATGTCCTTGGTTTACAGCCTTCCGGCGATAGCCAGGAGAATGGGAACGGGGAGCTGTTCGGAAAGATGGTTGAACTCTTGCTCACTTTGCGGCAAGAGGCCAAAGCCAAAAAGGATTGGTCAACCTCCGACCAGATCCGCGACCGGCTTACCGCTTTGGGCTTTGAAATCAAAGACACCAAGGAGGGGGCAGATTGGAAACTGAAAAATTGACAGTTGACAATTGAGAATGGACAATTGTCAACTGTCAATTGTCCATTCTCAATTAATTCTTTTCCCTTTTCACATAAGTTGTATGTAGCAATTCATGCGAGAGATGTCCCAGCGGATGTCCGAGGAATTCTTTGTATAGCGTCATGACATCCTCGTTCTGGTGCGATTTGCGCAAGGTTTTCCCTTCATCTTCGCGGTAGATAGCCTCCAGACGTTTCATCCGGACCATGTTGTTGACCGGTCTGGGCTGACCGCCGCCGCTGATACAACCTCCGGGGCATCCCATTACCTCGATGAAATGGTAGGGGCTTTTGCCCTGTCGGATCTCTTCCATCAATTTCGATGCGCCTTTCAGTCCGCTGGTCACCGCTACTTTTACCGTAACGTCATTCAGATAGGCATAGGACTCAAGGGCATCTTCGATTTTCAGATCGGCGGTCTTTATTTGCTGCAAGCCAACCAACGGTTTCACATGCAGCTCCTCCATTGGTAATTCGCGGCCGGTTATCAGCTCATAAACCGTACGGATCGCGGCTTCCATTACGCCGCCAGTGGTGCCGAAAATATCGGCAGCCCCGGTAGAGAGGCCCAGTGGTGAATCAAATTCGGCATCCGGCAGTTGTACAAAATCAATCCCGGCATCCTTGATCATCCTGGCCAGTTCGCGGGTGGTCAGAACGGCATCAACATCCCTTACCCCATTGGATTCCATTTCGGGCCTGGTAATCTCAAATTTTTTGGCGGTGCAAGGCATGATGGATACTACATAAAGGTCTTTTGGATCGACTTTTATTTTGTCCGCGAAATAGGTCTTGATCAACGCCCCCAGCATCATGTGGGGAGATTTGCAGCTTGAGAGGTGACCGAGTTGATCCGGGTACTGGTGTTCCACATATTTGATCCATCCCGGACTGCAACTGGTAATCATGGGTAAAACTGCGCCTTCGGGAGTTGTAAACTGATCGTTGACCCTCTTCAGAAATTCAGACCCCTCTTCCAAAATGGTGAGGTCGGCGGCAAAGTTGGTGTCAAAGACGTAGTCAAAACCCAATTCCTTCAATGAAGCTGCCATTTTTCCTGTGACGAGTGTGCCGGGGGCAAAACCGAATTTCTCGCCAAGCGCTGCACGAACGGCAGGGGCGGTCTGTACTACTACGGTTTTCGATTTGTCCTGCAGAGCCTCCCAGACGATTTGGGTAGAATCTTTCTCTTTGAGGGCGCCGACCGGGCAAACGACGATGCACTGTCCGCAATTCGTACAGATGGAGTGTCCCAGGTTTTCATCTTCCGATGGTCCAATAAAGGTGGCAAAGCCCCGGTGGTGCGCATTCATCAGGCCAATACCCTGAATATCGTTGCAGACAGTCACACAGCGGCGGCAAAGAATGCACTTGGAACTGTCCCTTACGATGGATGCGCTGGTACTGTCAATAACATCCTTGGATTTTACCCCTTCAAACCGGAAGCCGTCAATCTGGATTTGCTCTCCAAGGTCCTGCAACTCGCAGTTCTGGTTCCGGTGGCATCCGAGACAATTTTTCGGATGGTCGGACAAAATAAGTTCATAGAGTACCTTTCTGACTTTTCGCACCTTTGCGGTATTGGTCTGGACGACCATACCCTCTTTGACTTCCGTTACGCAGGAGGCCATCAGGTTTCGGGCTCCCTCCACCTCTACAACGCAGATTCTGCAGGATCCAATCTGGTGAACATTCTCCAGATAGCAGAAATGGGGTATCAGGATGTTGTTTTGTTTGGCGGCTTCGAAGATGGTGGTTCCCTCTTCGGCCTGTATGGTTTTGTTATTGATGGTAAGTGTTACAATTGACATAATCGGATAATTTGCAGGTTAATGTTTGGAACATTGCAGACAACGCATGGCTTCGGCAATGGCATTGAGTTTGTGGAACCCTTGCGCCACCTCGTCGAAACTGGTACGGCGCTTTTCATCATCGAGATACCTCATCGGGAAGCGTTCGTGCTCGATGGTGTTGGCTTCATCCGGGCGCATGTGGGGGATGTCGATCGGCTCTCCTGAGTTGAGAATTCCCTTTCCTCCCAGGTATTTGTCGATCGATTTTGCAGCCTTTTTACCGTCTGCAATGGCAGTGATAACCACATCAGATCCCCGGGCAACATCACCACCCGCGAAAACTCCTTTTTGTGTGGTCATTTGGGTTGAACTGTCTACGATGAAGGTTCCCCAATCGGTCAATTCCACATCTTTTTTCGTCACAAACGGAAGGTCAGAATATTGGCTTACGGCTGGGATAGCCATGTCGATGTTTAACGTAAACAACGAATCCGGTTGGGAAACGGGAACCCTTCTTCCATCCCTGCCAAATTCGCCCTGATCCATTTTCATGCATTCAATCTGACGTACCGCTCCGTTCCCAAGAAAGCGAACAGGGGCAACCAGTTCATGCAGGATGATCCCCTCCTCCAGCGCATCCTGGATCTCACGCCTGTCGGCAGGCATCTCTTCACGGGTTCTGCGGTAAAGAATATGAACCTTTTCAGCGCCAAGGCGTAAGGCAGATCTGGCGGCATCGAGGGCCGTATTTCCTCCACCAATCACTGCAACCACGCCCTTCACAGTCACCCCCTTTTTGAGGTTGATGTCTTTCAGAAAATCGAGACCATGATAGATCCCTTCCTTCTCTTCACCCTCGATCCCTATTTTGCGCGACAATTGAGTGCCTGTGGCAATATAAATGGCGCCATATTTCGCCTTCAGGTCAGCAAAGGTGATCTGTTCACCCACTTTTGTGTTGTAGATGATGTTGATGCCCGACTGTATGATGGAGTCGATCTCTTTTTTGAGCACATCTTTCGGCTGTCTGTATTCGGGTATTCCATATGCCAGGATTCCGCCGGCTACACTCTTCTCTTCGTAAATATCAACGGTATATCCTAACCGGGATAGATAATAGCCACATGTCAGCCCGGATGGACCGGCACCGATGATACCGACTGACTTGCCATTCTTCTGAAACATTAAGTTCATATAGGGCTCGTCTGAGTTGAGCACATAGTCAGCAGCATATCTTTTTAGATCCGCGATCGCGATCGATTCGTCGAGTTGAGCACGACGACATTTGCTTTCGCATGGATGGGTGCAAACCCTGCCGCAGATGGATGGGAAAGGATTGTCCTGTCGGATCAGGTTGTAGGCATCCTTGACCCTGCCTGCGGCAATCAGGGCGATGTATCCGGGTACGTTCACTCCAGCAGGACAAGCATTCTGACATGGCGAAAGGAACAACTCACTACAGACTCCCGAGCGGCAATATTTCTTCTGAATGTGCTCATCGTATTCGTGCCTGAAGTTTTTGATGGTACTGAGAACCGGGTTGGCAGCCGTTTGACCGAGCCCGCAAATGGCCGATTCCTTGATGGAAGTCCCCAACTCAATCAGTTTTTCTACATCGCCTTCCTCACCTTTACCTACCGTGATGCGCTCAAGTATTTCGAGCATCCTTTTGGTCCCCAGGCGGCAGGGGGTGCATTTTCCGCACGACTCCTCCTGAACGAAATCCATGAAGAATCGCGCCATATCCACCATGCAGGTATCTTCGTCGGCGGCGATCAATCCGCCTGAACCCATAATGGCCCCATGTTTGATCAGTGAATCGTAATCAATGGGTGTATTTAAGTGCTCGGCAGTAAGGCAACCACCCGAAGGTCCTCCGGTCTGGGCCACCTTGAAATTCTTGTGTTTTGGGATACCCCCGCCGATATCAAACAGAATTTTACCAAGAGAAATACCCATCGGCACCTCAATCAATCCTTTCATACGGATATCGCCTGCCAGGGCGAAGACCTTTGTTCCTTTGCTCTTTTCGGTTCCTATTGAGGCAAACCATTCGGCACCGTTTAGCAATATGGGAGCGATACTACCAAAGGTTTCCACATTGTTGATAACGGTTGGTTTGCCGTAAAGACCGCATTGAACGGGGAAAGGTGGCTTTTGGGTTGGCTCACCCCTTCGGCCTTCGACCGATGCCATCAGGGCGGTCTCCTCGCCACAGACAAACGCTCCTGCTCCAATTCTGATTTCGATGTCGAAATCAAAACCTGAAGAGAAGATATCTTTGCCCAAAAGTCCGCATTCCCTTGCCGATTTAATGGCAATGGTCAAACGTTCGATGGCGATTGGGTATTCGGCCCGGATGTAAACTACACCTTGGGAAGCGCCTATGGCATATCCTCCAATGATCATCCCTTCGATCACCGCATGCGCGTCCCCTTCCAGCAAACTCCTGTCCATGAAAGCGCCCGGGTCACCTTCGTCGGCATTACAGATGATGTATTTCTGGTCGCTGTCAACTTTGGAAGCCATTTCCCATTTGGTACCTGTCGGGAATCCACCGCCTCCTCTTCCGCGCATACCCGATTTTTTTATTTCATCTACCACTGCCGCGGGGGTCATGGAGGTGAGCGCTTTGCAGAGGGCGAAATAGCCATCTTTGGCAATGTATTCTTCTATGGAGGCGAAATCTATGGTGCCGCAATTGCGGAGAACAATCTTCTTCTGATGTTTGAAAAAATTGATCTCCTGCATATTCGGGATTTCTTTACCGGTTTCAGGATCTTTGTAACAATATTTTAATGCAATTTTCCCCTTTTTGATGTGCTCTTTCACAATGTGTGGCATATCAGATGGCTTCAAATTGCAATAGAGAGTCGTACCCGGATTGATGATGAGTGTTGGTCCCAAAGTGCAGGCGCCCATGCAGCCGGTTCGGTTGATTTTTACTTTATCCGTCAGCTTCTCATGCTCAAGCGCTTTTACAAAAGAGTCCTTTACATCACGGCAGTCGGAAGAAAGGCATCCCGCGGCATAACAGAAATGCGCGACAAACGGGTATTGGGCCTCCTGTTTCTGAAAGGAAGCTTTAAGCCCTTTCAGATCTTTCAGAGATTTTATATGCATAATTTTTTGAGTTTGGTTTTCTGAATACTTTGGAAAATGTTGATGAAAGGTTTATTTCAACATCCCCAGGATACGGTGCAATTTGTTGGGATTGACCTGTTTGTAAACCTTGTCATTGATGGTCATGGCTGGAGCCAGTCCGCAGGCGCCAATGCAACGCATGACCTGAAGTGAGAACATCTTGTCCTCGGTCGTTTCACCTACATCAATGGAGAGAACCTCCTTCAGCTTATTGACCACCTCTTTGCCGCCCCGCACATAGCAAGCCGTTCCAAGACAGATGGATACAGTATACTTCCCTTTGGGTTTGGTCGAAAAAAAGGAGTAAAAGGTGAGCACACTATTTACTTTCGAATTGGGAATATCCATCTTTTCGGCAATGAAGGATTGGACCTCAGCCGATAGGTAGCCAAAAATGGCCTGTCCCATGTGCAGAATCTGAATCAGATTGCTCTCTTTGTGGTCATAATCGTCCATTACCTGTAGGAGCAAGCTGTATTTATCAGCTTCAGTCATTGAATGGACACTGCAAATCTCGTCGTGCGTAATCATAAATTTTCCTGGTTTTAGTTGGATGAACCAAAATGGCGCGAAGGGGTATTCTTGGAACAGAATCACGGACCAAACTGGCATCACCGCCCAAAACTAGGGAAAGATTACCTTAACTTTGAATGACTTATGTTAGGAATTCGTTAAATATTTGATTTTTCTAAGAAAATGTACTAAAAATCGAAAAAATGTAAATAACGACATATTTACATGCAGGCAAGTGTTGAATAATTATACACTAATACCGGCACATCTGAAGGTTCAAAATTTTGAACTTCTGACAAATAATTAAAGTCGCGTAAGTACTTTAGGCACTTTAGTTCACTTTAGTCACTCTAGGCACTTCTCAATAGGTAAAAAGCTTTCGTACATCCTTTTTCTCGTCATCGGAGAGATGGGTCAGCGAATCAAGGGCAGCGCTTATCTTTGATTTGAAATTCCAGCAGGTCATCTGTCTGAGCGAAAGTCTTCGGGCAAATTCGTAGGTTGAGATGGGTTCATTTCCTTTGCATACCTGGAAAGCTATGTAAAAGGCTTTGCTGATCGGAAACTTACAATTGTGGAAAATGGTCCCGGCCGTCGCCGATTCTTCGCTTTTGCACTTTGTGCATCTTCTCGAAAACGGGGTCTTACCAGCGCAGAAGTTGGTGTTGCCACATTTCCTGCATTCGAATCCATCCCCCCATTTCAACGCGGAGATAAACTCAAGGCATTTCTCATCGCTTCGAAACATCAAGTCAAGCTCATCCTGAGTCAGATCCTCTGAAAAGAATTTCTTCATCCGTTGGTGGTATTTTCTATTTGCCGGATGGAACTCACAAGTGTAATATACATACGTTTTGTTGGAGCTATACTTCTTGTTCGTTTCATTTTGCAAAAATAGTGATAATAAAAAGATTTAAGTGATAGTAATGCGATTTAAAATAAATTTTTCTATTTTTGTCGGATCAATTCAATGATTGACGAACTTAGTTGTAAAATATTTGTTTGTTTAATAGATCGGTTTTTCCTCAAAGATATGGATTATTCTAGTATAAATCTCAGATACAGTCAATTGGCGAAGACAGAATGCTGTCTATCCTGTGGCGGGGCGCTCAATTTCTCAAAAGTCAAACCTGGCGAAATTTGCGTGGACCTGGGAAGTGGGCGAGGTACCGATGTACTTCGAATGGCCGAACAGGCAGGAGAAGAAGGATTTGCATTTGGTATAGATATTTCAGATGGCATGTTGGCAACTGCCAGGGAGAATGCGGCCAAATTTGGAGTCAACAATGTAAAATTCATCCAAAGCGAACTGGAGAAGCTGGAATTGCCCGACCAAACTGCCGATCTGGTTGTATCGAATTGTACAATCAACCACGCAGCAGATAAAGCAGCCGTATGGAACGAAATTTTCAGGATACTGAAAAAGGGTGGTCGGTTTGTCGTAAGTGATATTTATGCCACCTCACCAGTTCCGGAGGAGTACCGCAGTGACCCGGTAGCAGTTGCAGAGTGCTGGGCAGGATCGGTTACTCGGCAGGAGTATCTGGATACCCTTAGCACAGCAGGATTTCAAACTATAACTGTTTTGGAGGAATCCAAACCTTACCCAAAGGGGAAGGTCGAAGTCTGCAGTTTCACAATCGCCGGGGAAAGGCCGAAAGGCAAAACCTGCGGCTGTAAAGGATAATGAATTTTAGCAGGATAGCAATGCGCAACTTTTCTCAAATTGTCAATTGTCAACTTTCAATTGTCAATTCCCAAGTGGCTTTTCTAAGCAAATATATAATTACGTAATTCATTAATTAATTTTTAGATGAAAAGTTTGGTTAAAAAGCAGGAAGCGCAGAAAAGCGTGGCAATAGCCCAGTGCTGTGCCAAGACTTCCAAGTCGGTTGTGGGATGCCACGACTAAATCATCCTGAATAAGCTACCGGGGGAGCAATTTCCTGGTAGGCTTATTCTTAATGAAAAGAGGGGGAGAATGGGAGAAGGGGAGAGGGGGCGACCGCAACTCCCAGTATTTATTCCGCCTAGCGGTTATAATATTGTAGCCCAAGGTGGCTCTAAGCGGAACCCCTGGTATATGAATCCCGAAAGACCACCGTCCGCGGTAGTAATTTGTTAAAGTTATGCTCAGGATTTCGGTCCCTGAGCTTGTCGAAGGGCGAACGGAATGAACAAATAATAAATGAAGCGCTATCCACCCTTCTGCCGGCCCAGGAACAGACAGGAAAATCAAATATCAAGAAATATCTGAATGATCAAATCAAAACACAATATAGTATCCAAGGTCCTTCATTCTGATCAATTTTATGTGGTCAATCTGCTGAGCGGAAATGCCGATTTGCTCTCAGAGGAGGAGGCAAAAGCCTTGTTGGTGGGAGAGCAAGAACAAAACG
The DNA here is from genome assembly GCA_023228025.1 of Prolixibacteraceae bacterium. Taxonomy (GTDB): domain Bacteria; phylum Bacteroidota; class Bacteroidia; order Bacteroidales; family Prolixibacteraceae; genus CAINVV01. The sequence continues at coordinate 17,071 of JALOCD010000033.1, read as the reverse complement.
GCAATCCGGAACTGATGAAGGACTTGGCCGAAAAGGGATATCTGGTTACTGCTGAAAATGAGAATAAGCTCTATCGTAACCGATATTTCGATTTTGTAGATCAACGTGGCGATGAGGAGGTTCAGCTCTTCTTTGTCCCAAATTACAGTTGCAACTTCAGCTGTAGTTATTGTTACCAGGATGAATACACCAATCCACACCAAAGCGCAACCCCTGAACTGATAAAAGCTTTCTTCGAATATGTAAGGAAGGAACTGCCCAACCGGCGTAAATACCTGACCATATTTGGTGGGGAACCCTTGTTGAACACACCGCACCAACGCGAACTGATTGCCCTTATGGTGGAAAAATCCAATGAAGCCGGCATAGATATTTGTGTGGTCACCAACGGTTACTACCTTGAAAATTATATTGAACTGCTCTCAAAGGGGAAAATCCGTGAGATACAAATTACCCTGGATGGCACCAAAAAAATCCACGATCAGCGGCGTTTTCTCAAAGGAGGTTCACCCACTTTTGAGCCAATCGTAAGGGGCATAGATGCGGCGCTGGCAGCTGGCTTTCCGGTCAACCTCAGGATGGTGATCGACAAGCAAAATATTGAGAACCTTCCGGGGCTGGCCACTTTCGCCATCGAAAAAGGATGGACCTCGCATCATCTTTTCAAAACACAGATTGGTCGGAACTACGAATTGCATCACTGTCAGTCGACTCCTGATCAGTTGTTTACAAGGATTTCCCTCTTCCATAAAATATTTGAACTGACTGAGGTACATCCGCATATTCTGGAGTTTTACAAACCCTCCTATTCGGTGGCCAAATATCTTTCTGAAAACGGCACCCTGCCTGATCCGCTGTTCGATGCCTGTCCGGCATGCAAATCGGAGTGGGCATTTGACTACACCGGACGGATTTACTCCTGCACGGCCACAGTCGGTAAGGAGGAAGAGGCGTTGGGTACCTTCTACCCCGAGATAACCAGGAATGAACAACTCATTCATCAATGGGTTTCGCGGGATGTCACATCCATCGAGGAGTGCCGGAATTGTTCAGTACAACTCGCATGCGGCGGAGGATGTGGTTCGGTGGCCAAAAACAAGAACGGTTCGATCCTTTCGCCCGATTGCCGTCCTGTGAAAGAGTTGCTGGAGATTGGGTTTAAAGCCTACTTCGGTGAAGAATTGACAATGGAAAGTTGACAATTGACAATGATGCGATGAGCACTGGGCGCTGAGAAAATGAGAAGTGAGAAGGGGCGACTTGGCGAAGGTGAGAGTGGTTTAAAAGGAAATCGGTGAAACGAGAAGGAAAGAAACGGAGATAAAATAGAAAACTGGAGAACAGAGGGGCAAAACAAAGAATTGGGATAGGAAGGACAGGGTGAGAGCGAATCTGGCGTTTAGCCACATAGTGGCGAAATCTCGGTAGCCAGGGGTGGAGCGAAGCGGAACCCCTGGAATGCGAATGTTAAGTATAAACCGTCCGCGATAATATATTGAAAAATGAAATTTGATTGTTTCGGACGGACGAAATAAAAAATGAAAGAGGCGCAATCTAAAATCTAAAATTGACCTGGAATGAATCTGTAACCAGGAATTTAAAATATCATAAAGAGCATTTAGATGAAACGAACATGTTGCGTTACAACACCCTAGAGTATGATAATAATTTTCAGCAACATGGAGTTCCATACTACCTTTAAAAAACAAATTATTATAGTATGAAAGAGATCAACAGTTCAGAATTTGAACAGGAAGTATTAAACGGAGGTAAAGTCGTTTTGGATTTTTATTCCACAGAATGTCCTCCATGTGAAGCAGTTGCGCCAAAATTCGAATCACTGGCCGGTATGTACGGTCATGAAATTAAATTTATCAAGATGTACCGTCAGGCAAACCGTGAGTTGGCTGACAAATTGGGCGTGAAATCTTCTCCGACCCTGCTTTTCTTCGACCAGGGCAAAGAGGTTACAGAACGGTTGGCCGGTGGCATCAAGCGAAGCGAAATCGTCAAAAACCTGAATGCCATGCTGCCTGCCGAATCTGTCAGCAAAATTGCAGGTAAAATTGTACCGCAGGTTTCCGAATATGATGTGATTGTCCTGGGAGGTGGTCCCGGTGGACTGACTGCAGGATTGTACCTCTGTCAGGCGAAGATTAAAACCGTATTGGTGGATATTTCACTTCCCGGCGGACATGTTTCGACCACGCATGAAGTATCGAACTATCCCGGGTTTATTGATCCGCAGGCCGGATACATGCTGTCGCACAACATGTCCGAACAGACCAAACTGTGCGGGACCGTGTTCAAAGTTGCCGTGGATGTAACCAAAGTTGATTTGGTAAAACGGACAGTGGTCATCGATGAATATGAGACCATTCATGCCAAAAAAATCATCATCGCGACCGGTACGACACCGAATCTTACTGGCGCCAAGGGTGAAAGGGAGCTGAAAGGGAAGGGCATCTCCTATTGTGCCACCTGCGATGCGAAATATTTTGTCGACAAGGAGGTAATCGTGATTGGCGGAGGCAACTCGGCCGTCGAGGAGAGCGACTTTATTGCCAAATTTGCCTCCAGCGTTACTATGGTCCATCAGTTTGCCGCCTTTACTGCCAACAAGACGGCTCAGGAAAAACTGCTTGCCAATCCCAAAATTCATCCCATCTTTTTGCACGAACCCCGCTCTTTTAAAAAGGTTGGCGACCGTATGGTGGTCGAGGTAGAAGACTTAACGACCAAAGAGATCAAAACAATCGAAGCCGACGGTGTCTTTATTTTCATTGGCATGAAGCCCAACCTGGGTCTTTTTACCGACAAACTCGAGCTGGATCAGTGGGGCTACATCAAAACCGATGATGAGATGCGAACCTCTATTCCCAATGTTTATGCGGTGGGTGATGTGATCAGCAAGAAATACCGACAGATTACCACCGCGGTTGCGGATGGAACGATTGCGGCTATTTCGATTGCCAAAGAGCTGGATTGAGGTTAGGAAATAGAAAGAAATAAGTCGAAATAACTGGAAATAATTGGAAATAGGAGTAACTTAGAGGGTCATTTCTGAACCTGAAAGTTCAGGGGGCCGTAGAAGTTCAATAGTATAAAAAACGATAGCCATGCAGGAAAATCAACCAATTTTTGAAAAAGAGAGCCTATTTGGGCTCAACGAGACTGTTGAGTTATTGATCACGGCTGCCACCGACCGTGAATGGATGAATCCGGCAAACCACGATCTTCAGCAATCCCTGGCCAAAGCCGGAAAGTCGGTAAGACCGGTTAAAGTTGTTGAGATCTGTAAACCAGCCTATTCCGGGGTAATGCTCGAAAAAAGCGACGAGCGGATCGTCTCCGTGATGATGCCCTGCCGCATCTCTGTGTATGAAAAGGAGAATGGCAAAATCTATGTGGCCACTTTAAATGGCCGGATGTTCGCAGCGGCTATGCCCGAAAATATTCGGGATACCATGATTGGCGCGGCCGATGAAATTGAGGAGATTGTCAAAACGGTGGTTGGATAAATTTATTCCCTGACACTTATTTTTCTTCCTTTCTTTGTTTTCAGAATGGAGGGAGTGTATATTGCCATGCTGGCGATGATTTGAAAAGAGGCGTGCTCGGAAGAAATTATACATTTCCTCAGAGATGACAGAAATAAGGTAATAAGTTTTAATTTAGATAGTTAGATTGCTTTACTACTAAGGTTACCTTCAAAAATAAGGTATTACAAATCATGACCTTATTGGGTATTGCACACTTTCTTGGTGATCCTTTCTCCTGGGCACCAGCAGTGCTGACCGTTTGGTTAGCTACATCTCCTTTATCAGACAACTGCTCAGATACGATAAAAGGTTCTATCTGCAATTCAAATTTGCCCGATCAGTTATTCTTCCGAACACACCTGATTTGAAATCCACACCACTGTGGGTAACCTCCTGTGCTATTTTAGTATTAATGTGTTGAAAGGGCATTCACACTCTATAGTTAACACCGCCTGTTTACCCGGAACAAGGATAAAGTACTTGTTTTTCAAATTCTTTCTTTACTTGTTAAAATAAATCCTTCCCTACTTCTTTTTGAGAGTGAAATGCCGTAACTTTATATAGAGTGAAGTGCACAGAGCTTAGGCAGATTCCGAAAAGCCTTGAAACAGAGTAGGAAAGGTTTTAATATTTTTGATCATGAAAGAGTTAGTTAGAAGTGAATTAATGAAAGTAAATGGTGGTCTTGTTGGATTACCCGTATGGTTTAAAAATAGCATTTGGGGCATGGCAGTAATATACGTAATTGACCATTGGAGTGATCTTAAAGCCGGAGTTGTTGAGGGCTATAAAGATGGTAAGAATAGTAACTAATTTTAATACCACGAGTAATGAACCTCAATATAATCTTAAATGAACCCTTCAGGGAGTTGTCACCCGAAGAGTTAAAATCTCTCAATGGAGGAGAACCTACGAAATCATCATCATTTTTTTATGATGTTGTATACTCTGTGTCCTATTTGATTGGTAAATCCGAAATTTTTACTTTTGCATTTTGGGAAGAATGGGGTTATGCAATCCTTTAATTTTTTAACCTAAGTTTGGAGAAAGTAATAACATACTTTCTCCAAATTATTAAATTATGAAAAAATGAAAATCACTAAATTTTTCTTTTTAGTAGTATCTGTTGGTTTGGTCATAGTAACGTTATACCGCGTTCTAATAAACAAAGAGTTATTAAGTGATTCCTATTACAGGCTGGTTATCTCATTTGGATGTTTTATTATCTGGCTGATCATTTTATTTATTGAGAAGAGTAAAAAGAGACAACAACATAGTAAGTAAAGAATATATTCATCTGAGCCAGATTATGATTTTCGATTCCTATTTTATTGGGATTAAACCTCTGCAAAATGCAAGAATTAATCGCATTTTTTTTGTTTCTAAAGAACCCTAAATACCACGATATTGAGAAGAGGGAGACGATTGTATTAAAAACAGCCTTTAGAGTCTTTTTGATCACTTTTCTTGTATTAACTTTGATCAATGGATTGATACATTTTATGCTTGGGCTGTTTTTTATACTTCCGAATGATAGGCTACAAGAAATATTTGAATCCATGAAGATTGGACCCTGGGCTGTTTTTGCGATCATAGTTTTTATAGGTCCGGCTTTGGAAGAAATAATTTTCAGATTACCTCTGGTGTTTAAGATCCAATTCTTCAGCATTATTTTGGCCATATTGATTGGAGTTATCATCCACTATTTTATTCCTTATCTGCCGGGGTTTATTGTCATTCTACTGTTGTTTTTCATTTTTTCCCATTTTGTTCCGAAGCATGAAAAAAGGATTTTTGACATTTGGGTCAGGTATTTTAGATTTGTGGTTTGGTTCTCTGCGATCACTTTCGGATTGTTTCACATTGGGAACTTCGAACTTGTGAAAGCATCTCAGTATTTTATAGTTCCGTTCCTGGTCATCCCCCAACTGGGTATGGGATTTGTATTGTCATTTGTAAGGCTGACCTACAGACAGGGCTTTTTGATTGGTCTACTTGTTCACATTTTTATCAATTTTGTTCCTGCAACGATCTATCTTTTCCAAACATAAAATCAACTGTATTTGGTATTACCGAAGCACCTCCCCTCAATCTTCCGATCAAGGGGTAATAGCCGGAAAAGAAAGTTGTGCAACACACCTTTTCGCTTTGATTTAATTTGTATTAAATGAGAAAGTTATACCTACCATTTAAAATAGTGGGGGAAGGTATCTCACGTCTTGGCATGGTGTAAGATTAATCACACCTAAAAATTAACTGCCAGAGGAGATATTGATACCAGCAAAATCATTGAGAAGAGTGTTAATTAATTATGGAACAATCCTAATAGACAATCAATATTTCGGCTAAGGCCGTGGCGGAATATGTGCGCATTTGGTAAACGCCATAAATACAACGCCATAAATGCAACGCCATAAATGACGTTGCTAGTCAAATGCCATTTTGCGGAATACATGTCATTTGGATTATTGCGGTTTCGTTATTCGTCCGACATGACTAGCCGCAGCCTTCAGGCTACGGACATGAGAACCACCATCGATGCGCGGGCTTCAGCCCAAATTGTTTGCAAACGTTTCGGTTAAAGCCATTTCCGGTATAGTCATTCAATCAAGAGGCTGTCTGAAAAGGCAGCTTCTTTTTTATCACATTGCTGGTCAACAATTATTGTAAAGTAAAGAATAAAAAGGAAGTAAGAGCCGATTAAAGTATCTCCACCTCCGCCAAAACCGGCAGATGATCGGAAGGAAAGTACAGGCCGGAAGAGTCTGTCAACACCCCATGGCGAAGGACATTCACCTTTTGGTTGATAAAAATATAATCGATGGTATTTTGAGGCTCCTTCACTGCAAAACCTCCGCTGGTATGGAGCGGGCCATAAGGAGGTGTTTGGCACTTGTCGCGGGTATCAAACAGGACTTTTAGTATGGTTTGAATGGGAGTTGCCTCTTTGGTTGAGTTGAAATCACCGGTAAGGAGCATCGGCAAATGATCCTTGTTGATCTCATCCATGAATTTCAGGATCAGCTTGGCCGATTCTTCCCTTGCTATCTTTCCGCGGTGGTCGAAATGGGTATTGAAATGGTAGAAATACTTTTTGGTCGCTTTATCTTTGAATTTGATCCAGGTGCAGGTTCTGTTGCACGCGGCATCCCAGCCCAAACCGGGTTTGTCGGGGGTTGGGCTGAGCCAGAAGGTTCCGGCATCCAATTTTTCAAAACGGGATTTCCGGAAGAAAATGGTCATAAATTCGCCTGCCTCTTTTCCATCATCCCGACCGACCCCATAAGAATCGAATTCCGGCAAACTGGCTTTAAGGTCGTTCATCTGCACCAAAAGGGCCTCCTGAACTCCAAAGAGATCGGCCTGGTGAAATTTGATCAATCCGGCAACTTTGTCTTTTCGCAGAGGCCAGGCATTCACTCCGTCATCAGGGGTGTTCATCCGGATATTGTAGGTCATGATGTTGAAGGAGCTTTTTGGTTTGCTCTTTCCGGAAACACTGGAAAACGAGGTAATTGCGAGGATTGCCCCGATGATAAACAGAGAAATTGCTCTCATTTTGGAATTTGCTTTTTGATTATTGCGAAGGTAATGTAATGAAGCGGTATTTATGAAAGAAGCCGTCCCATTTTGCATTTGAGACGGCTTCTTCTAAATGGTGGAATCGGATTTTATTTTTTTAAGATCGGCTTGATCTCTATGTTACGGTATAAAACCTTTCCATGATCTCCCTGCAGGTAAAGTGGTCCGGGGATAAATTCATCAGGTGTAATGGCCCCACCTGTACAGCCAAGTACGGGTTGGTTGTCGATGATGGTTTTGCCGTTCAGGATCACGGTTACGTGCCTGTCGCAAAGGGTAATATCCATATCCTGCCAGGTTCCTGCAGGTTTTTCGGCTGATTCTGAAGGTGTGATTCTGCTGTAAAGCGCACCCATGTTGTGTGGATCCAGCGCTTTGCCGTAGCTGTCGACAACCTGAATTTCATAAATTCCGCGCAGATAGATACCGCTGTTGCTGCCGGCCGGAACATTTACCTGTAGTTTCAGGTTGAAATCTTCGTATTTATCCACAGTGCAAAGGTTACCATATTGGATATGAGGTTGACCCTCCTTCTGGGCAGGATCATTCAAAAGCACACCATCCACGATGGACCAACCGCTTACTTTGTTGACTTCCAATAATTTCCAGCCTGAAAGGTCTTTCCCATTGAGCAGTTTGACGGGTTTACCATAAACCATTTTGGTGAGATCGGGAGCAGCAGGTAGATCAGGAATTTTCTTTCCGGTAAAACGCATGGTGGTGGAACTTCCGTCTTTTTCGGGGGAAATCACTTCACCTACCATCTGGTCGGCAAAAAAGCTGAAACGATATAGTGTGTTGACTATGTGTGTGCGGGTTGCAGCACCTGCAGTCCGGACAATATTGCGGGTGCGGGTAACGACAAGGGTTTGTCCTTCCATATAGACATTGGTGACAGGTTCCACACTTCCTCCATACCAGAGCAAGCTGGCATCCAGGTATCCCTCCATCTGTTTTACCTCCAGCCAACCGGCGCCACCGGGAAGGAAGAGTGCCCAACGGCCTAAAAATGGTTTGACAGATTCGATGGCTTTCGTGACGTTCGGGATTAAAAGCAGTAGCATCAATGCCCCGATCAGACTGATTTTTCTTAACATGGGATCTGATTTTTAAATTATAGTTGTAGTGTTAATTGAACTTCAGTCCAAAGGTAAAGAAAATAATTTTCGATTTTGAAGCGAGGGTTGATTTGTGTCTGTTTAAAATGTTACACAGAGTTTCACAGAGAAGCACAGAGTTACACAGAGTAAAAAATAGATCAAGACAGAACTTGTATTATTTGGCGAAAATAATCGCAGTGTACATGAAATCAGCAAATTAGCACATTAGCACTTTTTCTCTGTGCAACTCTGTGTTACCTCATGGTGTTCCTCTGTGTAACTTTTATTCTAGAGCAACTCTTCGAACCCGTGGATGGACTCAAGTTTCATTGGCCTGCCATGGTTTAGTCCGACTCCCGTAACTTTGGCATGGGATACCAATTTGTTTTCGGGAAGTTTAAAAATATCCTGTTCAAAGATGAGTCTTAGATGACCTTCTTGCCTGGTCGTGACAGTTACTTTGAAGGTATCCCCGCTCCGGAGAGGGTATTTATAGTCAATTTCAATCCTTGAAACAATCAAATCAATCCCTTCAGTATGCAGTTTCGCGAAATCGACCTTCTTGCCCAGCAGGAACTGATGCCGGGCATGCTCGTAATAGTTCTGGTAAACTGCGTTGTTGACGATTCCTTGCAGATCGCATTCATAATCGCGAACAGAGAATTCGAGCTCATAGGGAGCAACGGATTCAGGATTAACACTCATAGGTTGCTATTTTTAGCCTGCGATTAACAGGAAGTAGTTTTTCTTCCCCTTTTGTACCAACAGGTATTTACCATTAATCAACTGTTTGTCATTTATTTGTATATCAGCAGATTCCAATTTTACCTTGTTGATGGAGACCCCTCCACCGGCAATGGTGCGTCTTGCCTCTCCCTTGGAAGGGAAAACCTCACATTTTTCGGCAAGGAGATCGATGACATTGATCCCTTTCTCCAATTCTTCGTGAGAAACATTGAACTGGGGTACCCCTTCGAAAATTGAGAGCAGGGTCTCTTCATCAAGCTTTCGCAAACTCTCTTCCGTCCCCTTCCCAAACAGGATCTCGGAGGCTTCCACGGCAGTGTTGTACGCCTCTTCTGAATGGACCATGCAGGTTACCTCTTTGGCCAGGCATTTTTGTAGCAGGCGCAAATGGGGCGCTTCGAGGTGCTCACTTACGAGTGACTCCACCGCTTCTTTTGAAAGCAGGGTAAATATTTTGATGTATTTCTGGGCATCTTCATCCGAGGTATTCAGCCAGAACTGGTAGAATTTATAAGGGGATGTGCGGATTGGATCGAGCCATACATTGCCTGACTCGGTCTTCCCAAACTTTGCGCCATCGGCCTTCTTGATCAATGGACAGGTCAAAGCAAATGCTTCGCCTCCCAGTTTACGGCGAATCAGCTCGGTACCGGTGGTGATATTTCCCCACTGATCGGAACCCCCCATCTGCAATTTGCAATTTTTATGTTCGTAGAGGTGCAGAAAATCAGTTCCCTGAACCAGTTGGTAGGTGAATTCGGTAAAAGACATTCCTGATCCGCTATCTGAATCAAGGCGTTTTTTGACTGAATCTTTAGCCATCATATAGTTGACTGTGAGGTGTTTCCCAATATCCCGAATGAAATCCAGAAAAGTGAAAGTGCTCATCCAGTCGTAGTTGTTGACCATCTCGGCAGCGTTGGGAGCTGTAGACTCAAAGTCCAGGAATTTGGCCAGCTGCTGTTTCAGGCACTCCTGGTTGTGTCTCAGGGTAGGCACGTCGAGCAGGTTGCGCTCCTGCGACTTACCGGAAGGGTCGCCAATCATTCCTGTAGCTCCTCCTACCAAAACGATGGGCTTGTGGCCGGCAACCTGAAAATGCTTCAGCATCATCACACCAACCAGGTGACCAATGTGCAGGGAATCCGCTGTCGGATCAATGCCAACATAGGCAGTGGTCAGCTCTTTCGCAAGTTGTTCGTCCAATCCGGGCATTTTGTCGTGGATCATGCCTCTCCAGGAAAGTTCTTCTACAAAGTTCATTTGAATATTTTTGTTGCAAAAATAACGCATTATTCCGGCCGATGAAAATTGAATTGATAATCAGGCGAAGTTTTCCGATCTTTGAATGAATGTTACATGCAAGAAAAGTTACACAGAGTTACACGGAGGAGCACAGAGTAACACAGAGAAGGGAATAATATAGATACCTCCTCTGAGTGGCAACAGTAATTATCTCTGTGTAACTCTGTGCTACCTCCTGGTGTTCCTCTGTGTAATAATTTAATAGGCACAAATTTTGATTAAATAGTCTGCAATGAAAAATTTTCAAATCCTTCGGAAAACCCTGTTCCTGCTGCTTCTGCAATTTTTAATCCTGTCGGCTTTTGCTCAACATAAAATCTTTTTACTCCACCCCACGGTTGGAAATATTGAGAATATGCTGGAGCTGATCAAGCTTAAGGTCATTGATATTCCAGATCTGGAGATGGTGGGCATATACCACGAAAAGGAGGTGTCGGACTATTCTCAGTCGGAGAAATATCTGAAGGAGCATGGCGTTGCATATTATACGCTACTGAAAATCAGCGGCGAGCTGAACACAAAAAACATCTACCAGGAAAATGAATGCACACCGGCGTTTAAGAAAATCGTTAAGGAGGCTGATGCCATCCTTTTCTTTGGTGGACCGGATATCCAGCCTTCCATTTATGGTGAAAAGCAACACCTGCTAACAGAGGTAACAGACCCCAACCGTCACCTGATGGAGACTTCCCTCTTGTTTCATCTGATTGGGGGAAGCCGTAATCCGGGCTTTAAACCATTGTTGCTGCAGAAACATAATCTGATTGTCCGCGGATTCTGCCTGGGTATGCAGACCATGAATGTTGCTGCCGGCGGGACGCTGGCACAGGATATCCCGGTTGAGATTTACCACATTTCAACGGCCGAGGGGATGCTGGCTATCGATGCCAAGAATCGTCACCGCAATTACAATACCCAGCTAAATCCAAGCTGCGATCTCTCCTGGGGATTTCTTCATCCCATCCGGATCAATCCGAAGGGATATCTTCACGAGCTGAGCGCTGGTTTGGCACAGCAGCAACCTTACGTATTGAGTTCCCACCATCAGGCAGTTGGGAAAAGGGGGCAGAACCTGGAAGTTATCGCTACATCATTAGACGGAAAGGTTGTGGAAGGACTTCAGCACAAAATATTTAAGGAGGTGATTGGCGTTCAGTTCCACCCCGAACAGGCAAGCCTTTACCTGCCGGGAAGTCGGTTTACCAACACTCCTGGCAACGAATATTCCCCCAACGAACAATTGATCGCCGACAAGAGTATGGAGTTTCATTTAAAATTTTGGAAGGATTTCTCTGAGAGGGTCGGAAGGATTAAGTAGGTTTCAAGGATAAAGTGGTTCCCAAGGATAAAGGATAAAGTAAAAAGGATAAAGTAGAGGACTCCGTTCAGTTGTTCATTTGTTTCAAAAATGGAATATCCGGATTAGCTCAAATCTCACTTTATCCTATTGACTTTATCCTTTATCCTTAAATCCTTCAGGATACAATCTTCTTTTGAACCTCCTCCTTCTCCTCCCGGAGGAAAGGAAGAAGATTAGGCGCCAGTTTCTCGATGGGCGCGTAGAGTTTGGATGCCCTTTTCGGTTCCTTTGGTATGATGGTCACATCGTAAGATTCGATACGTACCACCACATACATAAGGAAACTCAGAATGAACGCGGTTTTGATGACGCCAAAAATCGCCCCGCCTATCCTGCTAAGGATGCCAAGGGCAATGGCGCGAACAAATTTTTCCAAGGCATTGGCAATCAAGTGAACCACAATGACAACGCTTATAAAGATGATAAAGAAAGAGACGGCCTTGATGGTCCCTGGCTGCCACGAAACAACCGTAGATAGCCAATGCCGGAAGGATTCGGAAAACATCATCGCACACAAGACGCCCAGGATGATTGCAGCCACAGATGCAAACTCTACAAAAAAGCCTTTGACAAACCCATGAATGGCAGCAGCAATCAGGATGATTATTAGGATCAGGTCGACTATGTTCATCTGTTAATGATTTTGTTTTTTAATTGTCAGATGGAATACCCACCTATTCATTCTCGGTTGGTGTGATAAATTCCTCATGGGTATTTCATATTATTGTGTAAGAAGAATGTAGGGAATAAAGTTAAAAATTTAAATCTTCCCATCTTCGGATTGCATGAAAATTCGTAGTTTTAACCTCCATAATTAACCAACACAACCCATATCCGGACTTTATGACTATTGTTAACTCCATCATCAATTGGATCAATTACAAAAGAATTTACCAAATAGAACTCTACAAGGAGCATGCCAGGGAAATTCAGCTAGAGTTGTTTTTTGATTTGATTGGTTCAGCAAAAAATTGTGAATGGGGAAAGAAATATGGCTATGAATCGATCCTCTCCATTCAGGATTTTCAGAAACGTGTTCCTATTTCTACCTACGAAGAAATTGAACCTTTTATCAGTCAGATGATTGAGGGGAAAAAGAATATACTTTGGCCGGGTGAGATCAAATGGTTTGCCAAATCATCCGGTACAACAAATGCCAAAAGCAAATTCATTCCTGTTTCGAAAGAGTCTCTAGATGAATGTCATTTTCAGGGAGCAAAAGATGTACTGGCGATCTACTACAACAATTTTCCTGAAACACGTGTTTTGTCCGGGAAAAGCCTGACATTGGGGGGTAGTCACAGGGTCAACAGCATGAACAGCAATAGCTTTTATGGTGACCTGTCGGCCATCATGATTGAGAATCTTCCATTTTGGACTGACTTTCACAGAACGCCGCCCACTGAAATAGCGCTGATTGAGCAGTTTGAAAAGAAAATTGAAGAGATAGCCAGGACAACGATCCACGAAAATGTCACCTCTTTTGCCGGGGTTCCCTCCTGGAACCTGGTTTTGATGAAATATATCCTGGAATATACCGGGAAATCCAATTTGCTGGAGGTCTGGCCTAATCTGGAAGTCTTTATTCATGGCGGTATTGCCTTCGAACCCTACCGGGAACAGTTCAAGAAATTGATCCCTTCGGAAAAGATGCAGTACATGGAAACCTATAACGCCTCTGAGGGATTCTTTGCCATTCAGGATGATCCTGCTTCACCGGACATGTTGCTCATGCTGGATTACGGCATCTTTTACGAGTTTATACCTATGACTGAAATTTGCTCAGATACCCCAACGGCTTTGCCAATATGGGAAGTTGAGACAGGGATTAATTACGCCATAGTCATCTCGACCAATGGGGGATTGTGGCGTTACATGATTGGGGATACTGTCGTGTTCACTTCGAAGAATCCATATAAGCTTAGGATTACCGGACGTACCAAGCAGTTTATCAATGCTTTTGGAGAAGAGATAATCGTCGACAATGCTGAACGTGCAATCATGGCTGCCTGCAACGAAACTGGCGCTATTGTGAGTGAATACAGCGCCGGACCGGTATTTATGAGCGATACTGCCAGGAAGGGCTCGCATGAATGGATCATTGAATTTGAAAAGGCACCTGATAATCTGGAGAAATTTACCAACGCACTGGATAAAAAATTGCAGGAGCTTAACTCCGATTATGAAGCCAAAAGGTTCAAAAGTGTAACGCTTGATGGTCCAAAAGTGGTCGTAGCCAACCAAGGCACTTTCCTGCAATGGATGCGTGTAAAAGGGAAAGTCGGAGGGCAGCACAAGGTTCCGCGCCTTTCCAATAATCGTGAGTACCTTGATGAACTTTTATCCATTAACAATAAAGGATAAAATTAAAACAAGGATAAAGGGTAAAGTAAAAAGGATAAAGTAAAAACGCACCAATGATGATTTTCGTAACTCATAACTCATAACTCATAACTCATATCTCATAACTCATATCTCATAACCTTCCATTCATGAAAAAGGAACCTACCAATATGCACATCGCCATTGCCGGGAACATCGGCGCCGGCAAAACAACGCTTACCCGCCTTCTTGCCAAGCATTACGGGTGGGAGGCGCATTACGAAGATGCAGATAACAACCCCTATCTTGATGATTTTTACCATGATATGCTCCGTTGGTCTTTCAACTTACAGGTCTATTTCCTTAATTCTCGATTTACCCAGGTACTCGATTTCAGAGACAGTGGGAAAACGGTTATTCAGGACCGTACGATTTATGAGGATGCTGAAATTTTTGCGCCCAACCTCCACGAGATGGGACTTATGAGTTCGCGAGATTTTTCAAATTACCACAAGCTATTTTCGCTGATGAGCAGGCTGATCAAAGCGCCAACCCTGATGATTTACCTTAGGGCAACCGTGCCGACGCTGGTCAACAACATCCAAAAAAGGGGCCGCGATTACGAAAACAGCATACGGCTGGATTACCTCAGTCAACTGAACCAGCGCTATGAAGCCTGGGCAAGTCATTACACGCTTGGGAAGATGTTGATTGTCAATGTTGATAACATTAATTTCGAAGAAAACCAGGAAGACCTCAGTAAAATCATCGACAAGATCAACGCCCAGATCCATGGGTTGTTTTAGTAATTGAAATAGATTGTAATAAGGAAATAAATAGAAATAAGGGACTTAGTAGCTTTTTTACAATTCACAGTTTCTAATAGTTTGTAAAAAAAGCATCAAAGCATTGTAATCATTAAATCAAGTTTCAATATTGTATTTCAATGTATTTCAATGTATTTCAATTTTCAAATAGAGTATAAATGAAATCTCACAGAACTATTGAATGACGTAAATCGTCAATTTATTAGGAAGTATCATGACTATTGTTAGGTGTTGAGTGAAAATTGATTGGTAATTTTCAATTCTCGTTTTTGCATACTTAAAAAGAGAATATGACCAAGCAAAAATATTTCAATTACGGGGAAGACCATCTGACTACCGGACTGGCTCTCCGGATTGCCTCTGGAGAAATTGCAGGCAGAATAACTGCTGTTGCTGCCGAAGTGATCGAAAAAAGCCGGAGAAGAGTGGATGAGATTGTGGCCGACCACCAGAGTGTGTATGGTATCAACACGGGTTTTGGGCCTCTTTGCACTACCATCATTTCTGAAAAGGATACCAAAACACTTCAGTACAATATCCTCAAAAGTCACAGCGTAGGCGTTGGCGATCCCATTTTGGCTGAAATCGCCAAGCTGATGATGATTCTGAAGGTACATGCGCTCTCGATGGGCTATTCGGGTATCGCCATGAGTACTTTGGAGCGAATCATCTGGCACATTGACAACGATATTATTCCGGTGGTTCCGTCACAAGGGTCTGTCGGCGCTTCAGGCGATCTCGCCCCCTTGTCGCACCTCTTTCTGCCACTGATTGGACTCGGTGAAGTTTATTTCGACGGAATAAGGACCGAAACGGGCAAGGTGCTTCAGCAATTTGGTCTGGAACCAGTTGAGCTGGGGGCCAAAGAGGGGCTGGCGCTGATCAACGGCACCCAGTTTATTGCCGCGCATGCCATCAAAGTAGTAGAAAGACTCCAGAACAGTCTCGACAATGCCGACCTGATCGCCGCGATGAACCTTGAGGCCATGCTGGGATCTGTCAAAACTTTCACGGAGGAGCTTCATCTGCTGCGCCCTTATCGTGGAACCATTTACGTTGCAGAACGGATGAGGATGCTCCTTGCTGATTCGGAGATGGTCCAATCGCACAAAAACTGTACCCGGGTTCAGGATCCCTATTCCATTCGGTGTATTCCACAGGTGCATGGCGCCTCGCGAAACGCTTTCCTGCACCTCAAAGAGTTGTTGCACATTGAATTGAATTCGGTGACCGACAATCCAATTTTACTCAGGGATGGAAGCACTGTTTCAGGAGGAAATTTTCACGGTCAGCCACTGGCCATGGCACTCGATTATGCTGCAGTGGCTGCTGCAGAATTGGGCAATATCGCAGACAGGCGGATTTATCTCTCTCTGAAAGATACCATCCCCGGCTTGCCTAAACTGCTGATGCGCGAAACCGGGCTCAATTCCGGATTTATGATTCCGCAATATACTACTGCCGCTCTGGTCAGCGAAAATAAATCACTCTGTTTTCCGGCTTCAGCAGATAGCATTCCCACTTCCCTCGGTCAGGAGGATCATGTTAGCATGGGTTCCATCAGTGCACGCAAGTGTCTGATGATCATTGGTAACCTTGAAAAAATTCAGGGCATTGAACTCTTTTGCGCTGCCCAGGGCTTCGATTTCAGAAAGCCTTTGAAATCGAGTGTCATCATGGAAGCCTGCCACGATCTGGTACGGGAACAGATCCCGTTTGCCGGGTCAGATCATGTGATGTCGGAGGAGATGAACAAAGCCATCGCCATGGTTAAAAGTAAGTCTTTGGTTAAATGCTCGGGTGAAGTTGCTTCCGGTTACGGGATTAAACTTAAAAATGAAGAGGATGAACTATTTGGAATTTATTGAGAAATATGCTGCTCATCCCAATTACCATGCACCACGGGGAAACACCCTGAATGCTAAATCGTGGCAGACGGAGGCGCCGCTCAGGATGCTGCTCAACAACCTCGACCGGGAGGTAGCTGAAAATCCCGAAGAACTTGTGGTCTATGGGGGTACAGGTCAGGCGGCTCGCAACAAAGAGGCATTGAAGCAAATCATTAAGGAGTTGCTTATTTTGGACGAGGATCACTCCCTGCTGGTGCAATCAGGCAAAGCCGTAGGCATCGTACGAACCCATCCGCAGGCTCCCCGTGTATTGATTGCCAACAGCAACCTGGTACCCGCATGGGCCACTTGGGAACATTTCGAACATCTAAAAAGTGACGGATTGATGATGTACGGTCAGATGACGGCCGGAAGCTGGTTCTACATTGGCAGTCAG
>JALOCD010000032.1 GCA_023228025.1 Prolixibacteraceae bacterium | reverse complement strand
CGTATCGGTCGGCACCACGAGTAAGTGGTAAGGTTTGGCATTTGTTCTGACCCAAAATGAGCTGAATAGCTGCATCATCGGGTGACATAGATTGTATACTTACTTTTAATAATCTGTTTTGTAGATTTACAGGCAAATCGTTAAATACTACTTCTGTTTTGGGGTAGCTGAGAGAGTGGGCATTGCTTAAAAATACAGCCGGCGAGGCACTCCATACCAGCACTGATATTTTCTTGTCGTCTCGGGTGGCAAGGCTATAAAGGCCATAGCCTTTGTTGTCTTGCGGGGTTGAGGTAGAGGGTATCATGCCATCGGCAAGGCGACTGCGGAGTATCATCCCTTTTGCGTAGGGGCTCATGGCATTCTGCTTTCCGTAAGTAAGCATGCCGAAATGCCATCCAGCGCCTGTTATGGGTATAAAGTTCCCGTTTTCGGCCAGATTCCAATTGTGTATTGAAGCTGTGAAGCAGGCCATGGCAGCCTCTTTGCGTGCAGCACCTAACAAGTCTGATAAATCTTCAATAGTAGAAGGTTCGGCTAATCCCAATTCATCAACAATAACAGGCAAATTGAGGGGAAGGTGGTGTTTTGCCAATAATTCCTGCAATTTAGCTTGAAACCCTTTTGTAATATTGGGATAATCAAAAGGGGGAAACAGGTAGGTATGCCAGGTAAGGTAATCGAGCCGTTTGGTGGGGTCGGTATCTGCCGCATAACGTTTCAAAAAGCCATTGATAAATTCCCAACGACCATCGGGAGTGTTGACCCCAAGTCCGGCGACTTTAATCTGCTGGTTGGAAGCAAGTTTTTTGTTTACCTCATTCACTGCTCTATAAACCACTTTTAACAACTGATAATGTGCATCGCGATGGTATTCGGTATTGTTAATGTTGTCAAACTCGTATGGCATTTGCACAATGCTCAACTGCGGGCATACTTCTTTTGCATGTCGAATTGCAAAAATGTAACCAATAACAAGCTTATCCCATGTATATCCGGGAACGCCTTCCGAGGGCAAGGGCAGTGTGCCCATTTTAGTAAATGCTTTATAGGCTTGGGTGAATGGAGAAATCTGTAAATCAAGAATCACAGCGTCGGACGATGCTTTTGCAGCCAACATCCATTGGTCGAAGTATCCGAGTTCTTCGGGATTAAGCTTCTCGGGGTTGTTGGCTTCCCACAGCATGTGGCGGTGCTGGTAACGAAATATGGAAAACTTTTTACCCATTTGTTCGGCTACAGCAGTAGACATCCCTATCATTTTGCCGCTGGGTGTCCCCGATTGAAAATCCTTTACCGGATTGCCCGAATAAGCTTGTACTCTGCCCTCACCCCGGTCGTAAGCCTTTGGCGTCTCGGAACAGGAAATGACTATTTTGCCAGGAACCGATAAGTCATCAGACATTTTTCGCGAACGAGCATTCCAGTCCTGTAATTGTATGCGTTGGATTTCGGCCGCTTTTTCCAGTTTTTCTTCGCTAAGTCCGCTTTTGTGCCAAGCGGCGGCTACATCAGTTTGGCTTACATCTTTCCAAAGCGAACCAATTGAAAAGCCAGATTCCTTGTCCATGTGTTTGGTGTTGGAACTAAACTCAAAGGTCATGCGACCTCCATAATTTATCAAACCCGGATATACCCTGACGTGCAACATACCTATCAATGCCATGCCCGGCGATTTCACTAAAGGCTCATACAATTTCAGGGTATAGAAGTCAATTTTTAACTGCCCTCCGGTAATTTCTACTTTCTTTTGAGGCGAAAAAGTAAACGAAACAATCTCTTCGTCCTGGCCCGAAACTTTTAATGCTACTGACACGTACTCTTCCGAACCTATGCATACCTGTAAGGGAATGGCAAAAGTAACAGGCAAGCCAGCTCTAGTAACAGGCACCAGATCGCTCACGCAACGCAATGCACGAGCATAAGGCGAACCTCCCCTGAACAGGAGCTGTACCCCGTATAGGATGCTATCGTTCCAATCCTTATAATCGGCTGCCCAGTTAAAACCATCAACCCAGGCTTGGGTTCCACGGGTCACCTCTTCCTGATTAAAAGTCGATTTAAAATCACCACCATACTCGTCGTAACCATTGCGCCAGCGAAATTCAATTTTGGCATCGCCACGGATAAAGGAATTATTATTTGATGGCTGTGCATTAACTGCAATGTTAAATGCTAGAAAAATAATCAAAAGAAGAGGTTTTGTTTTCATGATTTTATTTAGTCAATTTATATGGATTTGAAATACCGATGCCGACACTTTTTCTGATGGATGCACACAAACAATTTTCAGTTTTCTGGTTTTTACCGGATTCTCAAACTCAATTTTATTTATAGTATGATAATTCCCTGTTTTGGCACAAAGTACATTTCCAGCACCATCTTCAATTTGGTAATCGCGTACCACAAAGGGCATCACATTTTCGGGGTGACCCATTTGGGACGATTCCATTGGATGATCGAAATCAGTATCAAAGAAGAGTATAATAGAATAAATGGTTTTTGTTTCATCCCATTTTAAAGTGAGGCTTGGATGTTCATCATTCCATTCGGCTACCCATAAATTCGACTGAATGTATGGACGGGTATAACCATTGATTGCATTATCCTTTTGGAAGCAGTTCAATGCAGGAGAAATCGACATGGCAATGTTTTGCCCTTTGGGGCGTCGTTCAGCGCACCAGAATTCAAACGATTCGAAACCACTGTTTTGGGGCGGTATCTGTTTGCCGTGATTGTTTACTGCAGGGTTTGACCTGTTATAAACCGAAACTATTCCGGAGATACGTTTTTCGCTGCATCGAATCTTTACATACGGATTGCTTCGGAAAATTAAAAATCCATACTGATCATCAGTTAAAGTATTTTGAAATGAGATTTCTACCTTTTGAGTTCCTTGTTTTAACTCAATTCTTTGGCTGTCAATTAAAACATCAGGCGTGAAGTTGAATATTTTTGAACTGGTTTGTAACTCAACTTCAAGTGAAGTCGTCACCCTGACATCTGCCGAAATCTCAAAAGAGTATTGGATATCTTTGCTTAGAGGCAAAAGTTGTCCGGCTGCAATTTTTAGCTCTAACCAATCACCATCAAACGGAATCTGGTCGAGAACCAATTCGCTTGAAGCCTCTATTTTAGCTTCCGCAGCTAAATTTTCTTTCTGATCAATTGGAACTCCCGGAATACTTTGCCCATTGATATTTAACTTTTGCTGAAGGATTTTAATGTTTTCAGTTTTGGCAAAATCAGTCGGGTTCAAACCCAGTTGCAGGCACAAAACTGCGGCCATTCCAATAGCCTGTGCTCCGTGAGCTGACGTTGCCATTACACGGGTTGAGCCAAACGCCACATGCGAAGCGCTTATCAAGCGACCTGCTATAAAAAGGTTTTTGATGTCTTTGCTGATAAAGCAACGATAAGGTATTTCGTAAATTCCTTTTGAATGATATTGGTTACAGCCGGGCAATCCCGAAAAAACGCCATCAGCAGGATGCAAATCGATGGCCCATCCCCCGAAGGATACTGCATCGTAAAAGTGTGTCTGATCCACAATGTCTTGCTGTTTAAGCATATATTCACCATTGAACCTTCTGCTTTCGCGTTTGCCAGGTATTGTACCAACCCATTCCAAGGTAAGATTTTCAGATTCCGGGAATTTTCTGGAGTTTTTAATGTAATCCCAAACTCCGTATACCACACTCCAGAGTTCCCATTTAATTTCTTCGGTATCGTGAATGGTATCGCCTCGTCCGCCAAACTCGAACCACCAGAAATTACAGCCCATATCTCCCGTTTTTATATTCTTGAAACGGGGGATTTTATTGATGTCCTTCAGTGCATAAGAAGGGGCAACATATTTTACCGGACGTCCGGTGTCTTTGCTGTAGAAATAAATGGTATGTCCTAAAAGTTCGCCGTATTCGTCGGTAGGAGTAAAACCTTCGCCAAATTCACTTTTGCCTTCGGCTCCCATGCGAAAGGAAGCACCAGCACCAAAAGCCACAATTCCGTCACCTGATGCATCGCAAAACAAAGGTGCTTTCAAATGGTATTCAGTAGAATTCTGACTGCAAAAGGCTCTCAGGGAAGAAATATTTACCGCATCTTTTTTCTCAAGATCATAAACCATGGTATTGAGCAGGAGTGTAATATTGGGTTCAAGCCTGACTTTCTCCAGCAGTACCGTATCGAAAATTATGGCGTTACCTTCCTTGTTGCGGTAAAGATTCTCAACGAGGATTTCGTCTATCACTCCACCTTCGCGTGCCCAACGGTTGTTGTTCCCCATGTGGGAAGTAGCTCCCAATACCCATAATCTAACCTCACTGGAACCATTTCCACCCAAAACAGGGCGATCCTGAACGAGGATAACCTTAATTCCGTTTCTTGATGCAGTGATGGCAGCGCAGGTTCCTGCTATTCCTCCACCCACTACTACCAGGTCCGTATCAAGCGTAACTATCATATTGCCCCTTTTTATCGGGGATAATTCCTGTTTAATCATTTTATATATATGATTCTATTTTAATACTTTAGACAAAATCCCAGCGCCGGTCATCAGCAAGAGAAATGCTACTCCCAACACATATATTTTACCGATCGAAGCCATCAATCCCAAAAAGCCGATGATAAATCCCGTAGAGAGAATTCCCAGACCAATCATTTTCTTTCCAAATTTATTTTCACTGGCGGACTCGTCCACATAATCAGTTACTTCATTGGAATTATCTGCCTTAAAAACCAGATAATTCTGATAATTATTGAATTCTGTTGTGGGGCTTTTCTTTAAAGCCAACACCAGTTCAAAAAAAGCGATGATCGATACAGGCACCAAAACGCCAGTCACCATCTCGGCTGCCCGGGACAAAGGAGTTCCTCCGATTACCGGAAAAATGAATTTTAAGGAGAGGCAAATAGCCAGTGAGAGAATCGTTGTGGCCAAAACAGTGTAACTATTCTGCTTTTTCGAATACAAGGACCAAATCAACGGGAAATACATGGCTCCCCCTGTAATCGATGCGACACTAAGTATCACATTGGTGGCTCCACCCATCATGGGAACCATCATTCCCATAAAAATAACAACAAGTCCCATCAGAAATGTTGCCACCTTGGCAACCCGTATCAACAATTTTTCTGAAGACAGCGGATAGATTGTTTTAAAGAAATCGTTGGTAATCACACCGGCAGAAATATTAAGGAAACCCTGCACTGAACTGTTTGTTGCAAAAGAGAGACTGATAATGATCAGCCCCAGCATTCCAGATGGCAAAGCTGTTTTGGCCATCAGCATATAGGCCTGTTCGCTTTCGATTCCTGCCAGGTTTGGATTGATGGCCCGGTAAATCATCGGTGGTAGCATCCAGATCACCGGACTGATCACATAAAACAAGCCAAACAAAACACCAATTTTTTTTGCTTCCTTCGGCGTGGCTACACTGGTATAGCGTTGTATAAAACTCCATTGTCCGCCCAGGTAAAATACATTATAAAATAGGAATCCAAGTAAAAAACTGATGGTGTATTTATGGTCGCTGAGATTGAAAAACTCTGTAAGTTGCTGGGCTTTGATACTGTCAACAAATGAGGATATCCCGCCTACTTTGTCCAATGAGAGCGGAAGCAGAATCAATCCCGCAGAAAGAAGAATGATAAACTGCAAAACATCGGTTACAACAACAGCCCATAGACCCCCGAATGTCGTGTACAATATCACGATTACACCAAGTAAACCAACCCATACATACAGTGATATCCCTGTTGCAACCTGTAAAATAATTGCTACTGCATAAAGGCATACTCCTTTCAGGAAGACCATGATGAAGAGATAAATGTACGAATAGGTATTTTGAGTCCTGACACCTAGCCGGTGACATATATATTCAGCAGCTGTCAGTGCCTTTGTTTTGTGCCATTTGGGTGCGATAAAGAATCCGACAATTAATCCAGCCACCGACATGGCCCATTGAATCGTAATGGCAACCCACCCGGATGAGTATGCAATTGAACCCCATACCACAAAAGTACTGGCAGACACAAACCCCATAAACAGTGACAAACTGTTGATCCACCAGGGGACCGCACCTCCGGCGGCAAAGAAGGTTTTCATGTCTTTGCCGGCATTTCTGGAAAAAGAGAGACCGATGACAAAGATCATCAACGAAAACAGTATGATTACTAAATAATCGAGAGGTGTCATTCAGGGAACAATTAAATTCAGTTAATTTTGGTAGCACAATGTTAATTCAGTGTTAAGGTAAATGAAAGAAAAAGAGAATATATTTTTTCGGAAACGTTTTCGGAAACGTTTTTATTTTCGGAAACGTTTCCGAAAGTCAATTTTATTCATTAGTTTTACTGGCTTAACAGATATCTGACAACCAAAACTTTTCGACAATGAAGCATGTGACTATTAAAGATGTTGCAAAAAAATTGAATTGCTCGGTTTCGACTATTTCCAGGGCTTTCAACGACAAATACGATATCA
Organism: Prolixibacteraceae bacterium; assembly: GCA_023228025.1. Taxonomy (GTDB): domain Bacteria; phylum Bacteroidota; class Bacteroidia; order Bacteroidales; family Prolixibacteraceae; genus CAINVV01. The sequence goes on along the minus strand of JALOCD010000032.1, from coordinate 33,814 downwards.
GGAAAGAGACCCGCGACCTGATTCTGGCTACCGCGAAAGAGATGGAATATTCACCGAATCCTATAGCTAAAAGTTTGCTAAAACAGTGCTCCAACCAGATTGGAGTAGTTGTCCCTGAATTTATCAACCCTTTTTTTCCTGAAGTAATTATAGGTATTCAGGAAGTATTTTTCAAAAAGGGATACCAGGTGCTGATCATGCAATCCAATGAATCATTTGACAATGAAATGGAAAATGTGAAAGCAATGGAAAATAACATGGTGGACGGATTGATCCTTTCACTATCTTTTGAGACACAAAATGTAGAGTATTACGAGAATCTCATCAAACAGGGATTCCCGATAGTCCTGTTTAACAGAGTTTCCAACAAACTGAATACCCACAAAGTAGTCTTCGACGATTATAAATGGGCATTCTTCGCCACAGAACATCTTATATATCAGGGCTATAAAAATATTATTCACTTTACAACCTCTCATTCATTGTCTTTTTCACAAAACAGGATCAAAGGGTTTATTAATGCGCATAAAAAACACAAATTGAAGATAGATGAAGGTTCTATCATTGAAGCGGGACTCCTGATCAGTGATGGCGAACGGGAAATGGAAAAACTGATCGCCTTACACAAATTGCCTGATGCCATCTTCTGCGTCAATGATATGTGCGCCATCGGTGCCATGAAAATGCTGAAGAAATACGGATTGAAGATCCCTGGTGATGTTGCCCTGGTTGGCTTTACCGAAACGAAACTTGCCGAACTGGTTGATCCTGCTTTGACCAGCGTAGCCCAGCCTACGACAGAGATAGGGAGAACGGCTGCACTCCTTTTGTTGGAGCAAATCGAATCAAAAGGCCTCTTTGTTCCGCAGACAGTTACGTTGAACGGACGTTTGAATGTTCGGGAGTCATCGGTGAAGGCAAAATAAAAGTGATCAATGCAGATTGCATATTATCCATTACCTCAGAAATCCATTCCATTTCCTAGCCTCATTTTTTGGCTAAAAATGAAATGTTTCGGTAGTGTTACAGTAGCAAATAAAAAAACTCCGATAAAACATTTATTTTCAATGTTTTATCGGAGTTTATCTGTACCTGGGGCGGAACTACTTCTTAATTCCTTAACTATATTTGTAAGAACTGCTTATGAATTCTCTTCTATCCATATTATGTGCTTGCTAAGTCGCGATTTCCGAATGCTTTATCGAAATACACGAAAAGAAGATTCTTGATTCTCACTCAAAATAAAAGCGCTTAAATTCAACATTTAAGCGCTTTTGTTTTATTACCTGTTTTGGTGCCCAGAACAAGACTCGAACTTGCACAAGCTTGCGCTCACTAGTCCCTGAAACTAGCGTGTCTACCAATTTCACCATCTGGGCTTGGAAGGCGTTGCAAATATATACTTTTCAATTAAAAAACGAAAAAAAAAAGATATAAGACATGAGATATAAGACATGAGAAAAAATTGTTGGTTTTTGATTATTTTGTTAATCAGTTAGATTGGATGAGTTTTAAAAATCTCATGTCTTATATCTTATCTCTTATCTCTCATTTCAGGTTTTCTCTCAAAAACTCATCAAACATGGTATACAGATGCAAAGTCGTATTGCCGCCGCGTATCCCGTGGTTGCGGTTGTTGTACGACATCATTCTGAATTGGATCCCTGCCTGCACCATTGCCTCGGCAAACTCGATCGTATTCTGGTAGTGTACATTGTCGTCTGCGGTACCGGCCACCAGCAACAGTTTTCCTTTAATGCCCGGGGCAAGCGTGATGGGCGAATTTTGGTTGTAACCGTCAGGATTCTGACTCGGCAGACCCATGTAGCGCTCCGTATAAACGGTATCATAAAAATAGTGGCTGATCACAGGCGCTACCGCGATGGCCGCATGGATCAGGTCTCCCCCTTTGCAGAGTGTCATGGAGGAGATGAATCCACCGAAGCTCCATCCCCAGATGGCAATCTTCTTCACATCCACATACGATTGTTTTGACAGGTAGCGGGCGGCTTCGACCTGGTCGTTGGATTCGAGGTTGCCCAACTGACCATAGGTGCATTTGCGGAACTCCTCCCCTCTTGCACCGGTTCCGCGAGGATCGACACAAACAACGAGGTAACCCTGCTGTGCCAGATAGGTGTTCCAGTCGACCGAGAAATTGTCCAGCACCTGTTGGGAGTTTGGACCGCTGTATTGGGTCATCAAAACAGGATATTTGGCTCCCGGATTAAAAGGAACCGGCTTGATCATCCAGCCATTCAATTCAACACCTTCTGAAGTAGTAAACTTGAAAAACTCCTTCTGCGGCAGCTGCATTCCGGCTAACTTTCCTTTCAAAACTGAATTGTCCTCCAGTACCCTGATTTGCTTACCCGAGATGTCGTGCAAGGTCACCAGATTGGGGGTAGAAATATTGCTGAAGGTATTGATGTAATATTTGAACCCTTTGCTGAAATCAACATTGTTGGTACCAGCCTGTGTCGAAAGCATCAACTTTTTCTTCTTGTCAAGAGAGATGCCATACACTTCGCGTTGCATTGGTACAACGGCAGCAGCCTGGTAGTAAAAGAATTTCATCACCTGGTCGTACCCATAAAATTTGATGACATCCCAATTTCCTTCTGTCAGTTGTTTGACTTTTACGCCATTCATATCGTAGAGATAGAGGTGTTTAAAGCCATTCTGTTCACTAAGGACCATGAAGTTTTTGTTGTCTGCGAGAAATTGAAAATTATCCAGGAAATCCGTTTCGATGTAGCGATTGTTTTTCTCCGTATAAATCAGACGGCTGTCCCCGGTATTTGGATTAGCCAGAAGCAGTTCTAGCTTGTTTTGAAGGCGGTTCATCCGAAAGATGCCCAAATCTACGCCGCTGTTGGTCCAGGAGATTTTTGGCAGATAATTATCCGTCTCTTTGCCGGTTTCCATCTGGATATTGTGGCCATTTTTCACATCGTACATCCAAATCTGAACGATAGAATTCTTCTCCCCAGCCTTGGGGTATTTGAAGCTATATTCACCTGGATACAATTTATTCTCTTTGTGCTCGGGCGCCATCCCTTTGTACATTGGCATGTGGTAGATCGGAACCTGTTCTTCATTGAATTTCATGTAGGCAATCTGCTTGCTGTCGGGCGACCATTCAAATCCGCGGTTGAACTCAAACTCCTCCTCGTAGACCCAATCGGGTGCTCCATTGATAATTTTGTTGAACTCACCGTCGTTGGTCACCTGACGTTCGGTTCCAAAACGCAGACTCTTGACGAAAAGGTTGTTTTTGCGAACAAATGCCACCCTTTCACCATCCGGCGAAAATGTTGCCAGTTGCTGCTCATCACTGTTGGAGAGTTTGGAAAGTTCCTTCGTTACGAAATTATAGACAAAATATTTGGCAGTAAAGGATCTTCGGTAGATGGGTTTACGGTCGGTCATCAGCAGCACCTTGCTTTCGTCGTTGCTGAACTGATAATCTGAGATGGATTTGAGCGAGTCGTTTTTCAAGGATGGGATATCAAGGAGAGTGGCTACCTTTTCTCCTGTTTTGTAACTGTATTTCACGATCTCCTTACCCATATTTTCGAGGGTTGAATAATGGAGTCCATCATTCAGGGAAACCAGGCCATACACAGCCTTCTGTCCGTAGGTTCTCTTGATGACCACATCTTCGAGCGTTAGCCTTTGCGCTTGAAGTCCCAGGGTTGCCAGTAAAACGAGTAAGAGGAAGGAATATTTTTTTAGCATATAAATGAGTGTTTAATAATTTACATTCTGGTAATGTGGGAGTTTGCTTCGTCGTTCCTCCTCCCAATGACAGAAACCTATCATCTGTCATAATTAGCATTGTGCGACGATCTATTATCAAATATTGTCACAATAGGCACACGGTATATATGACTGTAAATCAACAGATTGCTTCGTCGTGCCTCCTCGCAATGACGGTATGCTGTTGATTTTGTGAGGGTTGAGAGAAGGAGGCGGGCGGCGATTCTACTATTACCGAAAACTGATGACCCGCCTCCTTCTCTCAACCCTCACCTCCAAAAAATGATCCGTCATTGCGACCGCTGCCTGTCCCGATTTTTCATCGGGAAGGTACGAAGTGGGAAGCAAACTCAAGCCCTATCACAAAACCTAACAACCTCCAAAAATAGAAAAATAATCCCTCCCTCCCGGAGCGATTTCCTGGTAAGGATTAAAAATATTGCCGATAGTTCAATCTTTCGGACACAAAGATCAAAATAGATTTGATGAAACGGCGGAAGTTCGCTAATTTTGCACCTTCATAAAAAAGTCACTATGATTCAGATAACGCTACCCGATAGCTCTGTCAGAGAGTTTGATGCAGGGGTTACCGGCATGGAAATCGCAGAAGCGATCAGCAGAAACCTTGCAAAAGAGGTACTTTCCATAACTGTCAATGGCGAAGTGCGCGACCTGATGCGCCCGATCCAATCGGACGCGTCGATCAAATTGCATACCTGGGACGACAAAGAGGGGCGCGATACTTTCTGGCACTCTTCGGCCCATATCATGGCGGAGGCCATCGAGGCATACCTTCCGGGTACAAAATTCGGCATTGGTCCTTCTATTGACAATGGTTTCTATTACGATATTGATCTTCCTGATGGTCAGACATTAACAGAAAAAGACCTCACCGAGATTGAGAAGAAGATGATGGATCTGGCGCGTACCAAATCGGAGATCATCAGATCTGAGATTTCAAAAGAGGAGGCGCTTAAACTGTTCACCCAAAAAGGCGATCCCTACAAACAGGAGCTCATTTCCGAACTGACAGACGGTACCATTACCCTCTACCGGCAAGGCAACTTCACCGATCTATGCCGCGGTCCGCACCTTCCGAATACCGGATATATCAAAGCCCTTAAGCTGACCAGTATCGCCGGGGCCTACTGGCGTGGCAGTGAAAAAAATAAGATGCTGACCCGTGTTTACGGTATCACCTTCCCTAAACAAAAGTTGCTCGAGGAGTACATTGTACTGATGGAAGAGGCCAAAAAGCGCGACCACCGCAAGATCGGGAAAGAGATGGAACTCTTCATGATCTCGCAGGAAGTTGGTCAGGGTCTGCCAATGTGGCTGCCCAAAGGCGCCATGCTACGCGAACAACTTGAGAAATTCTTAAAGGGCGTACAGAAGAAATTCGGATACGACCAGGTGATCACTCCGCACATTGGCGATGTGAAACTATACAAGAAATCGGGCCATTACGAAAAATACGGCAAAGACTCTTTTCAGGTCATTAAAACCCCGACCGAAGGAGAAGAGTATTTGCTGAAACCAATGAACTGCCCTCACCACTGTGAGATATTCCGTTTTAAACCCCGTTCCTACAAAGACCTTCCCGTTAGGTTGGCAGAATTCGGCACCGTTTACCGCTACGAACAGAGTGGCGAGTTGCATGGATTGACCCGCGTCCGCGGATTTACGCAGGATGACGCGCACATCTTCTGCCGTCCTGATCAGTTGAAAGAGGAATTTTTGAAGGTGATCGACATTGTCTTTATCATCTTCAAGACTTTGAATTTTGAAAACTATACGGCTCAAATCTCCTTGCGGGATCCATCCAACAAAGAAAAATACATCGGATCGGACGAAAACTGGGAAAAAGCGGAACGTTCTATCATCGAAGCTTGTGCCGAGAAAGGGCTAAGTACCGTTACCGAACTGGGCGAAGCCGCCTTCTACGGTCCAAAGTTAGACTTCATGGTAAAGGATGCTATCGGAAGAAGCTGGCAGCTTGGAACCATTCAGGTAGATTACAACCTGCCTGAACGTTTTGAGCTGGAGTATATTGGCGCTGACGACAAACGACACCGTCCGGTCATGATCCACCGTGCACCGTTCGGATCGATGGAGCGTTTCTGCGCGGTACTGATTGAGCACACGGCAGGAAAATTTCCAATTTGGCTCACACCCGACCAAGTGGTTGTGTTGCCCATCAGTGAAAAGTACAACGATTATGCGCAAAAAGTTTCAGAATATCTAAATAATTCCGATATTCGCACCGTCGTTGACGAGCGTAACGAAAAGATAGGCAGGAAAATCCGTGACAACGAGATGAAACGCATACCTTATATGCTCATCGTCGGCGAAAAAGAGAGCGAAACTGAGACTGTGGCCGTTCGTCGTCAGGGTGAAGGCGATCAGGGTACTGTTTCTTTAATCGAGTTCAAAGAGATGATCCAAAAAGAGGTCAAATCTATTCTGGCAGAATTGTACAATTAGTCGGTATTAACTAAAAATAGGAGGATAAAGCCATAGCAGTTATCAGGACCAAGGGGCCAAGAGCTCCAAAAGAAGAAGAGAAATCATTGTTTCGGATCAATCACCAGATTCGTGTTCCGGAAGTAAGGCTGGTTGGCGACAATGTTGAGCCACAGGGTGTTTACAAAATCCAGGATGCTCTTCGGAAGGCCGATGAAATGGAGCTCGATTTGGTTGAAATTTCACCCAACGCGGAACCACCTGTTTGCAGGATCGTCGATTACCAGAAGTTCATCTATGCTCAGAAAAAGAAGCAGAAAGAGCTGAAGGCAAAGGCGGTCAAGATCATCGTGAAAGAGATCAGGTTCGGTCCCAATACAGACGAACATGATTACAATTTTAAATTAAAACATGCCGAAAAGTTCCTTCAGGACGGTGCAAAAGTGAAAGCTTATGTATTTTTCAAGGGACGTTCGATACTTTATAATGAGCAAGGGGAGATTTTATTGCTCCGCTTTGCCAACGCACTGGAAGATTTCGGAAAAGTTGAACAACTGCCGAAACTTGAAGGTAAGAGAATGACCATATTTATTTCGCCCAAAAAGAAAAAGTAATTTAAAACAGTTAGACAGAGATGCCTAAAATGAAAACGAATTCCGGCGCAAAAAAACGCTTCAAGCTGACCGGAAGTGGAAGCATCAAAAGGAAACACGCTTACAAAAGTCATATTCTGACCAAGAAAAGCACCAAACGCAAACGCAACCTGACCCATTGGGGTCTGGTAGCCGATGTAGACGTAGCCCATGTAAAAAGGCTTCTCGCATTGAGGTAGGGTTCCTTGAAATAATTAATATTTTTTAACCGGGGAATGAGCCCACAAGTATCCTGAAATATCGGGATCGCCATTGTCCTAAAATTTGTAAAAATGCCAAGATCAGTCAATCACGTCGCCTCAAGAGCCCGCCGTAAGAAGGTGCTCTCACTGACCAGGGGATACTTTGGATCAAGAGGAACTGTCTGGACGGTTGCCAAAAACACATGGGAGAAAGGTCTCCAGTATGCGTACCGTGACAGAAAAAGCAAAAAAAGGTTATTCCGTGCATTGTGGATTCAGCGTATCAATGCTGCAGTTCGCACTGAAGGTCTCTCCTACTCCCAGTTTATGGGCAAGTTGAAGGGGGCCAACATCGAAATAAACCGCAAAGTCCTTGCCGACTTAGCGATGAACAATCCCGCTGCATTCAGCGCCATTGTACAAAAAGTGAAGTAAAATAAAGAGGCGAAATAAGTAGAAAAGGCTGTCCGAAAGGATGGCCTTTTTTTTATTTTAGATTTTGGAATTCAATACCAGTCGTTATGCTATTTTTGTGTCCTCAGTGTTGAAATTTTACCACAAAGGTCTCGAAGGAAGACACTAAGGAAGCACAAAGGACTTCATTACCTGACATATATTGTGATTCTAGATTACCCTCCCTGAGCCTGTCGAAGGGTCGAACAAATAGATCAAAGAATGCCGGTCCCTGAGCTTGTCGAAGGGCTTAATTACAACACAATGGATTCTGTCCCTGAGCTTCACGTCATAAATATTGAATCATTTTTTTGCCCGTCAGGGCATTAAGCTCAATAGAAAGAAAATTACATGGTTGAGGTTTCCCCGGCAGGGGATAAACCTTCTATGATATCTTAATGTTATACCTGCCAATGCTTCCTGTTTATTCCCTGCCGGGAAAATGAAATTCACTCACATAACCATTTTTCTATTGAGCTTAATGCCCTGACGGGCAATTTTCTTTATTCATTTTCCCCTCGCAGCCGCAGATATGCTAATTCGTGCCTGCTTAAATCGAAAATCCAACCTTTCGACCGACTCGAGGACCGAATCCAAAATTCTCAGCATAATTCCTTAAAATATTTGGTAATCTGAAATATTATCATTTATATTTGCACTGTATTAGTTTAGTAGTACACCAAAACAGTAAATTTAGATTTATGATCCAGATTAAAGACCTTCATTTTGCTTATCCCCGGCAACAGGCACTTTTCGATGGCTTATCGGCACATCTCGAAGCAGGCAGCATCACCGGATTGCTGGGAAAGAACGGCGCAGGCAAGACCAGTCTGCTCAAACTGCTTACCGGACTGCTTCATCCCTCTTCAGGAAACTTGTCGGTGCTTGGTTACATTCCAAAAAAACGGGTAGTACCCATGCTGAACGATGTTTTTCTGGTTCCTGAGGAGTTTTACTTCCCTTCCATTTCAATCAGCGATTATTGCAAAGCTTACGCGCCATTCTATCCAAAATTTGACCGGGAGATGATGGACAGGATTCTGGTTGAATTTGAACTTCATGCAGAAAGATATTTACACAAGCTTTCACATGGCCAGAAGAAAAAATTCCTGATCGCATTTGCACTGGCCACACGTTGCCGGTTGCTGGTATTGGATGAACCAACCAACGGCCTTGATATTCCTTCCAAGGCCTTGTTCCGTAAAATCCTTGCAGGTTCGCTCGACGAAGATCAGTTGGTAATCATCTCAACCCATCAGGTGAAAGATGTTGAAAACCTGATTGATAAAATCATTGTACTCGACAACGGAAGGGTTATTTTCCAGCGGACCATCGCAGAAATCTCACAAAAAGTAAATTTTATCTCTGAAACATCTGCAAATGTTGAAGGGGTAATTTACAGCGAGGCAGTCCCGGGTGGTTACAGACTGATAGTACCTAACGGAGGAGTCCAGACCGAGGTGGATATCGAATTACTTTTTAATGCAGTTACAAACGGGAAAAAAATCGGATAATACCATGCAAACAAATCATCAATTTTCATTTCAGCGGTTGCTGCTTTTGGGCAAACAATCGTTCCTTATCAATAAAAAGCTGATAGGAATTTCATTGGCTGGATTTGCCGGGATCCTGTTTCTACTTTTAGTCTGGTTTCAATACATTTCACATTTTACCCGGTGGGAAAACAAAAATTACATGATCACCTTCACCTTCCTTTTTTTTATAACAGGAATAATCTATACCGGCCTCTCATTTCCGGCCTTTCGCACCAAGAGAAAAGCATGGTCTACCTGATGTTACCGGCCTCTTCAACCGAGAAATTTGTGTTTGAACTGCTGAATAGGGTTGTCGTTTTCATCGTCCTAATGCCTGTTTTCTTTTGGCTCGTGGCCAATATTGAAGGCGCTGTGGTGCATTCATTTATTCCTGAATTGACAAATTATAAATTTTCATTTGGTGAAGCATATACTGAAATAAACAATCAGGGTAAGTTTGATGGATGGGCTAAGGTATTATTGGTGCAGGGGATTTTATTTATGTTTATCACTGTCTTTACAGGTGCAAGCCACTTTTCAAAATCACCGTTGTTAAAAACCATGTTCACTTTTTCATTGATTATTGCCGGATATGGTTTGTTCTCTTATCTTCTGAGAAAAGGATTAAATCCCAGGATATATTATCCAGAGCATAACAGTATCCAGTTCGTTGACAGTGAAAAAAAAGCAATAGCCTTGTATGCCATCCTATCAACCCTAATCAATTTGTGTTTACTAACCATTACCTGGTTTAAAATAAAAGAGAAGGAGGTTTAACCATGGAATTCAAAAATACCAAAGGCATCTTTCTCCAGATTGCCGACAGCATTTCGGAGAAGGTGATCGGGGGACAATATCCTCCGGGTGAAAAGATCCCGTCTGTCCGCGACCTGGCTACAGAAATGGGCGTCAATCCGAATACCGTGATGCGCACATACACCGAACTACAGGTGCGCGGAATCATTGACAACAAAAGAGGAATCGGTTTCTACGTAAGTACGGAGGCCGTTCAGATTATCCGTGACTGGAAAAGAAAAGAATTTTTTGAAATTGACTTACCTCTTATTGTGCGGCAAACCCGGATGCTTGGAATCACTTTTGAAGAACTTAAACCCTATTTTGAACCAAATAACTAATAGACCAAGATGAAAACAAGTAAAATCATATTTATTACCATGCTTTCCACCATCGCACTGCTTATGCTGGCTGGTGCTGTCTACCTACATATAACCGGACGGATGAGCAATAAATTTCAGGTCGATTTTAAAGTGATCAAAAAAACGATTTCGCCATTTAAAGTGCTCTGCATCAACGACAGCAGGAGATTTGAGTTGATTCAAAGTGATTCATCGATTATTAGCGTATTCTTTATGAAGGATTCAGTGGCTCCGGATTTGAAATACACCCTCATAGGTGACACGTTAAAGTTCTCAGATCAAAGATCAGAAAAAAGCATTCTCTTTATCAAAATCCATGTTATAGTTCCGCTAAAAAGAATCATAGCAAAGAATTCGACGGTGAATCTTACCCATTTCAACCAGGCAAATTTGTCCCTGGATTTGGATCACAGCAGGCTGGAAATCTATCAGATCAAAGATCAGAAAAAGACTTTTCAGCTTCTGAATATTGTTGCAAGGAACAAATCAAATATCCATGTAAACAACCTTGGTATTGACACCTTGAAAATAGATCTTCAAAAATCTGATGCCAGAATAATGAGTAATTTAAATACAATTTACGGAAATTTGACTGATGGTTCCAGGATCTGGCTACGGCAGGCCAATCAAATTTCTCTTCAAAAAGATGCTTCGAGCAAAATTCAGACTACCAACTGATCTGAGAATTGTTAGTCCATTTAATTTTCTTTTAAATATTTTATTAAAACTCACATAAATGAATGTCATTTTGTGAGTTTTTTAATGGTTTTCATGTACCTTTCATTTTCCATTTAAACCATTGACATCATTGTAAGTCAAAGTACAGTAATTACTAATGATTAACCTTTACTAACAGGTATATACTTAAGATAAATCGCGTATGAGAATTGAGATCAAAGGACTCAATAAAGTCTACCCCAATGGCAATCACGCTATTAAGGATATAAACATGACCATAGAGAGTGGTATGTTTGGTTTGCTGGGACCCAATGGCGCCGGGAAATCAACCTTGATGAGAATCCTGGTTACGCTGATGAAACCCTCTTCCGGACAAGTTCTTGTCAATGGATTGGACCTGATGAAAGACCGCAAGGAGATCCGTTCCATGCTCGGTTACCTGCCCCAGGATTTTCGTTTCTTCACCAAATTAAAGACATACGAATTCCTCGATTATGCTGCCCGACTGGCTGGCCTGACCAATGGCAAAAGCAGGAGGGAGATTGTTGAGAAAATGCTCGAAGAGGTTGGACTGTATGAGGCCCGTAACCGCTTTGCCAACAACCTCTCGGGTGGTATGAAACGCAGGCTGGGAATTGCACAGGCGCTGATCGGCGATCCCAGGCTGATCATCGTGGATGAGCCTACCACTGGTTTGGATCCTGAAGAACGGATCCGTTTCCGGAACCTGCTTACCAGGGTAAGCGACCAAGATGTGATTATCATCCTATCCACCCACATTGTTGGCGATATCTCTAGTACCTGTACCGATATGGCGTTGATGAACAAAGGGGTCCTCTCATACAAAGGTTCTCCTGAACATCTGATTAACCTTGCCAAACAGAACGTTTGGAAAATCACAGCCACCGAGACGGAATATTTTGAGATTCAGGAAAAATACCCGATCATCTCTTCCATTCCTTCGGAGGAAGGCTGGGAGGTTCAGGTGGTATCCAAGGAGATCAACGGCTACCTTGGCGAGCGCATCGAACCCAACCTGGAACATGCCTACGTCAATTTTATGGAAAATGAACTCAACCAGAAATGGATCGAGATTTGATCTGAAATATCTAATACTACTAGAAAATGAGAGCAATTCACAACATCATAGCCGTAGCCAAATACGAATCCATCACGCTGTTCAGAAGCTGGTTCTTCCGTATTTTTTCCATTTTGTCGCTGGTTTTTGTCTTTTTTTACAACTTCGGAACTCAATCAGGCGTTGTAGGATGGCCAAATGGGGATATGATCGCCCTGCCTTCGATGATCCCTTTCACAAACCTTTACATTATCAATTTGGCACAGGCTGTTATCGCGGTCTTTCTGGCCTCTGAATTTTTAAAGCAGGACAAGAAGCTGGATACAACAGAAGTGGTTTACATGCGTTCCATCACCAATGCCGATTATGTTATCGGCAAAACACTTGGGAATATTTGGGTTTTTGTGATGTTGAATGCCATAGCACTGGGAATGGTTGCCATTTTTAACATTGCATCTCCATATACCAGGTTCAACTTTCTACCCTATATCTACTATTTTCTGCTGATCAGTATCCCAACGCTGATTTTCATTATGGGATTCTCTTTCTTCCTGATGTCAGTAATTAAAAACCAGGCAGTTACATTCCTGGTATTGCTTGGTTACATCGCAGCAACACTGTTCTATCTACAGAATAAATACCACTATATATTTGATTACATGTCCTTTAAGTTACCAATGACATGGTCGGAGATGGTTGGATTCGGCAATATAAAAGAGATTTTGGTTCACAGGGGAATCTACTTCTTTTTGGGTCTTGGGTTTATTTGTCTCACCATATTACTGTTAAAAAGACTATCCCAATCCAGATTTGTCAAGGAGGTTGTCATGATCTTCGCCGGAGTTTTCATAGGTACGGGTCTTCTTCTGGGTTTCATCTACATCATGAACATCAACAGTGAAGAGAATCACCGTAAGGAGATGGTAACGCTGAACAACAATTACGCCAATCTTAAAGTTGTTCAGGTAACATCCTGTCAAATAGAGCTTGAGCATTTGGGAAATCAAATTTCAGCGACCGCTGCATTAGGAATAAAAAATGCAGCCAAAGATGCCATCAATGAGTTTGTGCTTACACTGAATCCGGGGCTCGAAGTCGTCAAACTCACCGGCGCCGGTTTTTCCAGGGAGTTGCAGCTCATTAAAATTAAACCCGACAGGCCATTGCAGCCCGGCGACTCGCTGCAGATTAGCATCCAATACAAAGGTACCATAGATGAATCATTCTGTTACCTCGACCAGACCCCTTTGCAACTAGAAAATTGGAAAAACAATTCAGGCGGCGTAAACGACAAGAAACATGCCTTCATAACTCCAGATTACCTTCTTTTAACCCCTGAGACCAGGTGGTATCCTACGGCGGGAATCAGTTATTCATCCAAAGGGCTCAACTGGCTGGCAACCCAATTTTCGAACTACCGGCTTAGTGTAAAAGCGGCAAAAGGCCTGACTGTCCTGTCACAAGGAAAGAAAACTGAGGAAACCGACGGTACTACTTTATTTGTACCGGAACAGCCTTTGACCCAAATTGCAGTGGTAGCAGGAAATTATCAAACCCGTTCCCTTCAGGTTGATAAAGTGAACTACACATTGAGTTTCTTTAAGGGACACAACCGTTTTGATGAATATTTCAAGGTTCTTGGTGACTCAGCCGTTCCCGTGATCCGTGACCTGAAGAAGACCTGGGAGATCAAGATCCGTCGCGAATATCCCTATGCAAGGCTTCAACTGATCGAAATACCGGTTCAGTTCTGCTCTTTCAACCATGCCTGGAGTAGCGCGGGTGAACAAGTGCAGCCAGAAACTGTTTACCTGCCTGAAGGCGGTTTCAAGTTGTCTGGCGCAAATTTTGCCCTGGCGAAAAAATTTGCCCAGAACAACGCACGGGATCACAACGAGACCATCTCTCCCCGTGAAACCGAAGCCAATTACCTGAAAAGGTTCATCAACGAAACCTTTTTCAATAGCAAAGTCAACCAGATGAACTTTGGTGGTATCCGGATCGGTGGCGGAGGTCCAAATGTAAATTTTGCCGCCGATGTGCTCAACCCATATTTTATCTTTCCCAATTACTACAATTACATCAATTACATCTCATCATCTGCATATCCAATCACCAACCGCGTAGTTGAATCCTACCTCTCCAGGAGCGCTACCGACGGAGGCAACAACTTCATGCGCAATATGATGGGTCTGTCTGGTGATGAAAAAGGGAATATTGCGCTTCAAAGCAAATCGTTTGCCGATATCCTGGAGAAACAGGAAGATACAGATGTATTGAACAATGTGATCCAAACCAAAAGCGGATTTCTTTTCGCGCTGATGAAGGGAGCCGTTGGTCCGGAAAAATTTGAAGATTTCATCAGGAGTTTTTTGGAGGAGCGAAAATTCAGAACAATCCCCGTCGAGGAGCTCAATGCTGAGATGCGAAACAGCTTCAATCTCGATTTGGATCAATACTTGCCGAAATGGTATACCTCTGTCGCACTTCCCGGCTACATCCTTATCGATACCAAGGCCTTTAAAATCCAGAAAGACGACCAGATAAAATCTGTTGTAGCTTTCACACTAACCAATACAGAAAATATCGCAGGGGCAATTACGGTAACCTTCCGGCTCGGCGGAATGGGAGGCGGTGGTGGCGGTGGCCGCAGAATGATGATGGGTGGCGGAGGTAACGACGACAACATCGAAAAGACAGTTGTGATCGGAGCCAAAGAGTCGAAACGAATGACTTTTCTCCTGAACAGGGATCCACGTTCCATGACCATCAATACCTATGCTTCGCACAATCTGCCATCAACCATTTCACAACGGTTCGAGAAGCTCGAAATTGACCCTAAAGGAGAAGGATCTGACAAAGAGGAGATTATTCCCTACACGAATGGCGATGAACCAACCGAAATTATTGCTGATACTGAAGATCCCGGATTCAGGCTGGTTCAGCCTATTTCCAAAAGTTTCATCAAGCGATTGTTCACCAGGGAGGTTCAGGAAGATGATCTTAAATACAAAGGGATGAACATGTGGAACCCACAGGTAGAGTGGACGCTTACCACCAATGAACAGTTTTATGGTAAACAGATTCGCTCTGCCTATTATTGCAAAGGTGGGACCGGCGAAAGAAAGGCTGTCTGGAGTGTTCCGATCAAAGAGGGAGGTTACTATAAGATTTGGGCATACATCCCCAAAATTCGTTTCGGATGGAACAGGGACGGCAACCAACCCGAAGAGACATACAATTTTAATGTGATCCACGACGATGGCACCGATCATCCCATATTGAAACCCGATAACAGGGAGAGTACCTGGGTTGAGATGGGGACCTACCATTTCTCATCTGATTCTGCCAGGGTTGAACTGACCAACAATACCAAGGCCCGCACAATCTATGCGGATGCCATTAAACTTGTCAAAGAACGTTAACACCATATTATATAACATGAAAAAAATAACAACATTTCTATCTTTCGTAAGCCTGCTTCTGGTATTTCATCTTGAATCTCAGGGGCAAACAATACTCACACTGGAAAAAGCGATGGAGATCGCTGTTTCAAACAGTCCAAGCATTCAGAGTACAATCCTCAACCTGGAAAGGACAAGGGAATCGCTGAATGCCCAGCGTGCAGCATTAAAATCGAAATTTGCACTGAATGTTGCACCGATCGATTACAGTAACAGCCGTAAATTTGATAGCCGCACCTCCCAGTGGTTTACCAATGAAATCATCAATTCGTCGGGTACTTTCAGGGTTGATCAGCCTTTTTTACCTACTGATGGGAAAATATCACTCATCAATACTTTTGGTTGGCAATCCAATACCTCAGATGCGTTGGGTACTTCCAATACCAATGAGGCTTTTTACAATAATCTTTATCTGTCCATCACGCAGCCTCTGTTCACCTATAACAGGACCAAATGGTCACTTAAAACGCTCGAACTGGACAATGAAAATGCCATGTTGGGCTATGCCATTCAAAGGCTGTCAATGGAAAAAACCGTAACCCAGTATTTCTACAATGTCTACATGGCCCAGATGAGCCTTACCATCAAAGAAGAAGAGAATCTGAATACCCAAAAAAGTTACGAGATCATCAAAAACAAGGTGGATGCAGGTCTGGCTGCCAAGGAGCAACTGTTCCAGGCTGAGGTAAACCTCGAAACGGCCAAATCAAGCAAGGCATCCGCCCGCGTCCAACTGGAGAATATCAAAGATCAGTTCAAGCAATACATCGGGATGGACATTTTTGAAGAGATCTCTGTGATGACAGATGTCGCTGTAACACCCATCGTGGTTGATGGGAAAAAAGCTATCGAGCATGGACTTGCCAGTCGAATGGAGCTTCGCCAAAGAGAGATCAATATCGAAAATTCACAGTTTGACCTTATACAAGTGAAATCGATGAACGAATTCAGGGGCGATATGGCGCT
Organism: Prolixibacteraceae bacterium; assembly: GCA_023228025.1. Taxonomy (GTDB): domain Bacteria; phylum Bacteroidota; class Bacteroidia; order Bacteroidales; family Prolixibacteraceae; genus CAINVV01. The sequence continues at coordinate 17,423 of JALOCD010000032.1, read as the reverse complement.
TTCCATAGGACTCTCAGGAGATGATCCGACCTTGAGCCAGATTTACGACAAACCAACAAAAAGCCCGAAGGTTAGTCTCTCTTTTAACATTCCCATATTCGACTGGGGCCAACGTGCCGCACAAATAAGGGCACAACAAGCTGTGATCAATACCCAAAAGCTCAATTATTCCAACCAAAATAAACAGATCACAGTTGATATCAGGCAGGTGATTAGAAACCTTAGCAATCTTCAGGATCAAATCTCAATTGCCATAAAAAATCAAACCAACTCACAACTTACTTACGACATCAACCTCGAGCGGTTTAAAAACGGTGACTTGACCAGTATGGACCTTAACCTGTTTCAGGTTCAGCTGTCAAACAACAAGATGGCCTACGCACAAGCGCTGATCAACTACAAATTGGAATTACTTAATCTTAAAATCCAATCGCTCTACGACTTCACCACCAATCAGCCTGTCATTCCTGAACAATACATTAAGAAATAATTAATCAACGATAAAATAAAACATATGAAAACCAACAAATTGTGGAGACTACTCCTAGTTCTGCCGGTTCTGGCCTCTTGTGGAAACCAACAAAGTCAGATTCAAAATGACATCGCTGTACCCGTTTCTGTGATCGATGTAAAAAAAGGACCCATTGTTCAGTACATCAACAGTACCGGGACAGCCAATGCAGCCAGTCAGGTCGTATTGGCTACCGAGATGGCCGGAAACTATACCCTGGCTGTTAATCCAAAAACAGGACGTGAATTCAAACTGGGCGACCAGGTCGAAAAAGGCCAGGTTATTGTAAGGCTCGATAATCCGGAATACATTAACAACCTCAACTACGATACAAAGAAGCTAAATCTGGAAATCGCAGGGCTCGAAGATGAAAAGCAAAAATCACTCTACGAAAAAGGAGGAGTCACCTATCGGGAATTAAAAAATGCAGAAGTTGCACTGGCCCAGGCCAAAACAACCTTTGAGGATGCCAAGATCCAACAACAAAAAATTGAGGTAAAAGCCCCTTTTCGCGGTACCATCGTCAATATTCCTGAAATTACCAACGGTACCCGAATCACGGCAAATACCAGTGTAGTCACTTTAATGGATTTCAGCAAACTGATGATGGATGTCAACCTACCCGAAAAATACCTGACTACCATCAAATTGGGCCAGGAAGTGAATATCACCAACTATACCTTGCCCAACGATACTTTGAAAGCACAAATCAGCGAACTCTCTCCGGTCATCAGCACAGAAACACGCACCTTTATGGGAAAAATGACCATCAACAATCCAGAATTAAAACTCCGTCCAGGTATGTTTGTCAAGGCTGACATCGAAATTGCAAGAAAAGACAGCGCTATCGTTATACCAAAAGAGATCATCGTTGCTGGTGGAAGGGGAAAAACAGTCTTTATCATTGACAGGGGCGCCGCACAGCGCAGAACCATTACCACAGGTCTGGAAAATGAAAAATCTGTAGAGGTCATCGAAGGTATCAAGGCCAATACCCGTTTGGTTGTCAAAGGATTTGAAACCCTCAGGGATCAGTCAAAAGTTAAGATCGTCAAATAGTTGATCTGCCGGCTGGCAGACTAAATACTAAAAATAATTTCCGAATGAAGAAATTGACAAACTTTGCAGTCAATTATCCGGTCACCATTTTGATGGTGGTGCTGGGTGTACTGCTACTTGGTGTCATCTCCTATCAAAAACTGGGGATCGATCTTTTCCCTGACCTGAACTCGCCAAGGATTTTCGTTGAAATCAAGGCGGGTGAGAAACCGCCGGAAGAGATGGAAAAACTCTACGTTTCAAACATCGAAGCCATTGCTACCCGTCAGAGTGGCGTTCTGGATGTCTCATCGATATCTAAAACCGGATCGGCCCAGATCACTGTCGAATATGCCTGGAATAAGGACATGGATGAAGCTTTCCTGGATATTCAAAAGGCCTTGACTGCCTATTCCCAGAATAGTCAGATCACTGAGTTAACCATCACTCAACACGATCCGAATACCAAACCTGCCATGATAGTAGGAATGGTCCACACCAGCATCAAAGACATGAATGAGTTGCGGAAAGTGGCTGAAAACTATATTCGTAACGAATTGGTCCGCATCGAAGGTGTCGCCCAGGTTGAATTAAGTGGTGTCGAAACCAACGAAGTACGCATTGACACGGATCCTTACTCTCTGGAATCATATAATTTAACGGTCGATCAGCTTTCTCAAAAGATACAATCCTACAACAGAAGTATATCAGGAGGGACAATCACCGAAACAGGATTGCAATATGTGGTAAAAGGGGTAAGTCTCCTGCAGCAGAAGGAGGACTTCGAAAACCTTATTGTTGGTTACAAAACCACCGTAGCCGGAAGCACTACCGCCGAAAAGGCCCCTACCTTTCTAAAGGATGTTGCCAGGGTCAGCTTTGAAAACAAAGAGCCGGTCAATATTGTCAGGATCAACGGAGAACGTTGCATCGCCCTTGCCATTTACAAGGAGACCAAGTACAACACGGTAAAAGCCGTTGAAGAGATCAACAAAACATTGGTCACCATCGAGAAGGCATTACCGGGATACAAATTCACGGTAGTATCCAACCAGGGCACCTTTATCAGAAGTGCCGTGGACGAGGTGAAAAATACCATGTATTTCGGTATTATACTGGCTGTGATCATCCTCTTCCTTTTCCTCAGGCGTATTGGTACAACCTTGATTGTCAGTTTGTCTATTCCTATTTCCATCGTGGCAACATTCAATCTGATGTACTTCAACGGACTCTCACTCAATATCATGACGCTTGGCGGACTTGCCCTTGGGGCAGGGATGCTTGTCGACAATGCCATCGTGGTTATGGAGAATATCTTCCGAAATCACGAGAATGGCATGTCTGCCAAAGATGCGGCCATCGTCGGTACAGCAGAAGTTGGAGGTGCCATTACAGCTGCCACCCTCACCCACATCGTTGTCTTTCTTCCCATTATATTCATGCATGGCGCTTCCGGCGCCCTCTTCAAAGATCAAGCCTGGACGGTAGCCTTTTCACTGGTCTCATCACTGTTTGTGGCCATCTTTCTTATTCCGATGTTGTACCATCGCTTTTTCATGAACAAGAAAAGGGCTTCCATTTCCATCCAAAAGAAAACAGGATACAGCAATTTTTTGACCAACATCCTTCCACATCGTTGGACAATTATACTTTCCTCATTGGTTCTTTTTGGTCTCTCCCTCCTCCTGATTCCAAAAATCGGCAGTGAATTCATGCCAAAAAGTGAAAGCAAAGAGTTTACCATCAATTTGAAAATGAAAGAAGGCACCACGCTCATACGAACTTCCGAAGCGTCTGCCTCCATCGAAGGGATGGTTAGGGAGCTGCTCGGCGATAATTTGGACGCAATTTATACCAGAATTGGCCCATCTACTGGATTGTCGACCAGCGCTCAGGCCATTTTTGAAGGTGATAATACGGCGGAACTAAAGGTAATATTGAAACCGAATAACAAAATCAGCTCTTCCAAGGTTGTTGCCGCTATTGCCGGATGGTATGCCGAAAATCCGGAGATGGAGGTCAGCTTTGCCCAGGAAGAGACCGCCTTGCAGAGTATCCTGGGGAACAGCGAAGCGCCTGTTGTGGTCGAAGTACGGGGCGACGACCTGGCAGTACTTGACACTTTGACACACAACGTGAAAAAGGTTGTTCAGGATATTCCTGGAATGTACAATTTTACCACAAACATGGACCAGGGATACCCGGAAGTTAATGTGATGGTCGATCGTTTTAGGGCAGGTACCTACAATCTGGCTGTGAGCGACATCGTAACACAGGTTACAGCCAAACTGACCGGACAAACAGTTGGTCAGTTTGACAAAAACGGAGAGTTGCGCGACATCACCATCCACCTTCCCAAACTGGGATTATCTGAACTGGGCGATGTGATCATCCGCAACGGTACGCAGGTGATCAGACTCGGCGAAGTTGCTACACTTAAACAGGCAATGGCCCCAAAGGAAATTTACCACAGCAACCAGATCCGTGTAGGAAAGGTTATGGCCGAACTTCAAAAAGACGCATCTCTGGATAAGATATCTACTGAGATACAGACAAAGATATCCGCCATCAACCTTCCGACCGACTACCGGTTCAAGATCGCCGGTGAAGAGCAAAAAAGGCTGGATTCATGGAGCAATTTAAAATTTGCATTATTGCTGTCTATTGCATTGGTTTACATGGTTTTGGCTGCTAAGTTTGAATCGTTGATTCATCCATTTGTCATCCTTCTCTCCATCCCGTTTGCCATTGTCGGAACGATCATACTCTTTTATATTCTTGGTCAAAGCTTTAACATGATGGCACTGATTGGAATCATTATGCTGGGTGGTATTGCTGTAAACGACTCCATCATCCTGGTCGACCGTATCAACCAGCTTCGGGAGTTAGGAATGGAGAAACGCGCCGCTATCGCTCAGGCTGGTCAGCAAAGGTTGCGTCCCATACTAATGATGAGCATCATTACCATCTTCGCTTTGGTACCACTTACCCTCGGTTTCGGCGACAGCGCTGCGCTAAGGGCGCCCATGGCCCTGGCAGTTATTGGCGGTATGGTAACCAGTACATTACTCACACTGGTGGTGATCCCTTGCGTTTATGATCTGCTGACGAGCAATAAACCCATCGAACAGGACATTTAAACAAACAACTCTCAACGGATGGACTTCATTATAAAAAGAAAAGTATTGATCAGCATGCTCTTCCTCGGGCTAAGCATGTTGGGATACGTCTCGTGGAAGAACCTTTCCATGGAGTTGTTCCCGAACGCGGAGCTTCCGATGCTTTACGTGCAGGTATCCTGTCAGCAGGAGGTCGACCCTAAATTCATGGAGAGTCAGGCCATCATCCCAATCGAAGGAGCCATCGGCACACTCCAGGGCATCGAAAACATGGAGTCGACCTGTCAATCCAGACGGGGTACAATCATGGTAGAGTTCAACAAAAAGGTCAACTTCAAATACATCTACCTGAAGCTACAGGAGAAGATCAACGAGATCAAATCGACCATTCCTGAACAATTTATTGTCACGGTAGTGAAAGTGGATCTCAATCAGCTTAACAAGCAGTTCATGCAATTGCAGGTTCGTGGTACTGGCGGTGTTGACCTTGTAAGGAACATTACTGATCAGAAGATCAAACCCGAACTGCAAAATGTTGATGGAATAGCCGGAATAAATATTTTCGGTGGTCACGAAAAGACCATCGAAATACAGCTGGACATGGATGTCTGCAATGCGTACAAGCTGACAGCCTCAAACATCCGGAGCAAACTAACTCAAAACTACCGGACCCGCGCCTATGCCGGGGATGTGTTTGGATCAAACCTGAAATATACTGTCCAGGTTACCTCCGAATTTGATGATCTTGCGCAGATTGAAAACCTTGTGATTGCCCCTGGTCCAGTTCTGCTTAAAGATGTTGCCAAGGTCTATTTTGGAACCAAGGAACAAACTTCCTTCTCCCGGGTAAATGGCAAAGATGCGGTTTCTATAACATTGGTCAATGATGCTCAGTCCAATCTGATCGAATTATCTGAAAAGACGCTTGCTGTCATTGCTAAATTAAACAAGGATCTGGCTCCAAAAGAGATAGAAATAACGGTTCAGAACAACGCTGCAGAAACGATGTCGAAGAACCTGAACCAAATTGGCGAACTTGCCCTTGTAGGGGCAATACTTGCTATTTTCGTTCTCTGGATTTTCCTTAAAAACATCCGGCTGGTCTCGATCATTGCCCTGGCAATTCCAATCTCGGTATTGACTGCTTTCAACTTTTTCTACTATTCCGATGTGACCATCAACAGCTTAACGCTTGTGGGCATGGCGCTCGCCGTGGGGATTCTACTCGATAACAGCGTGGTGGTCCTGGAAAATATTTATAGGTTGCGAGCCACAGGTAAATCACCGCGGGATGCAGTGATACAGGGTACAACTGAGGTTTGGCGTTCTGTACTGGCCGCTACCCTTACAACTACAACGGTCTTTTTGCCATTCCTTTTTTCAGACAATTTTCTGATTAAACTTTTGGGCAAGAACATAGGGATCTCAATCATCTCGACTCTTCTGGTTTCCCTGACCGTTGCCATGCTTCTGGTCCCCATGATGGCTTATGCTTTTTTGAAAAAGAAAGCCGGCGGCAGCATGGAGTTTACCCGGGTCTCCACCCGAAACAAACTGGTCCAGGCTTATGTAATGATATTGAAATATTCATTGCGTAAACCTGCCCAAACAATTATCGGTGCACTTATATTCTTCTTTGTTACCATCTTTATCTGCCTGGCAGTAAGCATGAGCACCCTCAACGAAGTCAAAACCAATGCTTTCCGCATTAATATCACCATGCCTTCCGGATCAACCATCGAATCCAGCGACAAGGTGGTAAGCGAAGTTGAAAACCGCATCAAAGGAGTTGAAGAGATCAAAGATGTGACCTGTAACATCCAGGTAGAGAGTGCCAGCGTGATGGTGGAGTTGAAAGAAGATTACGAAAAAATCAAGAAACGCTCCCTCTCCCAGATCCGTGATGAGGTAACCAACAAAGTAAACGACGTGCCAGGCGGTACCATTGACATTACCGATGCATCATCCACTGGCGGGGACACCGGTGCGTCAGGCATGGGTGGATCCGGTACCGGAAATTTCATGAAGATGATGGGCGTGGGTTCCAACTGGGAACGTATCGTCATCAAAGGTCAGGATTTTGAGGTGATGAAGAATGTCGCCTCTGACTTACAGTACTTTCTGGAGAGCCTGGAGTCGATGAACGGAGTACGTGTAAGTTATTCGAACAACCGTCCCGAAGTGCACCTAAGGTTCCATCCTTTGATGATGAATGCCTATGATGTTTCGCTCAATAGTGTATCCGGGGAACTGAACTCCTTCAGCAAAGAGATTAACACCAACATCCCGTTCAAACAGGGAAATGAGCAATACGACATCACCATCAAGGAGATGCCAAAAAAAGGACAAACTGCCGAAGAGGCAAAAAGGAGCAGAACAGCCTTCGACCTGCGGACACTGCCTGTGTCTGATACCAAGGGTGGTCTGCATGAACTGCAAAACATCAGCGATGTCGTACTCTCATCCGGGTATGCCAGCATAACAAGGGTAAACCAGGAGAAGCAGATAGAGGTGCGATTCCGCTTTGTGGATGCCTCCCAGGATTCCAAAGATCTGCTCGAATCCTATCGGGCCGAAGTAGACAAGGTAGTTGAGAATTACAACATGCCCTCCGGTGTAGCCATCCAGGTGATCCACGAAGAGGATACCCTCAAAGATTTCTACTTCCTCATTCTGGCTGCTTTCGTCCTGATATTCATGATCATGGCTTCCGTATTTGAATCGGTATCTACTCCTTTCGTACTGATGTTCAGTATCCCTTTGGCGGCCATCGGCTCCTTCCTTGCACTGATATTCACGAACAATTCACTCTTCAATGCCAACACCCTGATCGGATTTTTAATTTTGATCGGAGTGGTTGTCAACAACGGGATCCTTCTGATCGACTATACACAGATCCTCCGCAAACGTGGATTCAGGAAAAACAGGGCATTGATCATGGCGGGTATGTCGCGACTTCGTCCGATCCTGATTACAGCCATCGCCACCATCGCAGCCATGCTACCGTTGGCTATGGGCGACAATGAATATGTTGGCGCCATCGGCGCTCCGTTTGCCATTACTGTTATTGGAGGATTAAGTCTGAGTACCTTGCTTACCCTGGTCTTCATCCCAACATTCTACTCCGGACTGGAGACTACGCTGCAATGGATGAGAGATCTGAACTGGAGGCTCAAAATTGTTCAGGGGGTACTTCTGGTTTCGGGTATTCTGTTCGTATATTACCGTGTAGATGCCCTGCTCTGGCAATTACTGGATCTTGTCGCTCTGGTTATTGTGATTCCGGGAACCACCTGGTTCATCATGAACAGTCTGCGAAAGGCTACCGAAACCGTGATTGATCCTGATAAGCAGATCACCATCAAGATCGAGAACCTGGTTAAGATTTACGATTGGGGAAGTCGTTTTGCCAGGGAGTGGAAAGGCAACACCAACATCCGCGAACGTGCAGGTCAATTGAAATATTACAGAAGTATCAGGGATTTCGATCTTTTCATCTGGCAGTTACCACTGTTGGGCTTCCTGATCTATTTCACCTTCAAATATTTGCGCAATGGTCTCTATGCCCTCTTTTTTGCCCTTCTTATTTACTTTATGGCGCTGGCCATGTGGCAACCCGTGGCTGAATACCTCAACTACCGTGCAGAAAATGAGAACAAAAAGTGGAGAAGCAAACTGGCGGGTCTGGGGAAACAAATTCTCTTCTGGGGCATTCCCTTCCTGACGTTGGTCTTCTTCTATTTCAAATGGGAAAAGATTGTCTCTGTAGTTGTCGTTGGTGTGCTATGGTATTTCGCGTTGGCAGTAAAAACTACTGCTGACCGGCTCTACATCGAAAATGTCAACATTGAAAGGTTAAAAGGTCGTTTTGCCAAAATCCGCCGGGTTTTCTTCAAGATTGTTGAACAGATGCCTGTGCTCGGACGGAAAAGAGATCCATTCAAAGCCCTTAAAGGTGTTTCGCTCGAGATCAATACAGGGATGATAGGCCTCCTGGGACCAAACGGAGCCGGTAAATCAACCATGATGCGGGTCATTTGCGGCATATACGAACAAAGTTATGGCAAGGTCTGGATCAATGGTATTGATACCCAGGAGAAACGGGAAGAGTTACAGGGCTTGATTGGCTACCTGCCACAGGAGTTTGGCACCTATGAAAATATGTCTGCCTACGAATTTCTGGATTATCAGGCCATACTGAAGGGACTGACAGATGGTCCGACGAGGGACAAACGGATCGAATATTGCCTCGGCTCCGTACACCTCTGGGACCGTAAGGACGATAAGATTGGAGGTTTCTCGGGCGGCATGAAACAACGGATGGGTATTGCTCAGATTCTGCTTCATTTACCGCGCATTCTGGTGGTCGATGAGCCTACTGCAGGTTTGGACCCGCGCGAAAGAATCCGCTTCAGGAACCTTCTGGTCGAACTGAGCCGCGAACGCATCGTAATCTTCTCTACACACATCATCGAGGATATTTCGAGCTCCTGTAACCAGGTAGCGGTCGTTAACCGCGGTGAGCTGTGTTACGCTGGTCATCCGAACGACATGGTGAAGCTGGCCGAAGGATTTGTCTGGCAATTCACTATTCCCGCCAAGGAGTTTGATGCCTTCCCGTTGAAAGAACGCGTCATCCACCACATGCGCGATGGAGAGATGATCAAAATGCGTTTCCTTTCTGCAGAGAAACCGGCTGAAGACGCTGTCGTTGTCAAACCGGTGCTGGAGGAGGCCTATTTGTGCATATTGAAAGGATTTAGGAAGAAGATATGAGTTATAAGTTATGAGTTATAAGTTATGAGTTATGAGTTATAAGTTATGAGTTATAAGTTATAAGTTTTGAGTTATAAGTTATGAGTTATGAGTTATAAGTTATAAGTTATGAGTTATAAGTTATGAGTTATAAGTTATGAGTTATAAGTTATGAGTTATAAGTTATGAGTTATGAGTTATAAGTTATGAGTTATAAGTTATGAGTTATAAGTTATGAGTTATGAGTTATGATATTTACCTGTAATTTAGATAGTTGACATTATAACTCATCACTCATCACTTATAACTTGATGATTAATTGAACAATATTTGATATAAAAGCGATATGGATAACGCAATTTGGAAAAGTAAACTCAAGAATAGGGCCGATTTGGTGATGAAAATGGCCCGGTACAACCTGAAGATCATATTTGCCGGTCGCTTCTTTTGGTTTGTCCTAGCCTCCTTGGTTTTTTATATTTTACTCTCGATCCAACTGGTATTTAACCATCCCGGATTTAACTCATCCAATGTATACGGCATACTTTTCTTCCCCGGGATATTGCTTGTCTTCTACCCTACCGTTTTCGGAATCCAAAATGATGCAGATTCAAGGATACTGGAGATTCTTTTCGGAATCCCCGATTACCGGTACAAGGTATGGCTGATAAGGCTTTTCATGATCTTCCTTCTTACCTGGGCGATCATCTATCTGTTTTGCTGGTTTGGCTATTTTGGCCTGATACCCTTCCCGGTCTTCAATATGTCGTTTCAGCTGATGTTTCCGATCCTTTTCCTGGGTTGCCTCGCCTTTCTGGTATCTACTATGGTAAAAAATGGTAACGGAACAGCTGTTGTGATGATCATTATCGGCGTCTTTCTGTTGATGATGAGCGATGTATTGGGCAAAACGCAATGGAATGTCTTCCACAATCCCTACGATATCCCCCAGCGGATGAACGAGATGGTCTGGGCACAAATTTCCCAAAAGAACCGCATGTTTCTGAGTATTGGCAGCGTTGTCTTTCTCCTCGGAGGCCTGACCAATCTGCAAAGGAGGGAGAAGTTTTTGAAATAATTTGAAAGATTATTGAACATTGAAATGAAGTAGGCACTAACAGGAATTGATACTCATGTTATATGTGTACCAACGCCTTTGTTCGTCTTAAGTAATAGTAACAATATAATGTCATATTATTTTCCTGAGAATTTTGACCTCCCCCAACCCCTCCAAGGGAGGGGAGCAGTGCACTTTTTTTGATTTGAACACAAATCTAAAGTCTCCCCCTCGGGGAGATTTAGAGGGGTCAAATTTTTAAGAATGAGGCAATATATTTTTCCTTTTGCTTAATTCTAAAGTGTTCCATGAAAAAGATTGTTGGAAAAATTTTTCAACAATTAAATAATCTATTTCAAATTATTTTAAGGCTCATCATCCATGAAAAGATTTACTGTACTGTTTCTTTTTTTCTATGTTGCAACGGTATATGGACAATACCCTGCTATTTCGCTGATCCCTCAGCCCGTTGAAATGAAGCAATCCAATGGATCCTTCTTATTGACAAGAACTTCTACGATTGGTTTCGACAGCCAGGAAAGCCGTAAAACAGCAGAGATGCTTGCTCAGAAACTAAAAGTTTCGACCGGATTTTCAATTAAACCGCAACAGGGGAAAGCCGGTTCGATACAATTCAACCTGAACAAAACCGCCGTGGCACAAATCGGCAAGGAAGGTTATTCGCTTGTTTCATCCCCCAATGGGGTGATTATCAATGCGAATACGCCGGCAGGTCTTTTCTATGGTATGCAAACACTGCTTCAGCTTTTGCCAAAGGAAATTGAAAGCAAAACTGTGGTAGCCACGAAATGGACCGTTCCATCTGTTAAAATCACCGATTATCCCCGTTTTAGCTGGAGAGGGCTGATGCTGGACGTAAGCCGTACTTTTTTCACAAAAGAAGAAGTTATACGCTACATCGACCAGATTTCCAGGTATAAATACAATATTTTCCACATGCACCTAACGGATGATAACGGCTGGAGGATTGAAATCAAGTCTTTGCCAAAATTAACTGAAGTTGGCGCATGGCGGGTACCGCGATACGGATTGTATGGAGGTCGTGCCGAACCAAAGCCAGGAGAAGCAGCCACTGCTGGCGGGTTTTATACCCAATCAGATATCAAAGAGATCATACAATTTGCAAAGGACCGTTATATAGAGGTAATTCCCGAGATTGATGTCCCGGCGCATAACATGGCAGCTATCGCTTCCTATCCCGAATTGTGCTGCACGAAGGATACAACAATGAAAGTCAACCCTGGCAGCCATTTCTCCTATTTTTACGGGGATGGGGTCTTCAGGATGACAAAGGATAATAATCTAAACCCCTCCGATGAAAAAGTATATGAATTTCTCGACAAGATTTTTACAGAAGTGGCAGCGCTGTTTCCAACTCCTTACATTCATATCGGCGGGGATGAATGTTACAAAGGATTCTGGGCCAATGATCCAGGCTGCCTGGCGTTGATGAAGAAAATGAATATGAAACATCCCATCGAATTGCAGGCCTATTTTGTGAAACGTGTTGAAGCTATAGTGAAATCAAAAGGCAAAAAACTGGCTGCCTGGGATGAAAGCCTACCGGGAAGCACTGATCCTGAAGCACTCATGATGATCTGGCACGAAGACAGAATAGCAGTTGAAGCGGCAGAAAAAGGGCATCCCATTGTTTTGACACCCGCATTTTCATTCCTTAACCTGCCACAGGGTGAAGTGACCGTTGAACCATTAAGTTATGGTATGAACAGGCTAAAGGACTGTTATGGTTATAATCCTGTTATTGAAGGGGTAGATATAAAAAAAATTCTTGGCTCTGAGGCACTCATGTGGAGCGATGTGATGCAAAACCAGTATCAGCTTGAATACATGACCTGGCCGCGAGGCTGGGCGCTTGCTGAAGATTTCTGGTCGCCCCATGCCTCAAAAAACTGGACAAATTTCTATCAACGTGTTGAAAATGAATTTAGTCGTTCTTATATAGCCGGCGTTAATTATTCTACGGCAATTTACGATGCGATTGTCAGTGTAACTGGCAAAGAGGGGAAAATGACCATCAAGATAGATACTGAAATACCTGATCTTGACATCTATTATACGATTGATGAAGCCATGCCCGGACGATTTTCCCCAAAATATTCCAAACCATTTGATCTGCCGGAAGGACCAATAACGTTAAGGGTAGTGACCTATCGCGGTGGACAACCAATTGGCCATCTTATCGCACTTAACCAGGAGGAACTCAAAAAGAGACTGGCTGCTAAATGAATGAGCAGAAACAGAAAAATATGCTTTAAATCTATTGATTATTAACAGATTGCTTCTCCGCCAGCCGGCGGAGAAGCAATCTGAATCATTACATGAATCAAAAACTGTGCAGATCAAACACAAATTTAGGAATCTACACATTGTCCACCAGGCGGCTTTACTTTCACATTTCCATTCATTTTAAACCGTTCATCCTGATTGCTACGGAGCAATCGGTACTGATTATCTTCTGATGCAACTGCTCCAAAAGATAATCGCTCCAACACCTGCGAAGATTTAACCACAGATCAACAAATCTATAAAAACCAGCCCCATCGGGGCGACATATTTGTAGAAAAAAATGTACGATCGGAGAACCGTCCGCGAACAAATTTTGAAAAAATCCGACCCTCTCCTTTCGGACGGACCGGACCAAATTTTTAAAAGCAGGGACATCAATCAATAAAATCATTAAATTTAATCCGGTAATTACATTCAACCTACCCTTTTAATGACTAACGTTTCAAAAGAAAATTACATTGGTTGCATTCTGGGAGGAGCTGTCGGCGACGCTTTGGGCGCACCGGTTGAATTTCTCAATTTAGCTCAGATCCGCCTAAAATATGGTCCCGATGGAATTTCAGGTTATGTCGAATTTGAGGACCAGACAGGAGAATTCACGGACGATACGCAAATGACCCTGTTTACTGCCGAAGCGCTGCTTCGTGCCAACCATCGGGCCATGCTCAAAGGAATAGGCGGCGCCTTGAACATTTACAACCCGGATGACGAGTGGTGGGAAAAATATCCCGGATTTTGACCAGGATGCAGGGTGGATTATGACGAAAATATTTTGAACTTTACAAAATGGAAGGATCATCATTAAATATACAGCTTGATCAGTTGGAAAAGCTGAAACAGCTATTCCCCGAAACGATCACTGAAGGCAAAATTGATTGGGAGAAACTTCAGGCAACACTTGGGAAAGAGAACTTTGTCATCCAAAATGAACGCTATGTGTTAAATTGGGCCGGAAAAGCCGAAGCATTTAAAGTGCTGCAACAATCTACTACGGCCACCCTTAAACCTGTTCCGGAAGAGTCCATCAATTTTGAAACCACAGAAAACATCTTCATTGAGGGTGAAAACCTTGAGGTGCTGAAAGTCCTGCAAAAAGCCTATTACAACAAAATCAAGTGCATCATCATTGCCCCCCCCTACAATACCGGAAACGACAGCTTTATCTATCCCGACAGCTTTAAGGAAAACAAAGAGGAATACCTCAAACGCATCGGTGAGAAAGACGAGGAGGGTTACCTGATGAAAGAGGGCTTCTTCCGCAAGAACAGCAAGGATAGCGGCCATTACCACTCCAACTGGCTCAGCATGATGTACCCCCGTATGTTCCTGGCAAAGAATCTATTGCGCGATGACGGGGTTATTTTCGTTCATATTGACGACAATGAAGTACATAATCTTCGGTTAATGATGAATGAGATTTTTGGAGAGGAGAATTTTGTTGAGCAAATTATCTGGAAAAAAAGATATGGTGGTGGGGCTAAAGAAAAATATTTAGTAAATCTACACGAATATGTGTTGATGTATTCAAATAATAAAGACATTCTTACCCCAATATTTATTTCAAACAACAAAGATTTTATTGCTAAGTATTATACTAAGAAGGATTTATACTTCGAAACAAGAGGACCATATAGAACTCAGCCTCTTGAAGCAGCAAAGAGCATGGGTGAAAGAAAAAATCTTGTATATAATATTCCTGGCCCCAAAGGCGAAATTATTTCACCCAAAAGACAATGGTTATGGTCAAAAGAAAGAACCCTTAAAGCCATTGAGAATAATGAATTAGAATTTAATCAGGATAAAGATGGAATTTGGACAGTAAATATCAAGCAATATCTTATTAGTGATGATGGGAATGAGAAATTGTTGAAAGTTACTTCTATAATTGAAAACATTTATACTCAACATGGTAGCAAAGAGATTGAGGAACTTTTTGGTAACGTCAATTTTTTCCCTTATCCGAAACCAACGGCGGTTATTAAACATCTTCTAAAATTTGCGTCAGACGAGAACGATATTATTCTTGATTTTTTCGGAGGTTCAGCAACAACAGCTCATGCCGTAATGGAACTCAATAAAGAAGACGGTGGCAACCGAAAATTTATTTTAGTCCAGCTTCCTGAGCCATGCGATGAGAGCAGCGAAGCATTCAAAGCAGGTTACAAAACCATTGCAGACATTTCAAAAGATCGCATCCGCCGGGTTATCAAACGTCTGAACCAGGATTTACCCGATTCAAAGAATCCCATGCTTGAGGGAAAAGAGGCGCAACAGAAACTTTTTCCAAATAGTGAAAATCCGGTAAATCATATAAACCCGGCTAATCCAAATGCAGACAAGGGGTTCAAAGTGTTCAAACTCTCCTCCTCCAATTTCAAAATATGGCGAGGCAGCGAGATCACGGAAGATAATCTGGAACAGCAATTGGAAATATTTACAGATCCGGTAAGGGAAGGCAGCGAAAAAGAGAATATGCTTTATGAATTAATCCTGAAGGCCGGCTATCTGCTTACGGATAAAGTAGAAGCAACGAACAACTTCTATTCGGTCAACGAAGGTGAACTTGTCATCGCTTTGGAGGAGATAAACCAACCTTTGATAGAAACCATTATTTCAGCCAAACCGAAAAAGGTAATCACTCTCGATCGGCTTTTTGCAAACAACGACCAACTGAAAACCAATGCAGTTTTGCAGATGAAGGATGCAGAGATTGATTTTAAAACGATTTAAATTTAAGAAGAGATGTTAACAATAGAGGAAATAAAGGCGTTGATGAAAGATTTGGAGCCTGACAGTATAGAAAGAACCATTTCATTCAGAGAAGATAAATTGGGTCCGGCTGCCTGTGCATTTTCAAACGATTTTCCCAATCATAAAAAGCCGGGATATATTTTACTTGGAGTAAATGATGACGGAACTGTAAATGGGATGACCATAGGAGATGAAGAATTACAAAAAATAGGAAATATTAAATCAAATGGGAATGTGCTTCCTCAACCATCATTAGTGGTGAGTCCAGTATATAAAATAGACGGAGGAGATGTTGTGGTAGTAGTAGTTCAACCTTCATCCTATCCTCCTGTTCGTTTTGATGGAAGATGCTGGATAAGAATAGGACCACGTAAAGGGAGAGCAACTATTGAAGAAGAAAGAATACTCTCTGAAAGGCGAGCTGCATATGCTAAAACATACGATTTGGTACCAGCATTTGGTTCAACTTTATCTGATATTAGTTTAGAGTATTTTAAATTAAACTACCTTTCCATCGCTGTCGACAAAGAAACATTAAGCGAGAATGGAAGATCTATTGAAGTGCAGCTCGCTTCTCTTAGATTTTATGATTTAAAAGAAAAATGCCCGACCAATGCAGGCATTATATTATTTGGTATCAATCCTGAATTTTATCTTCCCGGTGCATATATACAGTATGTTAAATTTCAAGGAAATGAAATGATCTGTGATGTTGAATATGAAAAGAAATTTTCTGGAGCGATGATAACTGAATTGAATTCTATAGACGATTTTATAAAAAATAACATTATTAAAGAAAGACCTGTAAGACAAGATACATTTCAAGAACAAATCATAAGAAATTATCCTTATTGGGCATTACGTGAATTAATAATGAATGCAATCATGCATCGCAGTTATGAATCAAACGCACCAATCTATATATATGAGTTTTCAAATCGCATAGAAATTCTTAATCCTGGTGGTTTATTTGGTGACGTAAATGCCCAGAATTTCCCTTATGCAAGTGACTATCGAAATATTGTTTTAGCTGAAGCAATGAAAATTTTAGGTTATGTAAACCGATTCAATTATGGAATTCAAAGAGCTAAAGAAGAATTTAACAAAAATGGAAATCCAGAACCTGAATTTGATATTACATTGATTACAAAATTCAAAGTTTCGATACCAATAAATTCAAAATGGTAAAATGAGAACTATAACTTTTTTTAATAACAAAGGAGGTGTAGGTAAAACTACAACTGTTTATCACGTTGCATGGATGCTGTCACAATTGGGGATAAAAACATTAGCTGTAGATTTAGACCCACAATCAAACCTTACTTCCATGTTTCTTAGTATTGAAAGACTGGAAGAAATATATGAACAAGAATTAAAGTTAACTATTATAGATTCAATAATTCCGGTAGTATCCGGCGACCCTTACATCCCTGTACATGTTGAGCCAATTACAGAAAATCTCGGTTTAATTATAGGCAATTTATCATTGTCAACATTTGAGGACAAATTAAGTAAGGCATGGTTGGAATGTTTGGGAGGGGATATTTATTCATTTAAAATTACCAGCATCTTTAATACCATCATTAATGATGCGGCGAAGCAGAAAGATGCAGAATTAATACTAATTGATGTTGGTCCAAATTTAGGAGCAATAAACAGAGCTGTTACAATAAGTTCTGATTATATAATAATGCCTGTTGCTTCTGATTTATTTTCACTCCAAGGGATCAAAAACCTTGGTATAACTTTAAATAATTGGAAAAAAGGTAACTATTCAGTGACTACTTCGCATTGAGCGATCAGCCGGATTATTTCGAAAGGGTTCTGGTTATTCTTAATAGCGGTATCAATAACCGAGCGGATG
>JALOCD010000160.1 GCA_023228025.1 Prolixibacteraceae bacterium | reverse complement strand
AACATCACAGAGTGCCACGATGTTCTCGTTCCATTTTGGCTCTTTCTGGTTGATCATCTTGCTCCAGTTACCGCCTCCTTGTCCACCAACGCCTATCACAGCGATATTCAGCCGTCCCGAAGGGGAGCAGCTCATTAGGTTTGGAATAAAAACTGCCCCTGCCCCAAGCAAGGATGCTGATTTGATAAAGTCACGTCTGGTGGGATTCATGTGGGTTTATTCTTTAAAATTTTACATTGGGATGCCAAAAGGGACAGTGCGATTTGACCCTGACAATTTAGTAAAATTAAAGATTGAAAAATAAAAGGAAAGAGCCCCGATTTCTCAGGACTCTTTTTCCCTAAAGCGTTTTGTGGGTACCGTCGCAGAAAGGTGGATTCTTTGTGTGCTTGCATCCACAAAGATAGTGGTTTCCAGATGTTTTTGCGGTAAAAAACACGGGAACAAATCCGGTTCCGCGGTGAGAGCCATCACAGAATGGCTGATTCTTACTCTGTCCGCAAGCGCACCAATGGTACTCTTTTCCTGCTTCAAGTTCGACGACAAAAGGCGCTTTTTGCGCAATTTTTGGTTCCATTTTACCTCCTTTTTAAAATTTTACAATAAAGTTGATGTAATAATAACCATTATCCAGTGATATAAAGTTATAGGAAAAATTTGATTTTTTATACGTTATACGTTTGTCGAAAAGTTCAAGCTTTTTCTTGGAATCACTTGTTCTAACGGGAAGATATAATTTATCTAAGTAATAAAAATATAATAATGTCATAATTTATATTCTCATCATTTGACCTCCCCCAACCCCTCCAAGGGAGTGGAGTATAGCACTGACTTTTGATTTAAACACAAATCAAAAGTCTCCCCCCTCGGGGAGATTTAGAGGGGTCAGATTTTGGATAAATGAGGCATTAATTTTTTCCCATTATTTATATGGACATCGGAATCTCCATCAACAACAATTCAGAATCACTGTCGGCATGGATAGAAATGGAATCGACATCGTAAATTCCGAGACCGTCGCGGCTGTTTAGCGGCTGCCCACTGATGGTAATATCCCCGCTCAATACGAAGGCATATACTCCGTTCCCTTTCAACTTAAGGGCATATTCCAGGTTTAGCCCTTTATCGAATTTCCCCAGGTGAAACCATGCCTGCTGGTGGATCCAGACCCCCGCATCGCATGGATTGGGCGAAAGGATTTGCTGAAGTGTGTTGTGACGATCGGCCAGGTTCAACGTGATCTGACCATAACGCGGGACGACATTTTGTTTGTTGGGAAAGACCCAGATCTGCAGAAATTTGACAGGTTTATCTTTGTTCTTGTTGTATTCGCTGTGGTAAATTCCTGTACCTGCGCTCATTACCTGAATGTCACCCTGACTGATTACGCTAACATTTCCCATGCTGTCCTTGTGCTCAAGGTCACCTTCGTGTGGAATGGAAATAATCTCCATGTTGTCGTGAGGGTGGGTGCCGAAACCCATACCTGCATCGACGATATCATCATTCAATACCCGAAGCGCCCCAAAATGAACCCGCTCCGGATGGTAGTAATTGGCAAAACTGAAAGTATGCCTGCTGTGCAGCCAGCCGTGGTTGGCATCACCGCGGGTATCAGCTTTGTGAAGAATAATGTTGTTCATGACTATTATTTTGAATATAGGGTTTTCACTTTGATAACCTTTGTGTGAGACTTTGTGCCCTTAGCGGTTAATTTTCAAAATCATACCACAAATGTCACAAAGGGTATCACGAAGGACACAAGGTAAAAGCAATACTGCTTTCTTAAATAGTAACGTATATGATGTTGCAAAGTTGCATCAGTAAAAATAAACGGGGTTTCTATATTCGGAAAAAGTGTTTTGATTTTAGGAAAACAGCTACTTCTGATACATTGTATAACACTCCTGATCTTGATAATTAGCAGATTATTAGTGATATAAAAAATATTTTGCAGAAAACGCTAAAAATATGTTATAACATATAATGTTTACACGTATAATTACGACATTTGTAATCCTTATTCATCATTAAAAATTAAAAATCATTGTATGAAAATTTCGAAAACTAGCAACATCATATCCTGGGTCATCGCAGGATTGCTAACCGCACTTTTTCTTTTTAGCGCTTCCGGTAAACTCTTTTTACATCCTGAGCAGATGGACCAGATTAAACTTGGCGACTGGCGGATAATTATCGCGCTGGGCGAAATAACTTCGGCCTTGTTGTTCCTATTACCGAAAACCAACAAATACGGTACTTTGCTGCTAAGTTCCTATATGGGTGGGGCAATCATCCTGCACATGACCGGGGGAATGAGCATCGTGATGCCAACCGTTGTCCTTTTACTTATTTGGGGGGTCGCCTACCTGAGGAATCCTGAGTTTTTCAAAATCAATTAGTTATGTCAGTAAAAAACATTGAATTGGTACTCTCTCCGCCTGAACCTCATTTTGTGGGTGATGGTTTCAGGGTACATAATTTTATACCTGGTGGTTACAGGTTGGATATGGAGCGAATGAACCCATTTATATTACTTGACTACGGGGCTAAGTATTATTTCCCTCCCTCTGAGCATCAGATGGGAGTTGGCGTTCATCCGCACCGGGGCTTCGAGACAGTTACCATTGCCTACAAAGGAAGCGTGGCTCACCACGACAGCACCGGACAAAGTGGCGTGATTGGAGAGGGGGATGTTCAATGGATGACTGCTGCCTCCGGAATCCTCCACAAGGAGTACCACGAAAAGGAGTTCAGCAGGAATGGGGGAGAGATGCAAATGGTTCAGCTTTGGGTAAACCTTCCCGCAAAATACAAAATGTCACAGCCCAAATATCAGGGAATTACCAAAGAGCAGATCAGTAAATTTACCCTTCCTGACGAAGCCGGAACAGTGGCTGTAATTGCAGGTGAATACGGAAATATTTCGGGTGCTGCCAATACATTCTCGCCCATTAACCTGTTCAATGTCAATCTGAACAAAAATGGGAAGGCCTCTTTTTCATTTCCTGCCGCTTACAATACGTCACTACTGGTCATTGAAGGAAAAATCACGGTCAATGGCGCCGAAGAGGTGCCAACGGATCATTTTGTCCTCTTCCAGAATGAAGGTGAGGAGTTTGAAATTGCATCGGGAAATGGGGCCTTAGTTTTGATCATGAGTGGTGAGGATATTCAGGAACCCATCGCCGCGCATGGTCCCTTCGTGATGAACACACGACAGGAGATTCTTCAGGCTTTCGAAGATTACCAAAAAGGGAAATTCGGATATTTGAAGGATTGAACCATCTTCTCTTTTTCTAACATACTTTTTGGCTAACATCATTGTCAATTCTCAATTTTCCATTGTCAATTATTATAATCAATATGTCATTAGAGGACGAACTAAAAGGAAGGTTTCGCAACGATTACCACAAAGGGATGATCAACCTCACCTATACGACGAAACTGTTGGGTTACGAGTTTTTTCAGAGCCTGAAAAAACATGGTCTTACAGAACAGCAGTACAATGTGTTGCGGATACTCCGCGGATTTCGCTCCGAAGCGCCGATTTGCATAGGATTTGTCAAGGAGCGGATGCTCGACAAAGATTCGGACGTAAGCCGAATTGTAGATCGTCTGTATGAAAAGGGTCTGCTTACCAGGAAGGAGAACTCCGAAGACAGGCGCCAGAAGGCGGTTGAAATCACTGCATCAGGATTGGCCCTGCTCGACAGTATGTTTGAATGCGAAAAAATGGTGGACAAATTGCTTGCCAATCTTTCTGAAACGGAGATTCGGGAACTAAACCGGTTGCTGGATAAGATCAGGGCCGGTGCTGAACAGAAATAATTGATGTAAATATTTGGAGATTGACCGTAAAATTATTCAATTGCTCATTCTGTTTAAAAACAAACGTAGTAATTTTTAATCGAATTGCATATTCCAATTAATTGTAAAACATAAGATTAGGGTAATGTTTTCCTTGATGTAAGAAGCATATGGTCAGTGTGAATGGACTATATTTTTCTTTTTTGATGATGTTGGTTATTCTTGGATTAAGTTTTAATTTTGTAATGATTCAAATAAATATCAAATGAAACGAATATTTTTTCTCGCACTATTTACAACAGTGTTGATTGTGTTGCTCCATCCCAGTTCTGTGTCAGCAAGGCAATTTTACTTTGCCGGGAATATTGTAGCGGATCCTTCCATGGTTTCGATAGATGAATCGTCCAATCCTCAGGATAAGGACAAGGGAATCGGTCCGATAAAAAGTGTCGAACTTGGTCCGCTGAACAGTAAAATGGGGAATGAAGGTAAGGTAATTTATACCAATCAGTGTATCATATGCCATGATATTGATCAAAACAAGTTGGGTCCGGCATTGAAAAATGTAACCAAGACACGTACCCCTGAATACATCATGAATATTCTATTGAACCCGGTGCAGATGCAGAAAGAGAATGCCACGGTCAAGGCATTGTTGGCTAAATACAACAATTTGCCAATGCCCGATCCTGCCCTCAATCAGGCCAAAGCAAGATCTGTGCTTGAATACCTGCGGTCATTGGTGAAGTAAAATGGAGTTGCCAACTGGTGTATGCTTTTTTTGGATAGTCACGCAACTTAGAATTGACATTCCATAAACAGGTAATAAAGAAAATTCCCGTAAAGCAATGTGGGGTATCGTCACTCTAGGTTACTCTACGGGAAATTACCAGCTATTGGATAGTTGTAGGCAACCAATTCGGCAATCAGTTTTATGTGTGGTAGGACATAAGTGATAAAACATCCAACAAACACTAAAAAATACAATAACATGAGAAAAGAAATAATCATTGTAATCAGTATGCTGTTCTGTTGTTCAACATATGGACAAAGTCCAGTCAATTTAAACCTGTCGTTTAATCATATGGCTCTTTCTGTAAAAGACGTAAATCGTTCAGCAGATTTTTATAAAAATGTTTTAGGACTACAGGAAATAACGAATAGGGCAAAAATGGACGGCATTAGATGGTTTTCTTTACGAGAAGGAAAAGAATTGCATTTAGTATCCATTGTAAAAGACACTGTTATTATAAACAAGGCAGTTCACATAGCTTTAACAACAAACAACTTTGACGATTTATTAAAAATTCTTAATGCAAATAAGATAGTTTATTCTGACTGGCCAGGGACACCGAACAAAGTAAATATAAGAGCTGACGGAATTAAGCAGGTCTTTTTTCAAGACCCCAACGGATATTGGATTGAAGTAAATAGCGTTGGACAAAAATAAATGCTGAAACGATTTTGGCTGTCTACAACATTGCATTGGGAAATATAGCGGGGCGACAAACAAACAATCACCGATATATCGCTAATCAGCTTTGGATCCGGCAGATGGATAACGCCAAGCTTTTGTACATAACATCAACTATATTATTTTTACTCATCATCGGTTCCGGGCTGGGCGAACAATGAATGCCGCCACATCACCAATGCAGAGCCGATATTTACAAGTTTAAGTATTTAAGTTTTGTCATCACATTTTCGACCATTGCGCCACAATGGATGAGGTTAAATTCGAAAATATCTTCGGCCGAATAGGATTTCTCCACCTCTTTTCGCAGCATGGCTTTTGCCCGGTTTAACCTGACTTTCACATTGGTTTCGCTAATGTTTAAAGTATCTGCAGTTTCAGCGATGTTTAATCCATTGACTTCCCGCAAGATAAAAGTCATTCGGTAATCAATAGGTATTTGTAGCAAAGCGTTTTCTATTACATCATTCAGCTCTCCATTTATGACCGCTTTATTGGTATCAATATGTTGATTATTTGAAAACATCGGGGTTGACTTTTCGTTTATTTCGGTGGTGAAAATATTTTTAGAACTCCATCTTTGCCGCTTTCTAAAACAATTATTGAGCATTATCTTAATTATCCAGGTCTTGAATGTTGAGCGACTTTCAAACTTGGGTAGGTTAACAAAAGCATCAATATAGGTGTCTTGCATCAAGTCTTGAGTGTCTTCGTGATTGAAACTGTAGGATCTTCCAACTTTGTACAAATAGGAATTAAATCTCTGAATTACAATTTCATACAACTTTATTTCATCCTCTACAATTTTTTGTATCAGCTCCGCTTCTGAATACTGAAAGGATTCTTTCATGAATTTTGTCTTTCTTTAATCGATTAACTTAGCAATTCGTGCCAACGAAAATGCTGCAATGGCCATTACCAGATCCCGAACGGCAACATCTAAATAGTTAAAACTAACCAAAAGACTTAGCGCTATACATGTCAGCCAGGCTGCTACGATGTAACCACCCAGCTCAGCTTTCTTCAAAACAATTATTCCGGCAATAATTTCAATTACACCCGCTATCATCATAAATGTATGTCCCGAAAAGGGTAATAATTTCAATGTTGCGGGTGAAAGATACTGCTCCCACCTGTTTTCCTCGTTACGGCACCCAAAAGTACCTCAACTTGACGAGAATGTCACAGGTGAACTCATAATTTGATCATTTTCTCGTTTATGCGATTCTCAGAGGGGTATG
>JALOCD010000031.1 GCA_023228025.1 Prolixibacteraceae bacterium | reverse complement strand
TTTGAGTTTCAGGTTTTGTTCCTGGTATTTTTGAGGTGGCACAGCAATTTGTTGACCAGAATATCTTTGGCGGCTGCTCTCCTGACTCTCTCTTCTTCCCCTGCTGAATTCGCCATATTTTTGATTTACTTTTCTTAGATAAGGTACTTTGTTGTACAATTGCAGAAAGTCAAGCTGACCATTCAACTGAATCGAATTCATGTTGCTGATGGAGTTTCCCAATTGATAATCCCCGCGCGTAACCGGGGCAAGGTTCCAATCATATCCGGCCTGATAAACAGCAGAAGCGGAAGTCCAATCAAGCAATGGAATCTTGTTGATTGGCAGGGTATATGTGGCATTCCAGGTATGATGGTAATGGGTATTTTTTCCGCCTTCCAGTATTGACCTCCAGATAGAATCGCGTCTCAATTCGTAGGTTCCCTGATTCAACGTATTAATTTTCAACGGATCGCCGATCCGTGAAGCATTGATGGCAGAGAAATCAAGTTTAAGGCTTCTGGTGAGGTCAAACCGTAAATCATAATAACGGTTCCATGTGAAATTATTCTGATGCGAAACAGGCAGGATAAAATCGGGATTGGTAATATTCCGGTATTGCAAATCACTCTGCATGTTGTTCATATCCGAGCGGAAGGAGACCTGTGCCGGAGACAGGCTGAAATTGAAGTCCCTGAGCAGTGTCAGCGACTTTGGTTTTAAAAAGGAGAAATTTTTAAATGGATCAATAGATTTTGGCCTGCTGTTGAAGTGATAATTCAATAAGGTCCGTGAGTTGGTCGTCCTTTCTATAAGTGTGTTGACATCACCATGCTGGAAAAGATTGTAGGAATAGGAGAGTGAAAGATTCGAAACATCGTAAAACTTCTTTTCGCCACTTTTCCCAGGTTTGTCAATCTGAACATTGGTAAAGTTGATACTTTTCCGGGTATTGAAAGTAAGCGACATCTGCTTGATGGAGTCCCGTTCCGACTTAGTAGCAGCATTGTTAAGGGCATCCGATAGTTTAACATCCTTATCGACGGGAGAGTATTCCGGCGTTGCCACTGATTTGGAAAAGCTCATGTACATCGGTATCTTCACGCCTGATTCGGGTTTGAAGAATTTTCCAAGTTCGAGATTTGTTGAGACATCGTATTCACGAGTGTCTTCCTTCGAACGGGTCGACATCTTTGAGTCTATATCACCGAATCCGGATGTCATCCATCTTCCGGCAAAGGAGTAGGTTCCCAGATCGGCAAGGTTTCCGGATACCCGTCCGATGGCTGCCCAGCCGCCGTTCTCCTCAAAGTTGGTCAACCGCAGTTCGTTCACCCACACCTCTGCCGAACGGCTTCCGGTCGTATGACCTTTTCTGTTTCCAACGCCAATCATCATGACACTGACCTCGGAGAGATCCGGATTTCCCTTAATTTTAATCTTGTTCTGGTTGCTGTTAACTCCCCTGTGTACCTGTTCAAAAATATCTCCCATCCCAATGGTTGAACCATTTGCATGCATTTCGGCATTACGATCAAGTTTTAGTTGTGGCAGCATGTCCAACGGTATATAGACTCTGTTTTCTGTTGGCCACACGATGTATCGGTCGCTCTCTTTTCCATTGTCGTAATAACCAGGCGGAGTCAGTTTCAGGGGTATTTCGTACTCATAGTAGTTGTATTGAAAATCCGAACCTAACCGTATAAAGAGGGATAGCTCGTTATCCCGCAAGGGCATACCATCCAGCTTCTCTGCATGTACCTCCAGTTTTAGGTTCTTGTACCGCCGCAAATCAACAGAAGTCATTTTGTAAGCGGCTTTCGCTTCCCCTGGTTCTACATCCATGATTTTCATTACCATGGATTGCTCATTAAGCTGACGCAGTTGCGCATTGGCCGGATCGATCACCCTGTCGACTCCCGGAGGCAATACATAATTGACGGGTTTCCGGTTACTGTTTTCCTCAATATTGACAGCCGACAGGTCGAACTGGGTCGATACGGATGAGGGGCTTCCATCGGGATTGAGGGTTTTATCGTATCTTCTCCAGTTGGTGCGCACCAGATCGAGGGTTGCGAACCTTAGCACAACAGGCTTTTTCCATCCGTTTACCAACATACGCATAAAACGTATCGATCTGAAGTCGTTGATGGCTCCGTAAGCTTTATCAGGTTCGGTGATCGGAACTTTGAACTGGTACCAGGTAATATTAGATTTTTTCCCGCTTTTGAGCGTAACTTCGGAAGTCTTGATGTCTGTGATGTAGTTTTTCCCCAAAGCCATGTTTGCCCGGTCAATCTTCAGCTTGTACTGAAAATAGGCCTCATTCTCATTGAGGGTATTGTCATCATTGATGTCCTCTACATCAGGAATTGAGGTTGCTGCAGTAGGATAACTTTCAGTCGACTGGTCTGTTGTTGGTGAATTTCCTTCGGTGTTGCTGTAAAATTTGTATCGTTCAAGGAGATCCTTTTTCTCCTGGTCAAAGTCACTCCCCCTGAAGTAATGAAAATCATCGCTGGAGGGATCCTTCTCAACTTTTGTCATTGCAGTGGCATCAACGAGCGGAAGCAGTGAGGCCAAAAACTGTTTGTAAAAGATTTTTTCATCTTTCGAATTGATTCCGTCTAAGCCAATATCCTGGAAAATCCTGGCCTGTGGTGAATTGTCGAAGGCTTTTACGAGTGATTGTTGCTTTGAAACCCTGCCCCAGGTGGAGACATCCAGATTGGTATAATCGCCGTCTGCCGGCAAGCCATGCTCAAACGATTTTCTTCCGTCCCTGAGAATATCTTCGGACACACTCCCCAGATGAAAAATAAGGTTTCCCCCGGGGTTCTCATCACCGGCTTTGTCTTCAGCAAAAGGGTCCATCATCCAAAATTCAATGTACTCTACGTTGGTGGCCTCAAAATCGCTGGTTTCAATTTTTCGCATGATCCCTCCCCACCGGCTTTCAGGTCTTAATAGAGAGCCATCCTTCGCGACTCCCGATGAAAGCCCTGTCGGATAAGTGTCAAAATTATAGGGACCTCTTTCGGTGGGATAGAATGCCAGGTCGAGGGTTGGGATATTGGTTGGTTGTCCGATTGGATTCTGCCGGTTGGGGAAAATTTCTGACTGAAAAACCTCCCTAACGCGATGGTCATCTAATTTTTCTTGCTGAAGAAGGTACGAAGGGGCTGTATTTCGTTGCATGAATGGGTCAATAACATACCACGAAAGAAGGGCCCTGTTATAACCATAGGCCAGATCGTTGATCAGGTCCCCTTCCGGGAATTGCTCATTCCCTTGTGGTGTACTTGCCAGAGACCAGCCAATGAATGATTTTAAATTGATTGGTGTGGTAGTGCCCTCAAAATCATCCAGATAGACGGCGCCTTCTTTTGATATTGCCTTTGAATGGCCGGGGAACAACTTTGCCCACTCCATTTCAACGGCAATTTTAGATTCTTCTTTTGTATTGATAAATGGCAAAGCATTCACCATCTTGGTGATAAAAGGTGAGGAGGCGCTGTAAGAACCATTGAAGCCAAGCATGGTGTTGGCAATCGGATCCTCGCCATAGTTGACCTTCTGGGTCAGTGGTTTTTCCAGGAGATACATAACCGTAGAACCGATGTTGAAATTCTTGCTGATTTCGTAATTCAGGTGGGTTCCCAGCATGGTCTTGCGCTGCATGCTGAAAAGGTCCTGACTCTCGGTAGAGATGGAAATCGGGGTACCCGATTCCAGCAATCCCTGGTTGATGACCTTCACGCGGCCCTGGGTATAATCAACGATAAAGTCCACATCTTCCTGAAGCTGCCTGCCTCCGGCCATCACTTTTACCGATCCCCTTGCAATGTTGATGGCATCCAGTGATATTTCCGAATTGGAAAGGCCCTTATAACTTCCCTTTAGGTGGTATTTATTTTTTTCGGCATCCTGTTCGGCAACCGTTCGGGTATTATTGTACAATGAAGAATAGACGTACCTCTTGATCGCAGCGGCATCACCGTTGAATTTTTTCTCCAGGTTAGAACCAAATGGTTGGACAACCGGGAAGATAATCCTTCCTTTTTGGGCATCAATGGTAATTCGGTCTATAAAGTCAAAAACGCCGTCAGGGTATGGATCAAGCTGATTGTTCAGATTATCCAGGTTCATAACCGACAGAAGGTTTTTCTCTTTCAAAGGACCATCAGGCAGGTAATTGAGGTCAGTTCCGGAGGCATCATTCCGGTATAGCACATCGAGTTTAAACTCTTCATTCGAAATTCGCTGAGCCCGAATGTTGTAAATATTTTTCATCATCAGGTCCCAGTTTTTAAAAATGGGATTTAGGTTAGTTCCTTTCAACAACTTAAGAACAAGTGTTTTTGGCGCTTCAATACCATCGGTCGAAAATTCCCCTACCTGGAATGTCTCCCCATTGGCAGTGTATTGATAAGCGACTGCCAGAATTTCGTCGGCATTGAGCGCCATGTTAAGGGAAATATACCCCAACTGCTTATTGACAGTATATTCGGTTGAGTCGAGTCGTCTGGCATTTTCGATCTTTTCATAGTCGCGGCCGGCGATGAAATCCCTTGCAGACAGAGGTTTAAGAACTTCATTGAGCCTGGCAATATCACGAATGTCTGAATAATTGGTGGTAAGCGTTTTGTATATACCGTTGATATTGTTGTTGGGAAGCTGGTTATAAGGATAGAGCAAACCAGGTGTGTCCCCAAATTCTGAAATGGTCTGGTTTTGTTTGTTTTGTCCTTTTTCTCCCAGATCGAGTAGTGCCAGAATATTTCGTGACTCCTGAAAATGGCTTGATTTATTGGTTACCCAAATTTCAACCTTATTGAGGGTGACAGATGTTTTTAAGATAGGAATTTCGGCTAACGCCTGGTCATAAGTGTCGTAAAAATGATGCGCAAGAAAGAAGTTTCTGTTGGCATCGTAGTTGGTGGCATTGATTTCAAATTTTGTGCGCTCTGCTCCGCCTTCCGTGTTGATGACCTTGGTCTCACCTTTTTGCTGAGAAAAGAGGGTGCTAACAGAAAGTTTTCCGAATTGAAGTTCTGTCTTGACGCCGAAGAGATTGGTACCACCACGAATCAGCGTTCCGGTAAGCGGCATCGAGACATTTCCCGCCTCAACACTTTTAACGATATCATCTTCACCACCAGCATAGTTGAGTTTGATTTTATTTTCAAAATCAAAGGTTGCATCGGTGTTGTAGTTGAACCTCATCTTCAACCGGTCGCCGATCTCCCCATCCAGACTAACATTGATCTTTTGGTTGAAATCAAAGGTGGTATTGCGTTGCATACGGGTTGGAATGGCTGGGTTCTCAATTTTGTTGCTCTTCAACCCGAGGCTCATCTCAACATATCCCTGAGGGCGGATGTTCACAATACTACTGCCAAACACCTTGTTGAAAGCATCTCCGCCAATTTGAAACTGTGGAATAATTTGCGTCCGGCTTTCGAAGGATTTCAGTGATATTTTTTTTCGCCAATAGCGGTCGACGGATTCCTTCAGGTCTCTTTGAAGGTATTCGTGCAAGCTCAGCGATCCCGGCAAACGGTACTCAATGGCCCCGGCTTTTTCTGTGATGAGGTATTGGCCGGTAAGGGCATCGTACAAAACTTCTGTCTGGATATTGGATGGTTTTTTCAGATACAAGGCAGTACTGTCCCTGTTAGATAACTGAGAGAATGGATTTTCCCTTCTTTTGGCACGAAGATGCGAGGTAATTGTATCACCGGCAACTGAATCAGCGGAGGCCAAAAAAAGTGCATCAAAGCCCTTTTGCATAACATTTGCAGTTCCAAAGGATGCGTTGCTATGCCAAAACAGTGCAATACATGCGGCGAGCAATGTTGCACCAAGGGTCTTGATAAGTACTTTTTTCAATTGGTCAAAAACTCTTTAGCGCAAGCTTGATCAGGTTTTCAACTGAAATGGCCGGTTGCTCGGTCAGCACCTGGTCGATCAGTTTTTCAACAGCTTTCTTGTTAAAACCAAGCATCTCCAACGCGGCAACTGCCTCCGAGCGTACGGGATTTTCGATCGACCTGAACAGCAAATCACCTGCAGGAAGTTTTCCGATTTTATCTTTCAGATCAATGATAACCCTTTGTGCCGTCTTTACCCCAATACCTTTGATGTTCTTCAATAATCCAACGTTCTCGGTAAGAATGGCATTCTGAAGTTCGTCGGGTTTGTGTGAGGATAACATCATAATGGCCGTATTGGCTCCTATTCCATTGACGGAGATCAGCATCCTGAAAAGTTCCCTTTCTGTCTGTTCAAAGAATCCATACAAAATATGGGCATCTTCGCGAATCACCTGATGCAGGAATAATTTGGCTTTTTCACTGCCGTGAAGCTGAGAATAGGTGGTGAGTGATATGTGGATCAAATAGCCGATATCACCCGCCTCGATCACTATCCCGGCCGGGGTCAAACTGATTACTGATCCTTTTATATGTTCGAACATATGCAAGTGGGTTTGTCAGGTATTATTCTCCTCCTGTACGGTCGATCTCGTGGTGCTTCAATGGATTTTTGGAAAGCGACTTATACATTTTCCTCGACTCAAATACATCAATTGCCAAATAGATCGCATTCCGGAAGGAATCTTCCGAAGCGACTCCCGTTCCGGCAATATCATATGCAGTTCCATGTCCGGGAGAAGTCCTAATGATTGGCAATCCGGCCGTAAAATTGACGCCCGATTCGAACGCAAGCACCTTAAATGGAATTAAACCCTGATCATGGTACATGGCGAGAATGGCATCAAATTTTTTGTAATCGCCCGAGCCAAAGAATCCATCAGCCGGGAATGGCCCTAATGCGATGATCCCTTCTTCATTTGCCTGTTTAATGGCTGGATAGATGATATTCTGATCCTCAAGGCCAATCACACCCTTATCACCTGCATGTGGATTTAATCCCAATACTGCGATCCGTGGTTTACGGATAGAAAAATCTTCCAAAATCGTCTTGTGTAGGATACGGATGTTGGAAACAATTTTTTCCTTCGTTATTGCCTGTGGAACCTGGGACAGAGGAATGTGCCCTGTCACGACCCCGACTTTCAGCTGATCGCTGACCATCAGCATCATGTAATTTTTGGCAGCAAATTCGCTGGCGAAAAATTCAGTATGTCCCGGAAACTTAAATTGCTCCGACTGGATGTTTTCTTTGTTAATGGGTGCGGTTACCACCACATCAATATCACCCGATTTCAGATCTTTCACCGCAGCCTGAAGGGAGAGCAAGGCGGCTGCCCCTGCTTCAGGAGTTGATTTTCCCAGCTCAACCCGGATTTCTTCGTCGACACAATTGATGATGTTCACCCTTTTTGAGCTGGCATCACGCGCTGAGGATATTTGGTTGAAGCTGAACAATTCTACATCAAGCGCCTTGCGATGGTAAGCGGCAACTTTTGGCGAGCCATAAACAATTGGGGTACAAGATTCAAGCAACCTGCTGTCCGACAGAGTCTTGATAATTACCTCATATCCTATTCCATTGATATCCCCGTGGGTGATCCCTATTCTCAATTTATGTTGTTCCATGCATTATATGTATTGGTATAAACGGTCGGTTCCCGACCTCATTATTTGTCAAATTTAAACTTTTATTCAATCATTAGGGGGGTTCCGGTTTAAATTGAGGCTGAGAGTCTGTTTAAATTTTAACACAGAGAATAATTTTCAAATAATCGAGAATTTAGAGCGTATAAATATTTTTGCCTTTGAATAAAATTCAGAGAAAAATTAATGAGTTCACTGAGTTTAAAAATCGCAAGCGATTTTTCTCTCTGTGCCACTCGAGGTTTCCTCAAATGTTTCGTTGATCAGGCAACAATTTAAAAGCTATTTTTAGTTTCATTCAGGAGTAATAATTCCTCTGTGTAATAATTTTATAAGGTTTCTGAATTCGTTTGAAGAACAAGTGAGTTAAAAAAATCGGACAATAGCCTTACACCGGTGGCCGTTCCACCGATCGTGCGATAATGGTCGGCTGCATGAAGGAAGGAAGGTCCGGCGATATCGAGGTGAATCCAGGGATAATCAACAAACCTTTGGAGGAACTTACCCGCAGTGATTGCTCCTGCTTCTCCTCCACCAATATTTTTCATGTCGGCTATGTTCGATTTGATCATCTCATCATACTCTTCCCAGAGCGGAAGTTCGACCAAACGCTCGTTAACCCTTTCTCCCGCACTCTTCAAAAGTTCATACAGGTTGCCACATTCGTTGTGCATGGCTGCAATTCCGTGAATTCCCAATGTCATCGCCGCAGAACCGGTTAGCGTCGCGAGGTCAATAACGAGCATCGGATCATATTTTTTGGCATAACAAAGTGCATCCGCGAGAATGAGCCTACCCTCAGCATCCGTATTCAAAACCTCTACCGTTGCACCGTTTGAAATGGTAATTACATCTCCGGGTGTGATCGCATTGCCCCCCGGACGGTTGTCGGTGGCGGGAATAAGCGCAACAATATGGAGTGGCAGCCTGTTTTTGGCTGCAATCTGGATGGCCGCAGCCACGGCTGCTGCCCCTGCCATATCGCTTTTCATATAATCCATGGATTTGGCAGTGGGTTTTAGGCTCAATCCACCGGTGTCAAATACGACTCCTTTGCCTACCAAAACAATTGGCTGGTGGTTCACAGCATTTTCGGGTTTCCATTCCAGTATGACAAAAGCCGGAGGGTCGATGCTGCCTTTGTTAACAGCAAGAAGGCCACCCATTCCAAGCGCTTCAATTTGTTCTTTGCCCAGGACCTCTGCTTTTATACCAACTTCGGCGCTCATCTGATGAAGGAGAGCCCCAAATTTTTCGGCGTTCAGACTGATCACCGGTTCATTGACCATGTCACGGGCAGCGTAGACGGCTTCGCTCAGGACGGTCAAATATTCCATTTGCTTTTCAGAAAGCTGATCATCGTTAAAACAGATCTCCTGCAGGGTACTCCTTAATTTTTCAGCCTTGCTCTGGTATTTCAGAAATTGATAACTGCCCAGGATAACACCTTCTGCGAATGCGATCAACTGCTCTGTACTTTCAAGCATTGATGTAACCTCAATGGATTGCAACTTCTCCTTTTTGGCCCATTGAGCGACTTCATTTCCGTGCCTTCTCCAGGCTTCGAGTCTAGCGTTTTCATCCACTGTAGCAGGGATCCCAACGATCAGCAATTTGCTGGAATAGCGGTTTATCTCGACCAATCGCTGTTCCTTTTCGAGTTTGTCGATCAGGTAGGAATGCTCCTCTTCGTTGAGCGGAATCCGCGAATCCGCTACATCATCTTTAATCAGGAAACAACGATTTTGATGAATTTCATCTGGATTGGACCTCTTTAGTATCATGATAACAGTATTGTTCTTTGTTAAATCTTTAATCTTCAGGTATATTCAGGAAATGGATAAGGGTATTTACCGTTTATCCCTCTCCTTTGATATTTCATTTCAAGCATTATAAAAGACAGGATTAAAACCGCGTGTCCCACTTTTCAATATCCTTTGGCTCAAAATTACTACCTTTAACCCAATATAAAACAGGTTATTTTTCAATTTGTAGTTTCATCAATTACTGATACTAAAAATACTAAATAACACATTAATAGTTACATAAGTTGCGCACATTTATTGTGTTCATCATTTGTAATCTGCAATCTGTAATTTTTAATTTGATAAGTTAGCATGTCAGACGCATTATTTCAAAGGGCAATTGCGCTGGAACCATTGTCTGCTTCAGAGGGTGTTAAGCTTTTTTTGGAGGCTTCGACCGCTGATTTAATTTGGGTTGCCAATGCGTTGCGACAAATTCACATTCCGGGCAAGGTTGTTACCTGGATGATCGACAGGAACGTAAATATCACAAACGTCTGCATATCTGGATGCACCTTCTGTAATTTTCACAGAAAGATCAATGGGGAAGGAACATATACCACCACCATGGAAGAGTACCACCAGAAGATCGATCAGATGATCCAACTTGGAGGAAACCAACTATTGCTGCAGGGAGGGATGCATCCCCGTTATGGCCTGAAATTTTATACGGATCTTTTTAGTGACCTGAAACAGAAATATCCGAATGTGAAATTGCATGCGCTAGGTCCGCCTGAGGTGGTACACATTGCCAGAAAAGAGCGGCTTTCCTACCGGGAAGTGCTTGAAAAGCTGATGGAATCCGGACTCGACAGCTTGCCGGGCGCCGGTGCAGAGATTCTGTGCGACAGGGTGAGGAAGGAGATATCGCCGGGCAAAGCCACCGCCGGGGAGTGGATCAATGTGATGAAAGTGGCCCATCAATTGCACATGCTTACCTCTGCCACCATGATGTTCGGGCACATCGAAACCCCGCTGGAACGAATGGAACATCTGGTGCAACTGAGAGAACTTCAGGCACAGAAGCCAGACGGTAGTCCGGGATTTAAAGCATTTATCCCATGGCCTTTCATGTCGGAAGGTACTCTTTTGGGCAAAAGCGGGGAATTCAAATCCATTCTTCCCATCGACTATATCCGGATGATTGCGCTAAGCCGGATCATGCTGAACAATTTCGAAAACATTCAGGCCTCCTGGCTAACCGTTGGAAAAGAGACCGGTCAACTCGCCCTCCATGCAGGAGCAAACGACCTGGGTTCAATCATGATCGAGGAGAATGTTGTCTCTGCCGCCGGCGCCAACTTTTCAATGGATGCCGTTCAAATGCAAAAATGCATACTGGATGCCGGTTTTATACCCCAGCTAAGAAACCAGGGGTACGAATTTATCGGCTTGCCGGAGGGCGTCGAAAGAATCGGTTAGTCCCTTGATATTTAATGGTCAAATAAAAAAAACATATTTTGTACCTTTGCACCGGAAATCGCAGCAATCAAATGGATTGGAATGATTAATCCAGGGTACTTGAATCGAATAATAACAAGAAAAAGAGGTTATTGAAATGAGAAAATGGCGCGTCGAAGATTCTGCTGAGTTGTACAACATCAACGGTTGGGGAGTTAATTATTTTTCCATCAACGAGAAGGGTCATGTGGTGGTCACTCCTAGGAAAAATGGTGTTGAGGTCGACCTGATGGATCTGGTGGAAGAGCTGCAGTTAAGGGATGTTTCGACCCCCGTGCTGCTTCGTTTTCCGGATATCCTGGACAGCAGGATTGAGAAAATGGCGAGCTGTTTTAAAATTGCTGCTGAAGAGTACAATTACAACGCCCAGGGTTATATCATCTATCCGATCAAGGTCAATCAGATGCGACCGGTCGTTGAGGAGATCGTCACACACGGGAAAAAATTTAACATCGGACTGGAGGCAGGATCAAAGCCTGAACTTCATGCGGTCATTGCCATCAATACGGACAACGATTCGCTCATTATTTGCAACGGATACAAGGACGAAGATTACATAGAACTCGCTTTGCTGGCCCAAAAAATGGGTCGCCGAATTTATCTGGTCATCGAGAAGCTAAGCGAGATGAAACTGATCGTTAAAATCGCCAAGCAGTTCAAAATAAAACCAAATCTGGGTATTCGCATCAAACTTTCCAGCACAGGAAGCGGCAAATGGGAAGATTCGGGTGGCGACGGCAGCAAATTCGGACTTACCTCCAGCGAGTTGCTTGAGGCCCTGGATTATCTGGACAAGAACAAGATGAAAGATTGTTTGCACCTTGTCCATTTTCACATCGGCAGTCAGGTTAACAAAATTCGTCGGATAAAGCTGGCGATGCGTGAGGCATCCCAGTTTTACGTGCAGATGCACAAGAACGGGTTCCAGATTGATTTTGTGGATATCGGCGGAGGATTGGGGGTCGATTACGATGGAACCAGATCATCCAGTGAAAGCAGCGTCAACTACAGCATCCAGGAGTATGTGAACGATGTCGTCTCGACACTCGTCGATGTAAGCGAAAAAAATGGTTTGCCACATCCAAATATTATTACGGAATCAGGCCGTTCCCTGACTGCCCATCACTCCGTGCTTGTTTTCGAAGTGCTTGAATCCACCACACTCCAAAGATGGGAGGACGATGAAGAGGTAAGTCCGGATGACCATGAATTGTTGCGTGACCTTTACTCCTTGTGGGATACTTTGAACCAACCCCGGATGCTGGAAACCTGGCACGATGCCCAGCAGATACGGGAAGAGGCACTGGATCGCTTCAGTCTTGGATTGCTGGATATCAGCACCAGGGCCAAAATTGAGCGGTTGTTCTGGTCTATCGCGCAAGAGACAACACAAATGGTGAGTGGGATGAAACATGTTCCGGAAGAGTTTCTTTCTTTACCTAAATTATTGTCAGATAAATACTTCTGTAATTTCTCCCTTTTCCAGTCACTTCCGGATTCGTGGGCAATCGACCAGATTTTCCCAATCATTCCACTGGACCGTCTGGATGAAAAACCCGACCGGACTGCAACGTTGCAGGATATCACCTGTGATTCGGATGGGAAGATCGACAACTTTATCTCCGTTCGCAACCAGTCCTATTACCTGCCTGTGCACTCCCTCAAGCCAAAGGAGCCGTACTACATCGGCGTTTTCCTGGTAGGGGCTTACCAGGAAATTCTGGGCGATCTTCACAACCTTTTCGGGGATACCAATGCCGTTCACGTATCCGTGGATGACAAGGGGTACTCTATCGATCAGGTCATCGATGGCGAAACAGTTGCGGAAGTTTTGGAATATGTCCAGTACAATCCGAAAAAGTTGGTTCGGACAGTCGAAACCTGGGTAACCTCCTCCGTTAAATCGGGAATCATCTCGGCCGAGGAGGGAAAGGAGTTTTTATCTAACTATCGTTCAGGATTATACGGATATACCTACCTCGAATAGCTCATCTGATCGATGATGACAGCAATTATATACAGGCAAGGGAAGTGCAATTTGCATTCGCTTTGCCTTTTTTTTGCGCTTTTTGCTGCCCCTGCTTTTTGTAGTGCACAAGCGTATATGCAGACCGTGAAAGGAACTCTTGTCGACATGGAGTCGAGGCAACCCATACCTGAAGTCAATCTGAAATTTACCAATCACAACAAAGAGTTTGCCGCTTTCACTGACAATCAGGGAAATTTTAGACTGAAAATACCTCCCGGCAGGTGGGACCTCCTGGTATCCCGTCTTGGTTATACATCCAAGGTAATGCAAAATATTCAGGTTGGCACAGGTAAAGTGGTAATGCTGGAGATTCCCATGGAGGCCAAAGTCTTCGAAACAGGTGAAGTGCAGGTATCGGCAGGAAAAAAAACATGGCTTACTCCTTCCAGTGGATCCAGCCTACAGACTTTGCAGAGCCAGGATGCTGCGAGATTTGCCGGTGGCTATTATGATCCATTGCGCATGGTGGCCAATTTTGCCGGGGTTACAAGTGGAAACAGCGATGATAGCAATGAAATCGTAGTCAGGGGAAACTCTCCCAGAGGAATATCGTGGCGACTCGAAGGGCTCGAAATACCCAATCCCAACCACCTGTCAAATGGTGTCGGAAACAATGGCGGGGCGTACTCTATGATTTCAACCAATGTGTTGGCAGATTTTGATTTTTATACCGGAGCATTCCCAGGTGAATTTGGGAATGCATTATCTGGAGTGATGGATTTGAGACTTAGAAAGGGCAATACCGACCGTCATGAGTTTGGTTTGCAGCTTAGTGTGGTTGGCGCTGAAGCGGCAGCGGAGGGTCCAATCGGGAAATCCGCCGGTAACTCCTATCTGTTTAACTTCCGGTATGCCAATTTCAATATTCTGCAGAAATATGGCATCATTAATTTACAGGATTTGAGCATCATTCCAAGTTCGGTTGACTGGACCTTCAAAATGAATTTTCATGAGGACAAACTGGGAGATCTCGAATTTTTTTCGGTCGGGGGGAGAAGCAAAACCGGAAATGAACCCTCCCATGTCAAGGCTGACATTGTGAATGGAATCAACAATGATGAGTTTTTGGAGGAGGATGCGATGGCTGTTTTCGGAATCAAACATTTGAAAAATTTCAGGGATGGCAAAACGTATATCCGTACCATCGTTGGATTCACAAGGTCCAATGAAAACTGGCACGAGGGGATCATTGACACCAATCTTGTCCATATCCTGAATAAACAGGATTGGTTTATCACCCCTGCTTTGAGGACTTCCGTGATGGTGAACAGAAAAGTGAATGCAAAAAATTCGTTTAGAATTGGCTTTGAATACCACAACTCTTTTCCAAACATGTTCAGCATCAGGAGGCAATCGAATGCTAAATTTGACACGCTGGTGGATATGCGTTCGCGGAGTTTTTATACGCAGGCCTATTTGCAATGGAAATACAAACCGGTTGATTTTTTTGAGATGGTACCCTCCATTCATTCAACCTACACGGGGATTAACAAAGAGCTGACCATTGAGCCGAGGCTGGGAATGATCTTTCATCTTAACGGAAGCCAATCACTCAACTTTGGAACCGGTTTCTACTCCAGGCAGGAGCCACTTCCAATCTATTATTTCCGGGTGAAAACAGCAAAAGCAGGCAGAATTCCGTTGAATAGTGACCTGAAAACCGCCAAAGCTTTTCATCTGGTAACAGGATACAGAAAATCCTTCTCAGATGCACTAAAGATTACTTTGGAAGGTTACTACCAGCATTTGTATGATGTTCCAATAAGTCAGACCAGTAACAATACCTTTTCGATGGTCAATATTTCGGAAGGAATGCCGGATATTGATCTTAGCAACGAGGGTATTTCTGACAATGTGGGGGTTGAGTTGACGGTGGATAAATCATTTTTGCACAACTACTATTTGCTCGCTACCATGTCTTTTTTTGATTCAAGGTACAGGGCTGCGAATACCAACTGGTACTCCACCTATTACAATTCGAATTATGTCTTCAATTTTTTAATCGGTAAGGAGTTTAAGATTGGAAAGCAGGGACAAAATTCGGTTGGTTTCAATTTCCGGAATATTGCCCGGGGAGGTTATCGTTTCACCCCTCCGAATTATGCCCAAACGCTCTCTAAAAAGTATATGGTCTACGACATTGATCAGGTTTATGGAAAACACCTGCCATTTTTTGACAGGATGGATGCCGGAATCAATTACAGGATCAATAAAAAGAAATCGGCATTTAATTTTTCCCTGGATATCCAGAATCTCTTAAACCGGCACAATGTTTACAAAAGAAATTTCAGCTATACTAAAGGAGCAGTTGTGCAGACAGATA
The DNA here is from genome assembly GCA_023228025.1 of Prolixibacteraceae bacterium. Classification (GTDB taxonomy): domain Bacteria; phylum Bacteroidota; class Bacteroidia; order Bacteroidales; family Prolixibacteraceae; genus CAINVV01. The sequence continues at coordinate 25,592 of JALOCD010000031.1, read as the reverse complement.
AAAAATTGATCGGCTTGGTGCCCATCGCCGGGATTAGATTTGATTTTTGATTTTTTTCATTGCCGACGACTATAGCTGACGGGTATGAAATGTGTATGGATTAGAGCTTTAGCCAAATTTAAGTTATAGCAATTTAAGAATCCATAATTACTTTAAAGCCATATCTTAAAACAAACTCATTCAATTCTTCATTAAATGATTTGGTTTTATGATGTTCTTCTTGATTTTCGATGTATTTAACTACATTTTCCATTTGTGATTCGCTTACCGAAACTGCGAAATAGTCATCTTGCCAGTAAAATTTATATGGCAACAAGTGGTTCCGATTAATCCAAAAGGAAGATTCCCCTTTGATTAGCTGAACAACTTGTGCTATCGATTGATCCTTTCCTAAGGAAATCAGTAAATGAAGATGATCTGTAAAGCCATTTATTGCTTGTAAAAAGATATCTTTCTTTTGACAATTTGATAGAATGTGTTCCTGAAATACGATCCGTAATCCATTAGATAGTAGATTCTCCCGCTGTTTTGTGGCAAATACCAAATGAATCCAGATTCTGACATGTGACATTGTTTGCAATTAGGATTTGGCTAAAGCCGGGTTTTTATCATGTTCTTTAAATCCGTCAGCTAAAGCAGACGGCAATGAAATGGAAATTCTTTAACTTAATTTGGTAGCATCATACAATTTACATTAATTCTGAAAGAAAAACGAATTTATATGATACAATTTCATTTGTTTATAAATTGATTTTAATTGCCAAATGTAATTGCCATCCACCAGCTGGCGGATTCGGTTGGTGCGAATATTCGTTCATGGCTATTTCATCAGAAAGTGATGAGAATCTTAATTTGATTGGAAATCCGGGGTTCATTCATTGCCGTCTGCTTTAGCTGACGGCCAAGGAATGAAACTGGATCAGGGCTTTAGCCAAACTCTTTAGTTTATATGGTAAAAAGCCGGGTATTTATCCTGACATTTTAATCCGTCAGCTATGGGAACCTCCAATAAAAAAGGGAAGACCATTCGATCTTCCCCCCAGAGATAATTATCTAAAAAACTTATGAAAACACTTATCCACATTTGGAGGAGCCACAATCCTTGCAGATGAGGCAACCTTCCTGGTAAATTACATTGTCTGAACCACAGCCTTCACATTTAGCATCCTCACAGGAGGTCCCGTTTGGAATGTACTTTTTCAATGCACGAGCGACGCCATTCTTCCAGGTATTGATCGATTCGACATCAAACTGGAGACTGGTAATCAGTTCTACAATTTTTTGGATTGGCATACTGTGCCTCAATACGCTGGAGATCAATTTGGCATAGTTCCAGAATATCGGGTTGAATTTAAAGGACAATCCCTCGATGGTAGTCTTGTAGCCGCGGTTGTTCCGGTATTGGAAATCGTACCTCGAAACGCCATTTTCATCCCTGTTTTTGATGATCCAGCCATCAGTTACCGAGCGGGGCAGGAGAATGCCATCTTCGTCATCGGCCAAACCCGTGAAAATTTCGTAAGGTTTGCCGTCGATCAAGCCGATGAAAGCAATCCATTTTTCTTTGTTGTTTTGAAAACGAACGATCTCTGCTTCCAACACTTCCGGGCGTTTGGTCGGGAATACGCCCTCGTTTTTCTTGTCTTTTGTGGAGAGCAACACCCCAGATCTGGAACCTTCGCGGTAGACGGTTACTCCTTTGCAGCCACTCTCCCAAGCTGAAAAGAATAACTTTCCGACCAACTCTTCGGTAGCTTCCTCCGGTAAGTTGATGGTGACTGAGATGGAGTGGTCTACCCATTTTTGAATCTGGCCCTGCATTCTAACCTTTGCCATCCAGTCTATATCATTGGAAGTTGCTTTGGCATAGGGCGATTTGTTGACCAGTTCGTCAATTTCGTCATTGCTGTATTTCTTGTTGGTTTTATACCCTTTGATATCCATCCATACTTTGAATTTATGGTGGAAGATGATGTACTCTTCCCACGAATCGCCCATTTCATCCACAAAGTCAATGCGGGCTTCCTTGTCGTTCGGGTTAACCTTTCTTCTCCGTTTGTAAACCGGCATAAATACCGGTTCGATTCCTGAAGTGGTTTGTGTCATCAAACTTGTTGTCCCGGTAGGAGCGATGGTGAGCAGGGCAATATTTCTGCGTCCATATTTGGCCATCTCGTCGTATAGTTCTGGATCGGCGATTGCCAGACGTTTGATGTACGGGTTGTTTACCTCTTTCTTCGTATCATAAATTGGGAAAGCCCCTCTCTCCTTAGCCAACATGACGGAACCACGGTAGGCCTCGATGGCAACAATTTTGTGTACCTCTACCGAGAAATCAATGGCATTTTCAGAACCGTACTGGAGTCCCAGGGCTGCGAGCATATCACCTTCGGCTGTGATTCCGATGCCGGTCCTGCGTCCGTTAACAGCCTTCTCCTTGATTTTTTCCCATAAGTTCAATTCAACTTGTTTGATTTCATCCATTTCAGGGTCCGCTACAATTTTGTCATAGATCGCATCGATTTTTTCGAGTTCGAGATCGATGATATCATCCATGATTCGCTGGGATAACCTTACATGAGCGCGAAAGAGTGGAAAGTTAAATTTTGCCTGTTCTGTAAATGGGTGGTCAACATAGGAATACAGGTTGATGGCAATCAAGCGGCAACTGTCGTACGGACAAAGTGGAATTTCACCGCAGGGATTTGTCGAAACCGTTCCATAACCCAGGTCTGCATAACAATCAGGCACTGATTCGCGGATAACCGTATCCCAGAACAGGATTCCAGGTTCTGCCGATTTCCATGCATTGAACACAATTTTTTGCCACAGGCTCGCCGCATCCGTATCTTTGGTATAGACTGGTTCGTTGCTGTTGATCGGATATTTCTGGTGGTAAGTTGTAGAATTGCGAACGGCCTTCATGAATTCATCGTCAATTTTCACTGAGACATTGGCGCCTGTCACTTTGCCTTCGTCCATTTTTGCATCGATGAACTGCTCGGAATCAGGGTGTTTGATGGAGACTGAGAGCATTAAGGCCCCACGGCGCCCATCCTGTGCGACCTCCCTGGTCGAGTTGGAAAAGCGTTCCATAAAGGGAACAATTCCTGTTGATGTAAGCGCCGAGTTCTTAACCGGCGAGCCTTTCGGACGGATGTGTGACAGATCATGACCAACACCACCCCGTCTTTTCATTAACTGAACCTGTTCCTGGTCCACCATCATAATTCCTCCATAAGAGTCGGCGCCATTACCAACAACAAAACAGTTTGAAAGCGATCCGGTTTGAAAATCATTTCCAATTCCGGTCATTGGTCCACCTTGAGGAACGATGTATTTAAAGCCTTCGAACAATTCAAAAAGTTCCTTTTCAGAAAGTGGGTTCGGATACTTTTTTTCAACCCGGGCAATTTCTGACGACAATCTATGGTGAAGGTCGTCCGGGGTAAGTTCAAAAAGATTGCCGTATGAGTCTTTCAGGGCATATTTGTTGACCCATACCCTTGCAGCTAATTCATCCCCTTGAAAATATTTCATTGAAGCTTCAAATGCTTCTTCATTTGAATAGGTTTTAGGGGCACTATCTTTTTTCATCGGGGTAACATCTTTTAATTCCATGGCTAAACGGTTCGTAGGATAAATATCAAGGATTTTCAGTTAGATAGCTTCCTGTATGGAAGTCGAACTTTCTTAGGTAAAGATATGTTAAAAGTCATTTTTTTGGATAGCTATTTTCCGGTTTGAAAAAAAAAGTTATCAACTTTAATGTGTTAATATGCACATTTACAATTAAATATAAATATTTGGACTTCAAAAAATTTACAAAAAAGATTTTTTTGTAAATTTTTGAAACAAAAAAGGACGCAAGAAAAAGTGGGAAAAAATCCTAGTTTTCGAAGAAATACCGAATAATTTGTTCAGTGGCTCCGCGGTTACTTTCAACGTATTGCGATGCAAAAAGACTCTCTTGAGCTAACCTTTTTGGCTCAGTCAGGTACCTTTCGAAGAGCATGTCCAACTCTTCATAATTGGAAACAGAATGGGCTGCTCCCAATTGAATCATCTCAATGGCTTCGTGAAATTTATGGTAATCGGGACCAAAAACGACGGGCATACCATAAACGGCAGGTTCCAGTATGCTATGGATTCCGGTGGTGAACCCTCCCCCAATAAAGGCAATCTTTGCGTACCGGTAAACAGATACCAGGTAACCATAACCATCCACAATCATTACATCCGCTGAATCAAGTTGTTCGGGTGTTGAGGCAGACGAATAGAGGACAAAGGGACGTTTCAACACGGAGGTGATCCGATCCAGGGAATCTTCATTGACCTCGTGGGGAGCCACAACAAATTTGACTTTATGTGAACATGCATTGACATAATTCAAAAATATCGCCTCATCTTCAGGCCAGGTGCTTCCGGCCACAATCACAAGATTTCCTGCACAGAATTTTTCCAGTTTCGGCAAAACTGAGGCGGCTTCGGCTATTTGGGCCACTCGGTCCAATCGGGTATCGCCACTGATGGTGACATTGTCAAATCCAAACTGATGGAGGGTGTCAAACGAACTTTGGTTTTGAACAAAAAGATGGGTGTAGGCTTTCAAAGCTTTTCTGAACCATTTTCCCCAAGGTTGGAAAAAGAATTGCGAGGGACGGAAAAGCGCCGAAAAAATATAGGTGGGAATCTCTCTTTGCTTGAGCTCAGTCAGGAAATTGAACCAAAACTCATATTTAACGAAGAATACTTTTTCCGGTTGGATCAGGTCCAAAAATTTGGATGCATTGCGAGGGGTATCCAGCGGGAGGTAGAAAACATAATCTGCAAAGGGGTAATCTTTTTTGAGTTCGTAACCGGATGGAGAGAAAAAGGTAAGCAAGATCCGATATTTAGGAAATCTTTTTTTAACCCCCTCAATGACAGGCCTTGCCTGCTCAAATTCACCCAATGAGGAGACATGAAACCAAAGCAGATGGTTACCCGGAGTTACCTCTTTTTTAATTTTTTCAAAAAGATTTTTCCTTCCTGATAGCCATTTTTTTGCCTTTGGGTTTCTAAAAGAGACCACCCAGATCAAAAATTGGTAAAAACGAATCCCTGTATTGTAAAGAAAATGCATCATTTTCAAATCCGGATAATCAGGTTAAAATCCTAAATTATTGAGTCAACATCGGGTTATCCTTCAAAAAACCATCATCTTCCAAAAGATCTGTCCAATTGGCTGCTGCTACCGCCAGCCGGTCACACCTTTCGTTTCCCGGGATCGCTGCATGACCTTTTACCCAAACAAATTTCACGGAATGAAATTGATATATATCGTAAAAGCGCATCCAGAGATCGCTATTTTTCTTTCCCTTAAACCGGATTCTTATCCAGTTGAGCAACCATCCCTTTTCAACTGCATCGACGACATATCTCGAATCGGTGTAAACAGTCACCTTGCTGTTCTTCATTTTCAGGGCTTCAAGACCTGCAATTACTGCCATTAGCTCCATGCGGTTATTGGTGGTCATCCGAAAACCGGCAGAAAGCTCCTTCTTATGGCGTCCGTAGAGAAGAAGTGTGCCGTACCCGCCCGGTCCGGGATTCCCTAATGAAGAACCATCCGTATACATGATAATAGATGGGGACAGTTCTTCACTTTTCATGGTCTGCAATAAAAATAGATTACCTGTTTCCTATTGGACTATTGTCATCTCATCCACCAGGTGCTTTGCCCCGGCATACTTATCAATGATCCACAAAACGAAGCGAATGTCCACATTGATACATTTTTGAATATCGGCTTCATAGGCAATATCACCGCTCATTGCTTCCCAGTTACCATCAAAAGCGATTCCTATCAGTTCACCATTAGCGTTCATCACAGGGCTTCCCGAATTACCACCGGTAATATCGTTGTTGGAGGTAAAGCAGGTGTGAAGCGTTCCGTCCTGGTCGGCATACCTGCCATAGTTGTTGGCGTGGTACATGTCAATCAAATGCTGGGGGTAGTCAAAATCAGCATCTCCTGCAATTCCTTTTTCGGCATAACCTTTCAACGTTGTGAAGTAGTTGTAGTGCACTCCATCCCTTGGGTTGTAATCTCCAACTTTCCCATACGTAAGACGCATGGTGGAGTTGGCATCAGGATAGAGATTTTTCTCCTTGTTCATTTCGTTTAGCCCTGCTACAAAGAGTTTTTTACTGCTCTCCAGTCCGGCAGTCGACTTTAGATTATCGTCGCTCACCACTTTGGCAGTTTTCAAAATATCGAGTATAGCCTGGTAAACCGGATCTTTGTCGAGCACCTTTTTGGAGGGTTTGTTCAGAAAAGCCTCTAATTTTTTCTGATCAGGGAATATACTCTTTTTAAACAGATGAGCAGCAAAAGCCGAATAATCACCTTTGTATTTTTTGGAAATTTCCGTCAGGAAGGATGGATGATATTTCGGTATAACATTTTCAGCATACATCTTAATCATGGCCGCCGTAATTTTCTGATCAGTTTCAGCATCGAAATCCTTGTAAAAGTCTTCCAGCGAAGCCCTGACTTTATCAGCCGCATCCTTAATTTTTGCCGCATCATCACCTTTCAATTCGTCATACAACGAGCTGACACCTAGGGAAAAACGCAAAATCTCAGGGCCACCCAACAGCGCTTCCCTGGTATATTCCAACGCAACCTTGTCGTCAATCGATTGGTATGATTTTTCGATAGTGCCCAACACGTTACCATATTTAGCCTTTTTGGCCGGATCACCTTCGAGCCAGTTTGTAAATTCTTTCTCGACAGACGTCTTCTTGTCAATCACCTTTAGCCCCGACAGACCCATATTCTGCCCGATGGAATATTTGTAATAGTTGGAACTACCTGCGAATTTGGATGCATACTGAATTCGGTTTTTGTCCCCTTTGGCCATGTATTCGCGGATAATATCCAGTTTGGCTGCCCTGGTTTTAATCCGGATATTGTTAACGATATCCATCGTGTTCTTGAGACCGTAAGAGGTCAAATAGCGGTTGGTTCTTCCGGGGTAGCCCAGGATCATGGTATAATCGTTCATTTGGACACCTTTGAGCGATACAGGCAGGTGGTATTTGGGATGATAAGGAACGTTCTCCTTGGCATAATCAGCAGGACTTCCATCGGGTGCGCAATAGATCCTGAACATGGAAAAGTCTCCGGTGTGGCGGGGCCACATCCAGTTGTCGGTCTCTCCCCCGAATTTTCCGACCGATTGGGGAGGTGTACCGACTAAACGAATATCCCTGAAAGTTTCTGTAACGAAAAGGTAAAAGGTATTTGCTTCGAACAGCGACCTGACCCTTGTTTCATATTTGGTCGATCCTTTCGCCTCTTTTTCGATGGAAGAAATAGTCGTTAACATCTTCTGCATTTTTGATGAGGCCGACATGGTATCAGAAATACCTTTCATTACCCGGTCGGTTACATCTTCCATTCTTATCAGGAAAGTTACGCTCTTACCGGGATTTGCCAATTCCTGATCACGGGTCTTGGCCCAGAATCCGTCTTTAAGGTAATCGTGTTCAACGGAACTGTGTTTTTGAATCTCTGCAAACCCGCAATGGTGGTTGGTAAGAAGCAATCCATCGGCAGAAACAATTTCTGCCGTGCAGGAACCATGGTCCAACGCAACTACCGCATCTTTCAAGCTTGAATGATTGATACTGTATATCTGTTCCGCACTCAATTTTAAACCCATCGATTGCATTTTATCGATGTTCAGCTTTCCGACCAATGAGGGAAGCCACATTCCTTCATCCCCTTTTACTTGAAATGATACAAACAGAAAAATGGCCAATAAGCCAACAATACTTTTTTTCATTATAAATTTTGATAAAAATGTGATCTGGATACAGGGAGATTAAGCCGGTTAAAGTCGAAATTGCTTCCTGAATTTCAAACGGTAAAATTAATTTTATTTAAAGACAAATATGGATATTGAAAAGAGGAAAAGAAAACGCCAACAAGGAATTTTCTATACCTTCTTATTTAATAATAGCCAGTGACTTACCAACTTTCGTGAATGCTGCTACTGCTTTCTCCAAATGAGCATGCGTGTGTGCGGCAGAGAGTTGGACCCTGATGCGGGCCTGTCCCTGTGCAACGACCGGATAATAGAATCCAATCACAAAGATTCCTTCATCCAGCAATCGGGCAGCAAAATCCTGCGAAAGTTTGGCATCATACAACATGACTGCACATATAGCAGATTTGCTGGGTTTGATGTCGAATCCTGCAGCCAGCATTTCTGACATAAAATAGCGGGTATTTTGATGCAGTTTGTCTTGTAGTTCGGAGGTTTCGGCCATCATAGCGAACATTTTAATTCCTGCATTGACTACGGCCGGGGGAAGGGAGTTGGAAAACAGGTATGGCCTCGACCGCTGCCTAAGCAATTCGATCACCTCTTTTCGCCCAGTGGTAAAGCCGCCAAGTGCACCACCGAATGCTTTACCCAGAGTGCCTGTTATAATATCGACCTCTCCACGGATATTAAACAATTCAGTTACCCCACGTCCGGTATCTCCAACTACTCCAGCAGAATGACACTCGTCTACCATTATTAAAGCGTCGTATTTTTTTGCCAAAATATTGATTTGGTCGAGGGGGGCAACATTTCCGTCCATCGAGAAAACCCCATCCGTGACGATTATTTTAAATCTCGCATCTTTGGCAAGAATGAGCTGGGCTTCCAGGTCCTGCATATCGGCATTGTTGTACCTGAACCTTTTCGCCTTGCACAAACGCACTCCATCGATGATGGACGCATGGTTCAGAGAGTCTGAAATAATAGCATCCTCCTCCGTAAACAGCGGTTCAAAAATTCCTCCGTTTGCGTCAAAGCAGGCGGCATAAAGGATGGTATCTTCGGTCCCAAAAAAATCGGCAATTTTTTGCTCCAGGGTCTTGTGAAGATCGGTTGTTCCGCAAATAAACCGGACGGACGACATGCCGTAGCCATGCGATTGCAATGCTTCCGTTGCAGCCTGGATCAGTGCAGGATGGTTGGAAAGTCCGAGATAATTGTTTGCACAAAAATTCAATGCCTCTTTTCCCGTAGACAACCGGATTACGGCATCTTGCGGCGAGATGATCAAACGTTCATTTTTATAGAGTCCTGCTTCGCGTATGGATTGAAGTTTTTTTTGAAGGTGCTCTTTGATCTTTCCGTACATAACTGAATGTTTTTTAATGAATTCAAGAATTTGATCCTAAAGTTGAAGATCTTAACGCAAAATTATGCTATTTTTATGAAGGCATTCAATACTTTCCTCATGTTTTGCAAAGTGTAAAAAGTTTTGTGTAGGCAAATGACGAATTAACCAATGGATCGACAATCTGTCTGAATAAATAATAAGATAATCAACAACTGATGAAGAAGAAAAAAAGTTTTTTGCCCTGGATTATCTTCCTGGGATTGGCCATTATAATACTCTTGGTCATCGGTAAAAAAAGAGGGTGGTTTGGGAAGGATGTAACCTTAAAAGTATCTACCGAGAAAGTCGAGATCAGGGACATTACCGAGATTATCACTGCAAATGGGAAACTTAAACCGCTTAAAGAGGTGAAAATCAGTCCGGAAGTACCGGGCGAAATCATTGAACTTCCTGTTAAGGAGGGCGAAAGAGTTAAAAAGGGCGATCTTCTGGTGGTCATTAAACCGGATATTTACCAATCAAGCCTTAGTAGGATAGAGGCATCGCTAAATACCCAAAAAGCAAGGTTGGCCCAAGCGGAAGCACAGTTGATCGAGAGGGAACTCAATTATCAGAGGGCTAAGCAGTTGCTCGAAAAAAAGACCATTCCAAAATCAGAATTTGAAACCATTGAGGCAGCATGGAAAGTGGCAATTTCCGAAGTTCAGGCCGCACGGTATTCTGTCAAAAGTGCAGAATCAAGCGTCAAAGAGGCCAATGAGAACCTGACCAAAACCAAGATTTTCTCACCAATTGATGGAACCGTCTCCAAATTAAATGTAGAAAAGGGTGAGAAGGTGGTAGGGACCAACCAGTTTGCCGGAACCGAACTGATGACTGTGGCTGATCTGAATACCATGGAAGTTAAAGTGGAGGTCAATGAGAATGACATTGTCAAAGTGCAAAAATCGGATACGGCGAACATCGAAATTGATGCATACCTCAAGCGGAAATTTAAAGGGATTGTTACCGAGATTGCCAGTTCTGCCAATGTCACCGGGACAACTGTAGATCAGGTGACCAATTTCAATGTCAAAATAGTACTGCTGGCAAAATCTTACCAGGACCTGATCGAAAAGGATACCCTGAAATACCCTTTCCTGCCGGGAATGTCGGCCACGGTGGAGATATTGACAGATACCCGCAAAGGAATTATTTCAGTACCAATCCAGGCGGTTACTACCCGAGGGGACGATGGTACCATTAAAAATGCAGGCGAGCAGATGGAAAAAGTGGGAACAAACGATACAAATTCAAAAGAAATTACTCCGAAAGAGCCTGAACAGCATGAGGTTGTGTTCGTAATAAAGAATAATTTAGCCTGGAAGAAGCGGGTTAAGACGGGTATTCAGGACAATACAAGAATTGAAATTTTGGATGGTTTGGCAGTTGGGGATGAGGTGATCGTAGCGCCATACGGATTAATTTCGAAAACGCTAAAAGATTCAACCGCTATACAAATTGTGAAGATTGAAGATCTTTACCAGATCAAGAAATAGTCTATGCACCTAATAAAATAGTGAGGTTGTCTCGACATGCTGAGATGACCTCATTTTATTTATGCCCATTTGATCGTGAATTCAGTTGTTGTATTCACAGAAAGGTAAAATGACTATTTAGACCGACTCTATTTTTGACATTTTTAGTAATTTATATTGGTTTTAAACTGAAAAGGAGGTTAACAATAATTTGATATAGAGGGAAGTTCATGTGTCTCTTATAAACTCATTAAATTTCATATAATTTCGGCAAAATTTTAACATAACATGTATGTTGATAGCATTAAAAAAGTGGCAATATTCCCAATAATTCATGCTCAGATCATTTGATTTAGGGAACTTTTCATTTTGAATTGTTATAAATAGAGTTTTAGCATTATTTTTAACCGGTTTATTTTTAGTTGTTTATTAAAAAACTGACGTTTAACGTAATATTTCGAAGGTTACGATTTTACGATTGTTGGTATTAACAATGAGGTTAGATATTTCCCTTAGATATTGAACTTATGTTGTGTCCCAAATTAAGAAGGTCGGCTCATCTGATCTTTTCTAACATACTTGCCTTTTGTCGGATTGAAAACGATACCTGCAATCGACCATTTCTTCGGGAGAAATCTCTTGGGAAAGTCGTAACACTGTTGGTTAAAATTGGTTTTCTAATCGCTCCTTTGGTTTTACTTTCGATTTCAGTACAAAATTCCTTTGCGGGCAGATCTGGTTTTTATTCTATTGATGCCTTCAACCATATAAATTGTACTATTTCTCCGGATGCAGGAAATGCGTTGCTACTGAATTTGACTGCTTCAGATGTTACCTGTTACGGGGGTAACAACGGTTCAATCACCTCCAGTTTTTCAGGTGGATCAGGAGGAACAGTCAATTATACGCTTACTCCGGGATCAGTCACAAATACAACAGGGACATTTAATAATCTCGTTGCTGGTGCATACACTGTTCAGGCGAATGATGGTGGAAATACTGTAAATTCTTCCATCAATGTCACCGAACCACCTGCAACATCCTTGCCATCCATTACTTTGGGGGCTTTCGCGATTTATTGCCCGGGAGCGCCGAATTTTTTGATTAACTACACTGCAACCAGTGGAACTCCTGTCTCATACAGTCTGACAACCGGTGCCCCTGCCATGACAGGATTTGTACCTGTGGTAAATGCAGCACTTGGTGCAAGTCCGTTGACTGTTTCACTGCCTGCCGGAGTCTCCAAGGGAAGCTATCAATTCATTTTAACAGTTAAGAATGCAACCGGTTGCACATCAACAGCACAAACCTTTATTGTGAATTTTGATGACACTACCAAACCGGTTTTTACGGCCCCAAATGATATAACCATTTTCAATGATCCCACCGGTAACATTAATGTTTTACCTGCAGTTACCGGCAACGTTGTCATACTCTCTGATAATTGCACTTCAGTATCCAACTTAATAACAACTTATTCTGATGGCGCTCATGTTCCGATTGGTGGAGGTTGCAATTTGCCCTATACGATCACGCGTAGCTGGCGGGTTACCGATGCTGCCGGAAACTACGACAACAAGACGCAGATAATAACAGTAAAAGATAACATTAAACCCAATTTAACTACTCCTCCTGATCTGGCACTTAGTTGCGAACAGAGCATTTTGCCGGCATCAACTGGTACAGCAACTGCAACAGATAATTGTAGTCCAACGACAATAACCTTTGTCGATAATGTGGTAAACGGGGCTTGTGGCGGTGACAATACCATTACAAGGACATGGACAGCCACTGATTGCAGCGGAAATACATCTACCGGAATTCAGAAGATTATAGTTTCCGATAATACCAAGCCGGTTGCTACCGTACCAAATATTTCAGTCGGTTGTCCGGCGGATATTCCTGTACCTTATGCTAGTTTAGCACAATTCAATACAGCCGGAGGAACAGCAACTGACAACTGCGGTGCTTTGTCCTTGATCCTTTTCAATGAAATAGCCAATGGGTTAGCCGGGAAGCCTGGTTATTGCCCCACAAGCGTTACACGCGTTTATAGAATATCGGATCCATGCGGAAACTATGTTGATGTTGTCCAAACCATTTCCGTATTGGGGGAGTGTGGTTGTTCCAAATGCGTCTCCGGTACGAATTTCCATTTGGTAGATCTTCTTGGACAACCAACTGGTTCAATAGAATTTGACGATCAACAAAGAAATGGGGCATGCTGTGTTGAGTCAAACTGTATCTCTTTTAATGTAAGGCTTGATCCAAATGCTATCGGGGTTGAAATTCTTGTAGATGGTGCGACACCTTCCCCACAGGATTGGAGGATAGATTGCTCAAGTGTTACGATCAATGGAAATACAATATGCATGCCAAATGGGTCTTTTCACCTGTTTACCTATTGCAAACCTGGGGCAAACAAAAATGATTTTACTTTTCGTTCAGTACCTGGTGTAATTGCACCTGGAAATATTACAACCAGGGTCGAATGCAACAGTCAGATAACAGCAACAGGGATTCAAAGCAACCCCGTTTGGAACAGTGTCTCCCCTGGTGTCAGGGGTCAATATAATTCCTATCTCTCAAGTACGACGGTCGCCAATCCTTTCTTTGTAGCGGATGTAAATTCACCTCCTGTTATCCAATATGAAGTATGTGGTAATGTTGGTACAACTGTCTGTAATGCCCTTGGCACTGATTGTGCAATTGCTACAGTTTACGTCAAGCAAAAGATAGAATTGGTATGGAATACCGATCCGTCACTTGTATGCCTGGGAAATATGCCCACACTTACTGCAAACATTTCCCCTGCTGGGAGTTATTCTTACAACTGGTACAATGGGCATGGGGCTACCGGATCCGTTATTTACAGCGGGTCGGCAAGTTATAAGCCTGCGGTAGTGGGCCCTTACTCCCTAAAAGTGACAGATATTCTTAGTGGGGTTGCCTGTAATACTGCCGTTTTTGATTTTGACGTTGTCATCGACAATGTTGGACCTACATTTCTTTCAATTCCACCCCGGTTATCGATCCAATGCGGTGATCCTACAGCGAATCAACAAATTACAAATTGGTTGGCAAGCGCAGTTGCCACTTATACGAAACCAGATGGAACATTGGTCAATGTTGTACCAACCAACAATTTTACCGGCATTACCATGGCCTGTAGTACTAGTTTGGACGTAACTTTTTCTGCTTCAGATCAGTGTGGGAATGTTACCAGTGTAAACTCAAACATTAGTGTCATTGATACCCAGGCTCCAGTATTTACCTCTTGTCCGGCAAACCTAACAGTTAATACCGATGCCGGGAAATGTTACGCTACCGGGGTCAATCTTGGCGTACCAACTGCGACAGATAATTGTTCAAGTGTGACCATAACAAACAATGCGCCTGTTCAACTACCTACTGGAGTTAATTTGGTTACCTGGACAGCTACCGATGCTTGTGGCAACAAAACAACCTGTGCACAGACAGTAACCGTGAAAGACAACATCAATCCTGTTATTACCTGTCCGGCCACTGTAACCCAGACTGCCCTAGCGGGAAATTGTTCCTTATCCAATGTTACTATTCCAGCTCCGGTTTCATCCGATAATTGCTCGGTAGTAACACAGAAATGGACGATGGGTGGCGTAACAATAGGAAGTAGTCCGGCAATGGGTATCAACGATGTAAGCGGCCAATCATTCAATGTGGGTATCACAACAGTTACCTACACCTTAGCAGATGGTGCTGGGAATCAGGCAAGCTGCTCTTTCGACGTTTGGATCAAAGATCTGAACAAACCGGTTGTGACCTCCGGTTGTCCGTCAGATATAACGATGTCAGCTGATCCCGGTCTTTGTAACGCGTTGGTTACTGTACCGAAACTGGTTGTAAATGATCCGTGTAACGAAGGGTATACAGTGAAAAACAGTTTCAACAATACGGACAATGCATCAGGTACATATCCTGTCGGAGTAACCACTGTCAATTGGACCATTACAGATGCATCCGGTAATAGCACGCTCTGCGTACAGAAAATAACTGTCAATGACAAAAGTCCGAATCTTTCATGCCCTGCAAATATTACAGTAAATGCTGATTTTGAGAAGGCTTTCGCATCCAATGTGGCTATTGCAGCTCCTGTTTATGGGGATGATTGCCCGGGCCTATCCCTTATATGGAGTATGACAGGTGCAACATCAGGCAATTCGCCTACAACCGGAGTAAATATTTTTCCATCGCCTTCAATCTTTAATCTTGGAATTACCACCATACAATATAATGCCACAGACGCCAACGGGCATACCGCAATTTGCTCCTTCACGGTGACTGTATTGTCAAAGCCCGACATCAACTGCCAGCCTGATATTTCGAAGAATAATGACCCCGGACTTTGCTCCGCAGCTTTCGATCCGGGATTTCCTATTAAGTTATCGGGTGCAGAGCCAATTACCTATACATGGTCTATGTCAGGGGCAACCCCAACTTCGGGTACAGCATCCGGTACTGGTCCAATTTCTCCAGCTCCATATACATTTAATGTAGGGACAACAACCATAACCTGGACGGCAACCAATGTGTCAGGATCGGATGTTTGTAACCAGGTTATCACAGTTGCAGACAAAGAGCCACCTGTAATCAACGCACCCGGCCCATTCAATTTTTGTGTTGAAGATCTTCTTTCAGCAGCAATGGTTTCAAATGTATTTAAGATCAATCCGGCGCCGGATTATTTTCTTTTCAAAAATGGAAGTACTGCCCTGGATGTAAATCCATCCGCATTATCGGACAATTGCACTCCGTCAAATCAACTCGATTTACACTGGCAACTCGATTTTTCTGCCTCTACTCCAACTCCTTCCATTTCAGGAACAGGAGAGCCTTCAACCCATTCCGGCGATATTTTTTTCCCCGGTGATGGCATTTCATTTACGGATGTAACACATACAATTACCTATTGGGTTATCGACCTGAAGGGGAATGAGTCTGTTCATAAAACTTCCCCAATTACGATACATCCAAGACCGGCTGTTACCGGTACCTGGCTTCCATCAGTACAAGGAAGCATTTTTACAAACCAATTGGATCAAGTTGCAAAGCGATTTTTAAACCAAAAGGTAATAAACAGTGATGATACAAATGCATGTTTTAACCAAACTTCTAAAAAATGGCCAGGAAGGCCAATTTCTATAATTAATTTTTATTCTCCCTTAATTATTTTTTTATGAAACATTTAATTCTTTCGATTTTGGTAACCGGGATGGTTGCCACTTCTGCTTTCGCTCAAACTGCTGTTACCGGATCCGCCCCACAACCAGTTTCCTGTGTGAATGATCCATTGCACCCAATCGCAGGTAAGCCCTACGACTATTCTGCCGTTCTAAATCCAACAGGTGGTACCACCTACTGGTATGCTACCAAATCGACCACATTTGTAACTGCAGGTGTAAGATCAGCCGTAGAGATTCTCGCCGATGGAGCCACGATCATGTCGGGCGCTACCAACTATCGCACCGCAGGATCTGGCGCCACTTCACCCAATGCGACAAATGTTACCTGGACCTCTGCAGGTTTAAAAGGAGTTGACGCAACGACAAATCCTTTGTTCATGATTTTGGAGTACAAAGGTCCAACCTGTTCCAACAACATGAAAGTCTATCAAATCTTACCGAAAAATGCCTTCACGGTAGACATTTTGAACCTCAAAAACGCGGATAAATCACCATTGGCTTACGGTGCGACCGATACCCAATGTTATGCCGATATCGCATCCGCAAAATTTGTATCACCAAACATGGTCTATGATTATGGTGTGAACAAAATGTATTTTGAAGTTGTGGCTGCCAACTTTACAAAGGCTTTTACACCTTCCTTTAAGTTATCAGGTTTGAAAACAGGCCAATCAGCTCTGGTTGAATGGACAGTCGATAAGACTTTTGCTTCAGGGTTAACCGCACTTGGCGCCGCTCAGAACGCTACAACAGGAACCCCGCTAAGCTTCCCCGGACAGGTTGTCAATACCGCAGTTTCCAACACGACCCTTGGTGTATCAATTTATGTAAGGGTGACTATTACCAATGGTCTTTACGAAGGTTTGACTGATGATGCGATTGCACTGGCTGTTGAAGCTGTCAATGATTCAGCTGAAGCGGATATTGACAATGCAACCTGTGCAGCACCGGCATCAACCTACGAAGATATCGCTACCCAAACGTTGAATATGCGTCCTACAGTAACCAGCGTTCCTGCAACCGGAGCCTTTGTTCCTCAGACATTGCCCTAGCATTTCATTTCACATATAGCCCCGGATGATTATCTACTTCTTGATTTGGAGGTATGGGGACTCTGTACTCCATCGTATCTATTACGATACGAGGGTCATGCTGTGCCTATTCCAACAATAGGAAATGACACCAATGTTATCGGTTGATAGTGGGGTGTTTCTGGAATGAACCCCTGTCAAGCTCTGGTTTGTTTTACAGACAAATAGGAATAAACACTTTTTATCAAATGATCATGGATCTGAAAACAGGTCATTTTCATTACCATGGATCCCGATGATTCGGGATGCTTATGGTACGCGTTTATTATGCAGGTATGTCAAATATAAAATTAATCATTATGTAAGATAAAAACAACATACTATCAATTCTTTAATGAGGGTAATAATGCCTTTATTGGAGATATAGCTTGAATGAAGTCTATTTTAATAAATTCATAATCAATGCGATATATGCATAGTTGATGAAGTATTTCGCCATGTTTAGACTTTTCGTGCCTGCAATGCTGCTTGCACTGTTTGTTGCGGTTAATTCCGTGGCCCAGACCGGTATTGTCGTTGTGGAAGGTCAGCAAAAGAGTCTTGCAGTGGTTCAGCATACAGGTGAAACATACGCCTGGCGGATATACAACAAGTCGACATTGCAAACGGTCGATCTCGCTACATCAACGGAAGTTGAGTACGATATTGGATCTACACAGGCGGTTTTACCGGTATTGTGGAAAAAGGAGGGAGACTTTTTCTACAGCATAACGGTCTTTGGCGCCAGTGGTTGCAAAAACATGAAAGTAGGCTATGTAAAGGTTACCTCTCCGCCAATCTACGCTGTTGCTGGCAAGGATACTGTTCTGGGTATTTGCAGTACATATATTCTGGACGCATCCAAATCGAAAGGGGATGGACTAAGCTATCGATGGGATATGATTGACCCCGGTGGAGTTCTTTCGCCGAATAACAGCATTAAGAGTAACTTGTCAATTTCGCCAACCTATAAGGGTCCATTGCCATTTACAATCCGGATCGTGCTGACTGTAACAAATAAATTTGGTGTATCAGCAAGAGATACGGTAGCGGTCAAATTTGGCTCGCCACCAAGTGTTGGCATCATCTATCCTGACAATCCAAATAAGGATGGATCGATGATGATCGACGGCAAGGCTTCAACCGGAATGGGTTTGAAATACCGTTGGGCATCTACAAAGGGAGAAATTATTGGCGCGGCAGACAAACCACAGGTATTGATCAGAGGCGCCGGATTTTACTCGTTGGAGGTTACCGATCTCTTCGGGTGCAAATCCGTGAAAACTTTCCAATATCCTTTCGAACCCAATGACCTGATTGCCAATGCCGATTACGTAAGGACTTCGTGGGTGGATTCTATTCACATTCATGTACTTAACAATGACTATGATTCAAAGAATGACATCAACAAGCGGACCCTCTCAATCGTTAAGAAGCCTAATTTTGGGGCAACATTAATCAAGGGAGATGGGACAATTATCTATACCCCCAATACCAGAAAGGCCCTGGTTGATCACTTTATATATCAGATTTGCGATTCTGTCGGGCTTTGTGATACTGCCCAGGTGACTATTGATATCTTCGATGGACCGGTTTGGATTCCTGAGGGAATTTCGGTCAATGGGGATGGACACAATGAATATTTTGTCATCAGGGGCTTGGAAGATTACAAAAATTCGAGTCTGATGATTTATACACGGTCTGGATTATTGGTATATAAATCAATGGATTATATGAATGATTGGTCTGGGCGTGCATTGAATTCTTCGCTTCCTGATGAAACTTTGTTGCCGACAGGAACCTATTATTATGTCCTTCATCTGGGTGGTTCCAACAGATACCTTAAAGGCTTTGTCTATCTCATGTATTAGCCGGATACTTATTCGGCCAGGTAGAAAAATCCTTTTATGACTCGCTTTGTACCCCCAAGATGTAGAAGATAAAAGTAAGAACCAGGTGGAATTGACCTGTTATTACCATTCGGTCTGTATTGCACACCGTCCCAGTCGTTTTGATAATCATCATTTTTGTAAATGATTAATCCATCCCGGCTAAAAATGGTTAAGGAGGAATTTGGGAAGGACTTTAATCCGCCAATGATGAATTTGTCGTTGTGACCGTCACCATTGGGAGAAATTCCTCGTGGCAGATAGAGAGGGGGATCAATAATATTAACGGTTACCATGGCTGTATCGCGCTGCGAGCAGGAATCACTGATTTGATAATAGAATCGATCTGAGCCTACACGGTTTCGGAGAGGTATATAGGTAATATTCCCTCCTTTGTCGGGAATAACCTCGCCAAATTCGGGCTTTGTCAGTATTTTCAGGCTAGAAGGATCCAGGTCCTTTTCAATATCATGATCATTTCTTAACACATCTATGTTGATGCTCTTCATCCAATTGGTCGAAACATAATCGTCATTCGCCATAGGAATATGATTGTCAAATATTTTGACCTGAAATATTTTACTATTTGAACAGCCATTTTGATTAAATCCGGTCACCTTTACAAAGAAGGTGCCGGACTTTTCCCATTTTACATTGATCGAGACATTACACTTCGTTGTAAGATAGGTCACCTTGTCTGTCTCTCCTCCTTTCAATTGACCGATGGTTTCCATTACACTCCAGCAATAGGATATGCCTTGTTCAGCATTGATACCGAACTGACTTGTTTCCCCGACAATGAAATGTTCGGTTACCTGAGAAAATACTGTTTCCTCAGATGTCAGGAATGGTACAATTGCCAGCCCAATGCATTTCAACAGGTCGAATTTTGGCATCAAATGGTCAATCTCATTGAGCAAAGTATATCGCTGGAAGGCACAATAACAAATGCGATTATGGAAGGAAGGATTGCGTTGGTGTTCCGGTATTGCTTGTGATTGTCGGACGCGCCAGAATTATTTGTGTGGCTACATCATTGGTAAAACCATCTGCCAAACAATCTGCAAAGTGAACATCCTCATCGCCGTCATCTGTTGTTCCGTTGAGGGATAAAGTAACAGGTGTATCAGTAGTTCCCTCATAATCATTGTTTTTGATTGAAACTTTAAGATAAACGGCTACTCCGCCTTCAGTTGAGTTGTTCGCTGGGGCCGGAACTTTGTTTGTAGGTGACCATACATCTGAACTATTGGTAAAAAGATTGGTTCCGGTAAATGTG
The DNA here is from genome assembly GCA_023228025.1 of Prolixibacteraceae bacterium. GTDB lineage: Bacteria > Bacteroidota > Bacteroidia > Bacteroidales > Prolixibacteraceae > CAINVV01. The sequence continues at coordinate 5,444 of JALOCD010000031.1, read as the reverse complement.
GTTGTCTCAGACCACTCGATTGATCCAATAGATTGTTTCACGGCCAGTCCGGATATTTTTACAAAGGGTTTCCATCCACCTGAAAAATTGGTCGCGACAATCTTAAAAACCAGTTCATTGACGCCATAGTCGTAGATCATCTTTGATCCGTCAAAACTTACTGAAGCGATATCTTTGGCGCACATGCGGTGCTCAACTGCCAGATTTGATCCGTTCAACCCAAGATCAGTTGACCCGTTTACATTGGTCAAATCCAACGTGAATGCATTATATGGCTCTATTTTGTAGGCTTTTAGATTCATTGCCTCACAAGCGGTTCCATTTGTGCCTTTGTAATGTATAACCAGGAAATAGGGTTTTGTTTTTGCGTTTAACGCTGCTTTCCCGGTCCATTTAATCGAAATGGTATTGGTTCCTGTCGAGGTATCGTGGTAACCTGCTCCGGCATCAATAAATTCTTTGGAATTGGGAATGATGGCCGTCGTAATCAGCACCGAGCCGGCAATAAATCCCGGATTATCCGTAACATACCAGTCGAAACTCTGTGGGGTGGTAAAAGGTGCCGGAATTGTCACGGAATAGGAGTAGGCTTTTCCTGCAATCGGATGCAGCGGTGAGTCGGTGCATGCGGGAAGTCGGGGAATTGTTTGGGCGTGCATAATAAGATTTAATCCTATCAAGAGAAAAAGCAGTATTAAAACGATTAGGTTCAATCTTCTCAAGATGAATCCAAATAACGGATCTGATTTTTTCATATTTAAAAATTTATGTTAGGGAAATATGTTGGATATCAATTCATTAATTTTTTTATTGGATTTTAACGGCCATGCCTAGAAATCACTGACAATTTCGGGCCGTTTGGTTACTGTTACATACAATCGATACCTTTGTGGTTCGGGAGTCAGGTTACCTGCTTCATCCTCAAGCCAATAAATAACCTGGCAGGATGCTTCTCCTGTTGGATTGTTCACGATCTCAATAAATTCAGAATGAATGGCAATTGGCCCAACCATATCTGCAAGGCTGGCTCCGGCTTCATCCAGCAGGGGTATGCGGGGATTTGCCAAAGTGAAAATTCCCCAATGGAGTTTGAGTTTGCCATTTGGCGTCAAATTGTCTGAGATATGATCATATGATATATCAAACACCGGACTCTGATTGGGTAACCGGCAATAATCCAAACGATGTGGAAAGATGTCGGAGATGGAGTCATTCCATGCCGCTTGTTCCAGGTCTTTCTGGCAAAGCGTAATGTTTTGGGAAGCAAGGTTTACGAAGCATGGTGGAATGGTATCTGCAACAGGGGTCACGTAAACCCTTCTGGTAATGGTTGAGGTTTCTGTGCATTGGTTGCCGTTTATAGTGGGAAACGAAACCCTGATTTTGTAGATTCCTGAATCTGCAACTGCAATTTTGGTGAAGTCCAACTGCTCCCGCTGACTTCCGGATAGGGTTGCATTATCTGTAAGATTCCTCCAGTCGCCAGGTCCAAATTTTTTGATCCATTGATAAATCAGCGGCGAATTTCCCGAAGTGAGAACTTTAAGACTCAGGTTCTCACCCTGGCTTAGCGTAAAGGTTGCTACTCCGACCGGGGATATTCCTGAAATCTGGTTCACAGTCAGGGACGCAGTCGAGGATGTCAACTGATCGATTTGATCCGAAACCGTTACCTGGTATAAGGTTCCATCCGGAGAATCAGTGGCTGAACCAATATTGTAAACAGCGAGTTTCGTCGAATCTTTGGCTCCGAATGCGCTAAATACCGAATCTTGCGGTATTTTCCTTTTCCACAGGTAATGGATCGGACCGATTCCCCCTTCAGCCGCGACAGAAAATGTTGCCTTGTTGCCTTTACAATCGGCCTGATTTTGAGGTTGGACTTTTATCTTCAGTAGATTGTCGCTGAAGGGCAATGCTGATCCATGGTAGTTTTCCAAGGTCATTGCTACACTGAAGTCTATTGCTGAGGCAGGCTTCGGTAGTAGAAGAATGACATAGCTTATTGCAATGAATCTTAACATGGCAGCAAGATTTAGGACACAAGATTTTCTGCTGTCCGAAACAGTTCGTTTGGGCAGCCAAAATCAATGGCAAGGTTTGATGGAGATTCGGTTCAGATCAGGTGGTTGTTCCCAACATCGATTAGATGTGTGTGGTCGGGTTGGAAGGTAATTCTATCGGATAGAGGCAATAGGAACAATCCTGTCGAACCAATCTGAATGTTTAGACAAGTTACACAATTTTGAGGAAAAAAAGAAGAGAAATGGGAAAAATTAGTTGATGTGCTGATTAGTTGATTAGTTGATGTGCTGATTAGTTGACAATTCATCAGCTAATCCTCACATCAACAAATCATCACATCATTTCCTCCGGGTTTCGAAGAAATTTTTGAGTAAGGTTTCGCATTCGTTGGCAAGTATGCCGCCGGACGTTTCAGTTTTGGGATGGAGGGATTCAGGTGCGAATCTTTGGAATCCTCTCCTGGGATCGGAAGCTCCCCAAACGATCCGGTCGATCTGTGTCCAACCAAGAGCTCCGGCACACATGACGCATGGCTCCAGGGTCACATAAAGGGTGCATCCGGTAAGGTATTTTCCTCCAAGCCAACCGGTTGCTGAAGTAATGGCCAACATCTCTGCATGGGCAGTCACATCAGAAAGAGTCTCGGTCTGGTTGTAGGCCCGGGCGATGATTTTGTTTTGACAAACTACGACGGCCCCTACCGGGATCTCGCCTTCGCGAAAAGCTTGTTCTGCCTCAGACAGTGCCCTTTTCATGAAATATTCGTCATCGAACGGATGAATCATCTTTTTGTTTTGTAATTTAGCGACTTGAAAATTAATCGCTCACAAATGTACAGAAATCATACTTGCGGCGAAATACGCATGGAAAATAACGGTCAGGAAGTGCTTCTTGCCGGATGGGTTCAAAGGGTTCGAAATTTAGGCGGAATGACATTTATCGACCTTCGCGATAGATATGGATTAACGCAGTTGGTTGTGGATGACCAATCTACAGAAGATGTTAAAAATATAGCCTCAGGATTGGGTCGTGAGTTTGTCGTTCAGGCACGGGGAGTAGTCAGGGAAAGATCAAGTAAAAACTTAAAAATAGCCACCGGAGAAGTTGAACTGCACATTTCAGAATTGAATGTTTTAAACAGCGCAGCAACACCTCCTTTCACCATCCAGGATGATACCGATGGTGGGGATGAACTTAGGATGAAATACAGGTACCTCGATTTACGGAGGGAGGCCGTTCGTAAAAATCTTGAATTGAGGGCAAAGATGGCTCATGTAGTTCGCAACTATCTCGGTAGCAAAGATTTTATCGAAACAGAAACTCCGGTACTCATCAAATCAACTCCGGAAGGTGCAAGAGACTTCGTAGTTCCCTCGCGGATGAATCCCAATCAGTTTTACGCATTGCCCCAATCTCCACAACTCTTCAAGCAACTGCTTATGGTTGCAGGGTTTGACAGGTATTACCAAATTGTCAAGTGTTTCAGGGATGAAGATTTAAGGGCCGATCGTCAACCGGAGTTTACGCAAATCGACTGTGAGATGTCTTATGTGCACCAGGAAGACGTGCTAAACATGTTCGAAGGGCTGACCAAGCATATTTTCAAAGAGCTCAAAAGGATAGATATTGTTGATTTTCCAAGGATGACATTTGCCGAGGCCTTCGAAAAATATGGCAACGACAAGCCTGATCTTCGTTTTGGGATGATGATCCACGAAATGACCGATTTGGTGAAGGGTAAAGAGTTCAAACTCTTTGATGAGGCCGAATACATTGGAGGAATCTGTGCAACGGGTTGCGGTGAATATACCCGTAAACAACTGGATGCCCTTGCAGGATACATTAAGAAATCCCAGATATGCGGCAATGGATTAATTTATGCCAAAGTCAACATTGACGGAACCGTAAAATCTTCGGTAGATAAATTCTATTCACCTGAAGATTTACAGCAATGGGCGGTTCGCCTCGAAGCGAAACCTGGAGATTTGCTGCTAATTACCTATGGAATCAAAGGAAAAACGCTCCCTGTAATCTCAGCTTTGCGTCTTGAAATGGGCCGCCAGTGTGGATTGATGGACAAAGAAAACTTCAAGCCCCTGTGGGTAGTTGATTTTCCACTGCTCGAATGGAACGAAGAGACGCAGCGCTTCTTTGCCATGCACCATCCCTTTACCTCTCCCAAGCCGGAAGACATTGCTTTGCTGGACAGTGATCCTGGTAAGGTAAGGGCCAATGCTTATGATTTGGTTATCAATGGTGTCGAAATTGGTGGAGGATCAGTTCGTATTTTTGACAGTGCACTGCAAGCCAAAATGTTCAAAATATTGGGCTTTACCAAGGAAGCTGCCGAAGATCAGTTTGGCTTCCTGATGAACGCCTTTAAATTTGGCGCCCCACCACATGCCGGAATCGCTTTTGGATTCGACAGGTTGGTATCCATGTTCGCCGGACTCGATTCGATCAGGGATGTGATTGCCTTCCCCAAAAATAACTCGGGTAGGGATGTGATGAACGACTCACCGTCACCAATTGCACAGGCTCAACTCGATGAATTATATTTGAAACTGGTTAATATTGAATAACTAACCAATAATGATTTTATAAAACCTTATTTTACTTAAAAAACCTTAGTAGAAAGGGTTGTTCTGTTGATTAATTGAAAAATTTTCAGATATATTCGATCACAATCTATAATTCGATTTCGCCTTTCAAATTGTTGCTGAGATAGTACTTGGTCTCTTGAAGTGTGAGATTTTGTCCAAGCAAAAACATTAGTTTGGTTACGGCAGCCTCAACTGTACTGTCTTTGCCGCTGATTACCCCTGCTTTTTGGAGTTCTATGCTGGTTTCGTAATGGCCCATCAGCACTTTTCCACCAGGACACTGAGATACATTCATCAGGATCACTCCTCTTTTTGCGGCTTTTTTTATGGTTGAGATTAGCCAGGTCGAAGTTGGCATATTCCCTGAACCATAGGACTCCAGAACAATGCCTTTAAGATCAGGTAATTGAAGAATTGATTCAAAATAGTGGCGGTTCAGTCCCGGGAATATTTTTAGGATGATCACCCGATCATCGGTTGCCGTATTGATTTTCATTACCCCATTGTTTTTTGGGTAATTGATCCGCTCAAAATTGTACACAATGTCAACCCCTGCTTTTGCCAGTGGAGGATAGTTGTGGGAGGCAAATGCGCTGAATTGGGCCGAGTCTTTTTTGGTTGTCCTGTTGCCGCGAAATAGCTGGGAATCAAAATAGATGCAAACTTCCGGGACGATAGATCTTCCATCCTTCTTAGCGGCGGCAATTTGAATGGCTGTAATTATATTCTCTTTACCGTCTGTCCGTAATACGCCAATTGGCAATTGAGAGCCGGTCATCACAACTGCTTTATCCAGATTTTCAAACATATAACTTA
>JALOCD010000029.1 GCA_023228025.1 Prolixibacteraceae bacterium | reverse complement strand
CTTATAAATCGTTTGCTATAATATATAAATAACTGTAAATCAATCATTAAAAATGGGCGGCTTAAGCGCTTATACCAATTTTATAATTTAGAAACTCTGCTTAACAAGAAATGATCGGCCAAAACAAGTGCGGCCATTGCCTCAACAATTGGAACAGCCCTAGGCAATACACAAGGGTCGTGTCTGCCTTTTACATTTACAACAGCCTCATTACCATGAATGTCGACTGTATTTTGTTCCTTCAATAATGTAGCAATTGGTTTAAATGCCACATTCCAGTATATATCCTGGCCATTGGATATACCACCCTGAACACCGCCGGAGTGGTTGGTCAGGGTTTTTATTCCATCCTCTGACGGAATAAAAATATCGTTGTGCTGCGATCCTGAAAGTCTTGTTCCTGAAAATCCTGAACCATATTCAAAGCCTTTGACAGCATTGATTCCCAACATCGCAGAACCAAGATCAGCATGAAGTTTATTGAAAACCGGTCCTCCCCATCCGGCCGGAACACCTGTTGCCACTCCGGTAATCACTCCCCCAACGGTATCATGATTTCGGCCAGCTTCTTCGATTCTATGAATCATGCGTTCAGCAGTTTCCGGATCAGGACACCTGACAATATTGCTTTCAATTTTCCTAAGATCAAGATCCTGGTAAGATTTCTCCAGCGCTATTTCCCCAACCCTTGAAACGTATGCCAGAATTTGAATTCCATATATTGCCAGTAACTGCCGTGCAATGGAACCTGCCACGACCCTAGCGATGGTCTCCCGGGCTGAAGACCGCCCGCCACCGCGGTAGTCCCTGAACCCATATTTCTGGTCGTATGTGAAATCAGCGTGCGAAGGCCGGTAGAGGTTTTTAATATTGGAATAATCTGCCGAATGTTGGTCCTTGTTTCTTACCAGGAAACCGATGGGGGCGCCGGTAGCGTAACCTTCAAAAATACCCGAAAGCAACTCAACCTGATCCGACTCCTGCCTTGAAGTTGTAATGTGCGACTGACCCGGTTTTCTGCGGTTCAGATCTGCCTGTATCAATTCAATATCGATTTTTACTCCTGCAGGGCAACCATCAACAACACCGCCAATGGCCGCGCCATGGGACTCACCAAATGAGGTAAGCGTAAATATTTTTCCGAAACTGTTCAAAATGGAAGTTTTTTTTTTAACAGGCTAAATTTATTCAACTTTTCTGTTAATATGGTTTAGACCATTAAGGAAATTAAAGGTTTAATGATAAAATAAAAAAACCCGGCGTTTTCACCCGGGTTTTATATCGTTTTAACGACCCCTGAATAATTCACAATCAATTTATCCTTTCATTGACAATTATCCATTTTCAATTGTCAATTGTTAATTGTCCATTAATCAGTGGCATCCGCAACCGCTGCCGCATCCAACTGATTTTGAGTCATCAGTTGCACATCCGCCATCACCACATCCGCCATCGCCGCAACCGCCGCCTTCACTGCCGCATCCGCCACCGCTTCCGCATCCGCAGCCGCCTGAGCTGTATGCTGCATTCAATTCTTCGGCAGAGGCTTCACGTACTTCAAGAATCTCGCCTGTAAAATGAAGGTCTTCTCCGGCCAATGGATGGTTAAAATCCATGGTAACTGTCTCACCCTCAATAGATACAACAATTCCATCCATGCGCTGACCGTGTGCAGACATCATTGGTACGCTATTTCCGGGAGTAATCAGTTGATCATCAACCTTCCCATCTACTTTGAAAATGTCAAGAGGCAACTCCACAACGGCTTCTTCATTGATTTCACCATATCCACTTGCTGCAGGAATTGCTATCTCAAATTTATCACCGGATTTTTTACCCACGAGTTGCTCCTCAAAAGCAGGGATCATCAATCCCGCACCATGAAGAAAGATCAGCGGACTCTCCTGTGTAGCCGACTCAAATATCTCACCTTCTTTACCATCCAACCTCAAATCGTAGGTCAGGGTAACCATACTATCTTTTGAAACTGTAACCATTACAATGTTTTTTAAAATTTAATGTGCAAAGAAACAGTATATTTCTTTAGCGACATAATTTGTTACGATATTTTGATAAAAAAGTTAGGGCGTAGCAAAAAATTAATGATGGTTTTACGTAAGGGTCAGGTTGCTATAAATTTACATTGTCCATGATGTACCTGATGTTATCCATGCAAACATAAGTCGGCGTATTTATCCCATAAGCGCCTGTATCAGAGGAGGCAAAAGTAAAAGTGATTTTGTTTACTTTTCCCAAAGAGGTGAGATCCACGGTGGTCCACTTGTTGAGAATAAAATCATTGGAAGAATCAGCAAATCTGAAATCAGCCAGATAAACCTCTTTACTGCCTATCAATTTGTTATTGTGGTCATAACCGGTAATGGTCACTTTAAACCAATCCGGATCTGTTCCCGTTGTTCCTCCGAATTTTTTGCTAAAAGCATTGCCATTCTTCATGCTCAGCGCCGCATAGGTGCTGTTGCACAAATCAATAGACCTGATGGTATAATCTTGATTGTTTGCAAATTGAGCGAAAACATCGCCATCAAATGATGGGTAAAATAGGGCAAATTTGTTCTTCAGATTGGCCAGATCAACAACGCTGAACTCGTTTTCAAAACCGGCTGAGGTTATATCGTTTTTTTGTGAATAGGAAAAACCGCTCCACGAACTCCAGGCCGCATTGTACTGGTTGTAGAATTTCATGTCGGACGAGGTAAATGACCCGGTTGCATCGGAACCATTCCAATAACCGGCAGAAGGTACTGCCAATAATTCAAAATCAATCGTTTGCAGATTGACATCATCCTTCTTGCTACATGAAGTGACAAAAAATAGAACACACAACAAAACAGTGACCAATGAAAATGAGTTTCTCATAACCAAAAAGTTTAACTAATTAAATATTAATACATTGAAAAAATTTGCACAAAACTCATCGCTGTTCATCCCGATAGCGAAAAATAAAGTTAAAACTGGCAGGTCTTCTGGCTCGCCCGGTTTTCTGCGCCTTCCCATTCCGACTTATCGGGACAGTGGCTTTGATTCAGAAACCTCTTGAGTGGGCTTACAGCTGCGGGTACAGCTCCGGAATTGCACCGGATTCCCTTTTAGATTCATCCCATCTGAAATGAGGGAATGAAACCTAGTTTCGCTGCAAATGTAAAGTTTTTGCGCCGACAATTCCAAATCATGAACCATATGAATTAGGAATATGTTATCAACAAAATGTGGATAGGGAAAAGATTGCTTCCTTTTTTATACTTTTAAACCACTTGATAAAACATCCTTTATGTCGCCCGAAGAAGTAAAAAAAAGAATCATCCAACTGCGCCAGGATATTGAGCAGCACAACCATAACTATTATAAACTCAATCAGCCCGTCATTTCAGATTTTGAGTTCGACATGCTGATGAGTGATCTTCTCGCGCTCGAAAGCAAGTTTCCGCAATTTGCAGACCCCAACTCCCCTTCCCAACGCGTCGGGAGCGATATTTCACAAGAATTTCAGCAGGTAGTACACCAATATCCCATGCTCTCGCTTTCCAACAGCTATTCGGAAACTGAAGTCAGCGATTTTGTCCAAAGGGTGGAGAAATTCTCAGGCGAGAAACCCGATTACGTGTGTGAACTCAAACTGGACGGCACCTCCATCAGCCTGACTTACCAGGAAGGTGAACTCCTGAGGGCTGTCACCCGCGGCGACGGTGAAAAGGGCGACGATGTAACTTCAAATGTCAGGACCATCCGTTCCATACCCCTTAAACTTCATGGTAATTATCCGGTACAATTTGAGATCCGGGGAGAAATTGTGATGCCCTTTGCCGTTTTTGACGCACTGAACCGTGAACGGGCAGAACAGGGGGAACAGCTCTTTGCCAACCCCAGGAATGCGGCTTCCGGTACTCTGAAAATGCAGAATTCATCTATGGTGGCCTCCCGAAAGCTGGATGCCTATTTCTACTATATCCTGGGCGAAAATCTGCCGAAAGATGGTCATTATGAACTCCTGCAGATGGCTTCCGACTGGGGATTCCAAATCTCACCCCATGCGCAGAAATGCAGGGATGCGGCTGAAATTCTCCAATACCTTTCGGTTTGGGACCAAAAAAGGGAAGAGCTTCCTTTCGCTACGGATGGTGTAGTCATCAAAGTCAACTCCAAAAGGGTACAGGAAGAGTTGGGTTACACCGCCAAAAGCCCGAGGTGGGCCATCGCCTATAAATTTAAAGCCGAGCGCGTGGCGACAAGGTTGCTGAGCATCGATTTCCAGGTAGGCCGAACCGGGGCCGTGACACCGGTTGCCAACCTCGAACCGGTGCAACTGGGTGGGACCGTTGTCAAAAGGGCCTCACTTCACAACGCGGATGTGATCCAAAGCCTGGATCTGCACCTGAATGACATCGTTTTTGTGGAAAAGGGAGGCGAAATCATCCCGAAAATTGTGGGGATAGACACCACACAAAGAAATCCGTCCAGTTCAGCGGTTCGGTTCATTCACGACTGTCCGGAGTGCGGTACGGCCCTGGTCAGGGAAGAGGGCGAAGCGGCCTGGTACTGTCCGAACGAAGATGGCTGTCCGCCGCTGATCAAAGGCAAGATCGAACATTTTATCAGCCGGAAGGCGATGAATGTGGATGGCCTCGGCAGTGAAACCATCGATCTGCTTTACCAACAAGGTCTGGTTCGCAATGTGGCCGATCTCTATGATCTGAAAAAAGAGCAATTGGTGTCGCTCGACCGGATGGGCGACAAATCGGCCGACAGGATACTCGACGGATTAAAAGCCTCCACAGAGATTCCCTTTGAACGGGTGCTTTTTGCATTGGGAATCAGGTATGTGGGTGAAACTGTCGCGAAAAAGCTTGCACGAACCATAAAATCCATCGACTTGCTGAAACAGTCCGATCTGGCTACCCTAACCTCCGTGGATGAAATTGGGGTAAAAATAGCGGAAAGCATCATCGACTGGTTTTCCAGGGAGCAGCACCTGCAATTGATTGACAGACTCAAAAATGTGCCGTTAAAACTTGAGACTGAAAGCATACAATTGGAAGGATCTTCCGAAAAATTAAAAGGATTGTCGTTCGTCATATCCGGAACATTCAAAAATTATTCTCGTGACGAATTGAAAGCAAACATCGAATTGCATGGTGGAAAAAATGCTTCTTCAATTTCATCTAAAACAAGCTATCTTATTGCAGGTGAAAATATTGGACCATCTAAATTAGAAAAAGCCACCCAACTCAAAATTCAGGTCATTTCAGAGGAAAGCTACCATTTGCTTACAGATTGAAAGTTGCAATAGAAAATACGGAGCATAAAACAGGATAGATTTTTAGTTCGAATACATAACTTTGTCGCCATGTGTAGAAGAATATTCAATTCGTACATCAAAAAAAGATTGTTCCAGGCATACAAGAGGCAAATCAGGCCGGTCAAAATAATCACCCTGCCTGAAGCGAAATCGATTGGAATCCTTTGGAATCCGGCAGACGAAGAGAGTATTGAGACTTACGAGTCGCTTCGAAAAATTTTGACTGAGCGCGACATCAAATCGTTTGGCATCGCTTACATCAACTCGAAGAGAGAGAAGGAGACCCTGTCGACCGTTTCCAACTCCTGGTTCATGAACAGCAGCAATGTCAGTTTCTTTGGCCGTCCAAAAAGTGGTGAGGGATTGCAGTTTGTGCAGCAGGAATTTGACATTCTGATCGATTTGTCCCTGGTAAAGAGTATCGCGTTACAATACCTTTTGATACACTCGGTGGCCAGGTTCAAAGTGGGATGGAAAGGGTTGGACCCAAACATGTACGATCTCGAGATAGACGTCACGGCCAATCCAAAATGTAGTTTTTTGATGGAACAGATTGTACATTATCTTGAAAAATTGAACGAGAACAACTAAAACAATGAGCAAAGTATTTCATGGTGCCGGTGTGGCACTAATTACCCCATTTCTCAGTGATCTTCAGATAGATTACAGCAGTTTGGGCAGACTGGTCGATGCACAGATCGAAAATCAAATGGATTATCTTGTTGTATTGGGTACAACAGCCGAAACCGCAACTTTGTCTCACGTAGAAAAGCAGTCCTTGGTCGACTTCGTAATTTCCAGAACAGCCGGTAAAGTCCCTGTCATGGTTGGTGTTGGCGGCAACAGCACCTCCGACGTGATCGATCAGTTGAAAGCGCTCAATCTTCAAAAGGCGGATGGCATCTTATCCGTCGTTCCTTTCTACAACAAACCATCCCAGGAGGGAATCTACCAACATTTCAGGGCCATTGCGGCTTCCAGTCCAATTCCTGTTGTTCTTTATAACGTACCCGGAAGGACAAGTACCAGCATGAGCGCCGAAACCACACTGCGTTTGGCCCACGATGCGGCAAACATCGTCGGTGTCAAGGAAGCATCCGGCAATTTTGGCGAGATTATCAAGATATTAAAGGGAAAACCCGATACATTCAGCGTCATCTCTGGCGATGATGCCCTCATCGTCCCAATAACCTCACTCGGTGGCGAAGGAGTTATCTCGGTTGCAGCCAATCTTGCGCCCAGGTTGGTTTCCGCCATGACCCACTACGCACTAAATGGCGATTATCCGAATGCCGCGGCCATCCAATTAGACATGCAGTCGCTGGTGGATGATCTCTTTGCAGAAGGTAACCCACCCGGTGTCAAAGCTGCCATGCATTCGGTTGGAATGTGTGAAAATATTGTCCGCTTGCCGCTGGTACCGGTCAGTGAAAAGCTTTACAAATCGTTGGCGGAGAAAACGAAGTTGCTTTTACACTGATCAAAAAATCATTTACCTAGACATTGATATCCTGAATTTCATCCGAATTTCAGGATATTTTTTTAACGGACCTAAATCATAAAAAACCTTCGTTTAAAACAAATAAATGAATAATATTAATATACTTAGCATCATCACATCATACACTTTATTTCAAAAAACAATAATTTTCATTGGCATTATCAAATATTTTTTTTAACTTTACTTATATATTGATTTTCCAGTTATATTAAAATATACATAATGGGAAAAATAACAAAAGAGTTAATGGGAGCGTCAGCCGTAAACATTATCCTTTCAGTATTTGTGATTAGGGACAGTTATGGTTACGACATCGTTCAAACAGTGAAGAAGTTATCCGGAGGTCAGATTAAATGGAGCGTAGCAAGTATTTATCCGGTATTAAGGAAGTTGGAAACGCAAGGGATGATTAAGTCCTACTGGAGAATGGAAAAGGACGAAAGACCCCGCAAATATTACTCGCTTCTGGAACCGGGAAGGAAAGAATTAGAAGCGTTAAGAGTTTATTGGTCCACGATGAATGACGTTATATTCAGACTTAGGGAGCTACCGGCTTAAACCTATTGGATATCTGCAAATTACCAAATCGTCTGAATGGAATATTTTTTTATATTTTCGTCCCGGGTAACTATAGTCAGGTTTTCTTTTTGACTCTGTGCAATTAACAATCTGTCAAAAGGATCCCTGTGAATAAATTCCAGAGTTGATACGATTAGTGCTGATATTCTTTGAAATCTTCGAGCGGTTCATCAAAATCTTGAGAAATATAGATCTCTCCTTTTGCACATCCAAAAACCGGCTTCTTTGTCTTTGTATCCTTTTTTCTTTTGTTCAGAAGAAAATCCACGAAGTCATTCACTCCAGACTGTAGATCTGTTGGCAAAACACTGATTTTTAAATAAATTGTGCTTGTTCCATATACTTAATTTTATACAATGGTACTAATTCCTGGTAAAAGTTTTCTTTCTGCCTGTTTTCTTTGCTGTTTTAACAAATCAATGTGGAGTCAACTGTAATAAAATAAACCCTATACATTTCAACGATCGTATAGGGTTCAATAAGACCTAAACACAAAGTTTATTTGCTTTTAGCCGGATGATAATATTTCATCGCCTCCGGTAACTTTGCATTGATTCTGGCAATCCTGTTTTCATCTATCGGGTGGGTACTCAGAAATTCGGGTACTTTGGTGGCGCTGTTTTGCGCCATCGCTTTCCAAAAATCGATACTCTGGGCCGGATCATAACCTGCCATGGCCATAAAATACAATCCCATTTCATCGGCTTCATATTCATGCGTCCTGGAGAAGGGTAACAGAATTCCTAGTTGTGTTCCCATCCCAAATGCAGCCATCGCCATTTGCTGCGTCTCTTTCGGTTTTTGGGCCAGCATGATGGAAATGCCCATACCGGCACCCTGTGCAACGAGTTGCTCGCTCATTCTTTCCCCTCCATGCCTGGCAACCGCATGCGCGATTTCGTGGCTCATGACGGTAGCCAGTTGCGCATCATTTTTAATCATTGGAAGAATGCCGCTAAAAACAACCACCTTGCCTCCCGGCATACACCACGCATTCACAGTTTTGTCTTCTATCAGGTTAAATTCCCATTTATAACCATCAAGATAGGAGCTTAGATTCTTCTCTTTGAAATATTGTTCGACAGCACTGGCGATTTTATTCCCCACTCTCCTCACCCTGTCTGTTTCAATTTTGTTAAGTGAAATTTTGTTCGATTTGATGAACTGGTCATATTGACTCAGACTCATACCCATCACCTCTGATTCGTTGACCAGGCTTAACTGTTTACGACCCGTTAGCGGGACTGTTTTGCAGGAAGTTAGAAAAACAACTGAAAGTAAAGCAACTCTCAGATCAATGAAACGTAAAAAGCGTGTCATCTACTTATAAATCTGATGTTTGTTAGATAATAGCGTATTGTAAAGCAGTGAAGCAATGGTCATGGGACCAACCCCACCGGGTACCGGGGTGATGTAAGAACATTTCGGGGCCACCTCATCGAATTTTACATCCCCTTTCAGTTTGAAACCTGATTTGGTTTGGTCGGAGGCCACACGAGTGGTCCCTACGTCGATCACAACGGCTCCCTCTTTGACCATATCTCCGGTCAAAAACTCGGGCATCCCAAGCGCAGCAACGATGATATCGGCCTGAAGACAGATCTCTTTCAGGTTTTTGGTCCTGCTGTGACAGAGGGTAACTGTGCAATCCACACCTTTTTGAGAGAGCAGGATGCTCATCGGGCGACCCACGATGTTGCTCCGGCCGATCACCGCGCAACTTTTGCCTTTGGTTTCGATCTTGTACCTGCGAAGCAGTTCCATGATGCCAAACGGAGTAGCAGAAACAAATGCAGGCATCCCGGCCACTACCCTACCGACGTTAACCGGATGAAATCCATCCACATCCTTTTTGGGATTGATGGACTCAATCACCTTCTCTTCCGAAATATGTTTGGGCAATGGAAGTTGAACAATAAATCCATCAATGGAAGAATCTTCGTTCAATCCCCTGATAGACCGGAGCAACTCCTCCTGGGTAACGGTATCTTCAAACCGAATCAGGGTCGACCCAAAACCAACCATCTCACAGGCTTTCACTTTGGCCGCCACATAGGTTTCGCTGCCACCATCGTGCCCCACCAATATAGCCGCCAGATGGGGCGCCTTCTTCCCTGAGGCCACTATTTGGGCAACCTCCTCTGCAATCTCCTGCTTCAAAACTGTTGCTATCTCTTTGCCATCAATAAGAACCATTGGTTATCTTTAATTTAGGTATTTTCAAATCTCTCCAACTCCTTCATTGTGACCTTCGTGTCTTCATTTGTGTCCTTCGTGTTGAAAAAAAAATTTAACCACAAAGGTCACTAAGGAACACACTAAGGAACACAAAGGTTTGTCAATCTGTAATTTGTAATTTTTAATCTTTAATCTCAGCGTCTCTGCCCTTTCCCCTGCGTCATCATCTTCTTCATGTTGGCGCCCGAAGAGACCATTTTCATCATCTTGCGGGTATCCGCAAACTGTTTCAACAGCCTGTTCACCTCCTGAACGGAAGTTCCTGAGCCGTTGGCTATTCTTTTGCGTCTGGAGCCGTCAATCAATGCGGCGTCTGCCCGCTCCGCTTTGGTCATGGAGTAGATGATCGCTTCCACATGTTTGAAAGCGTCATCTTCAATATCAATATCTTTCAAAACCTTGCCCATTCCCGGGATCATCCCTGCAAGGTCTTTCAGGTTACCCATTTTCTTGATCTGTTGGATCTGCTTCAGAAAATCGTCAAAATTGAACTGGTCCTTGGCCAGTTTCTTCTGCAATTTCCTGGCCTCCTCTTCGTCGTATTGCTCCTGGGCCTTCTCAACAAGGGAGACGATGTCGCCCATGCCAAGAATACGATCGGCCATCCTGCTTGGATAAAAGGCGTCGATGGCATCCATCTTTTCGCCCATCCCCACGAATTTGATCGGCTTGTTGACCACCGAACGAATTGAAAGGGCAGCACCACCTCGAGTATCGCCATCCAGCTTGGTCAGCACAACCCCGTCGAAATTCAAACGGTCATTGAACTCTTTGGCTGTATTCACAGCATCCTGGCCTGTCATCGAGTCGACGACAAACAATATTTCGTTGGGATTGACAGCATTTTTGATGGCTTCAATCTCCTTCATCATCATCTCGTCAATTGCCAAACGACCTGCCGTATCGATGATCACCACGTCGTTGCCTTTTAATTTAGCCTCTCTGACGGCATCTTTGGCTATCTTGACCGGATCTTTGGTCGTTTCGTCCGTGTATACATTGACCTGGATCGCAGCGCCCAAAATGCGCAATTGCTCTATTGCGGCGGGCCTGTACACGTCGCAGGCTACCAGCAGCGGGTTTTTCCCCTGCTTGGTTTTGAGACGGTTGGCCAGTTTGCCGGTAAAGGTTGTCTTACCCGATCCCTGTAATCCCGACATCAGGATGATGGCAGGCGATCCCTTCAGGTTCACATCAACAGATTGTCCACCCATCAGCTCAACCAGCTCATCATGTACGATCTTCACCATTAGCTGTCCCGGGTTCAGTGAGGTAATAACCTGTTGGCCAATGGCTTTATCCTTTATCCTGGTCGTAAAATCCTTCGCTATCTTGAAGTTCACGTCAGCGTCAAGCAAGGCCCGGCGCACCTCTTTCAAGGTTTCGGCGACATTGATTTCCGTGATTTTACCCTGGCCTTTCAGCAATTTGAAGGACCGTTCCAGCTTATCTGTAAGATTTTCAAACATATTCAGTAACTTTTAAAAAGCGTACAAACTTACATGAAAATTAAAAAATTTAGGGTGCTCTTTTTGAATTTTTTGTCAATATTTCAAAATTCCTCCCCATCCTTGTAACGAACATCAAAGTAGTTCGTCCTATTGGCATAACTTTAGAAATCGACTGAATGATCCGATATTTCCTTGCAATTTCAATTTTGCTCGCTAACTACTCCATTCTATTCGCTCAGGACAAACCTAAAAAAATGTACATCGCTGAAAAAAGTACATCGCCTATTGTCGTTGATGGAAATCTGGACGAAGAAGCCTGGAATGGAAGATGGGAAGGAGGATTTATACAGCATGAACCCTATGAAAATAATCAACCTTCCCAAGAGACCCAGTTTCGGCTGCTCTTCGACGACAATTTCCTTTATGTTGCCATCATGGCCCTGGATACCACTCCAGACAGCATCGTCAGCCGGCTTTCCAGAAAAGACAAAGCAGATGTGGATATGGTTGGATTGGCTATTGACAGCTACCATGATCTGAGAACCGCATTTGGTTTTTTCGTGTCGGCTTCTGGTGTCAAAACAGATGAATTATTCACCGAAGATGGGTTGGTCGAAGACCTGACATGGGATCCCATCTGGTATGTAAAAACAGCCAAACAACGTTGGGGATGGAGCGCGGAGATGAAAATTCCATTGACACAACTGAGATTTGAAAAAAGCTCAAAAGAGTTATGGGGACTGGAAGTTGTGCGCCTTCTTTTTAGGAAAAATGAAATGTCTATGTGGCAGCCGGTAGCAAGAAATGCTTCCGGATTCACACGTCATTACGGAGAACTCACCTTCAATGGTGAGATTAAAGCAAAAAAGCAGTTTGATTTAACGCCCTATATGACGGCGGGGGTTAACAGCTATCAGGCAGAACCCAAAAACAAATATGCAGATGGTTCGGATACCAAAATGAATGCCGGTCTGGATGGAAAAATTGGCGTTACCAATAATTTGACACTGGATTTCACCATAAACCCGGATTTTGGCCAAGTGGAGGCCGATCCTTCCCAGGTTAATCTGACTGCTTATGAGACTTTCTTTGTAGAAAAACGTCCCTTTTTCATTGAAGGCAATAACATCACCCGCTTCCAGATTGGATTTGGGGATGGAGATTTATCCACCGAACAGATGTTTTATTCCAGAAGAATCGGTAGAAGACCCCACCTAACGCCGGATTTGCGCGACGGTGAGTATGCCAAATTACCCAGCTTTACAAGAATAATAGGAGCCGCTAAATTGACGGGGAAAACATCCAAAGGCTGGTCCGTTGGGGTTATTGAGAGCCTTGGTGCACAGGAAAATGCCAAAATTGACTTTAAAGGGGCAACACGAATCCAAACCGTCGAGCCACTTACCAATTATTTCGTCGGAAGATTGCAAAAAGACAGCAAGGACGGCAATACCATCATCGGATTTCTGGGTACGAGTACCGACCGAAACCTGAACGACTCCTTATTGACTGCTGAATTGCACCGCAATGGCAGATCACTAGGCTTTGATTTCAAGCAATATTTCAACAAGAAAAATTGGTTATTCCAATTCAATACCATTGTCAGCAACGTAAATGGCAGCAAAGAGGCCATCGATAAGACCCAGACTTCATCAGCACACCTTTTCCAACAACCGAATGTCAGGTACCTGCATTACGATAAAAATTTGACCTCGCTGACAGGAAACGGGGGTAATATTCAACTGTCAAAAAATGGGGGTAACTTTAATTGTTTAATTGCCACCATGTGGAAATCGCCAGGGCTGGAGTTAAATGATATCGGATATTTGCGTTCCGCAGATGAAATTTTCCAGCTAAACTGGGCAGGTTACAGATTCAATAAGCCAGTTGGGATCATGCGGTCTGCCAGGCTTAACCTGAATCAATGGAATGTATGGAACTACAATGGGACGCATCTGCTTTCGGGAGGCAATTTCAACGGACATATACAATTTTCAAATCAATGGTTTTTGCATGCCGGATACAATATAGATTCCGAATCACTGCAAGCCTCCCAATTGCGGGGCGGTCCTGCGATGCTCATGCCCGGGACAAAATCATTGTGGTACTTTGTTGAAACTGATACCAGGAAAAAGTTCTCCGTCAAATACCAGGGAAGCCATGTCAGACAAAATTTCAAGTCAGGATCAATGGATCAGTTCTCGCCAATCATCCGCTATCAGCCTCACAATTCCCTCGAATTTTTATTTGAACCCTCCTACACACTCAACAAAAATGATTTACAATATGTTACAGAGGTAAATTATGGAAACGACAAAAGGTATATCCTTGGGTCCATCGATCAAAACATTGTATCCTTTTCAGCCCGTATCAATATCAATATCCGCCCAAATCTAACCATAGAATATTGGGGACAGCCCTTTATTACATCGGGAAAATACAACAATTTGAAGATGGTTACAAGAGCCAGGAGCATTGATTATCATGATCGTTTTCACCTTTTTGACACCGGGCAACTGCTTCCTGTTCAGGATGGAACTAAAACAATTATGATCGATGAAAACCGGGATGGGAAAGCTGATTACCAATTCGATAACCCAAATTTCAATTTCAATGAATTTCTCTCCAATCTCGTTTTAAGGTGGGAATATTTACCCGGCTCAACACTCTACCTGGTTTGGTCGCAAAACCGCAGGTACGAAGCCTCAAACGGAAATTTCGACTTTTCCCACAACCTCCATCACCTCTACAACAACGAAAAACCAAACAATACCATCCTGCTTAAACTTTCTTACCGCATCGCCATTCACTAAAAAACTGGTTCTCAAATAGGTGCAATATTCAGGATAAAGAGGCTTAGAAAATCGGAGAGAGGTCAAATCCCAGTCTCTTACAAATGTATAATACTGATTTACTGATGCTTACGTCGTAAATAAAAAATACAACAAATCACTATTTGAATTAAAATATAACTACCTTTACATCGGATTATTTACCATTAAATAAGTTTTTTTTTATGAACATTTTCGTAGGAAGCCTTCCATTTAGCTTGGAGGAGGCAGAATTAAAAGGATTTTTTGAGGAGTACGGTGAAGTAACTTCAGCCAGAATTATTACTGACAAATTCTCCGGAAGGAGTAAAGGTTTCGGCTTTATTGAAATGCCGAATGCAGAAGAGGCTCAAAAAGCCATTGAGGAATTAAACGGTGCAGAAGTTGACGGACGTACAATCGTTGTAAACGAGTCCATCGAAAAACCTAAAGACGGCACAAGGCGTCCAGGCGGTGGCGGCGGCGGTGGTTTCAACCGTGGCGGCGGCGGTGGTGGATTCAACCGTGGTGGCGATCGTGGCGGTTTCAACCGTGGCGGTGGTGATCGTGGCGGTTTCAACCGTGGCGGCGGTGACAGAGGTACCGGTCGCAGGTCAAGTTATTAAGCAGTCGGACGTGTAGTAGCATTTGGGCTACAGTTTGAACTATTTTTGTGCTGAGTTCGTGTATGAAAAATTATATCTTGACTTAACAGCCTGATAATTAATCGGAATTGAAGCAGATCACTGAGATAATCCAAACAAAAGCATAATCGTTCCAAAGCTTATGATAGCATTTAAGAGGGCTCCTTTACCGGAACCCTTTTTTTATTTATAATTACCAAAAAGTTGTTCGAATTGGCTTCCTGAGCCTGTCGAAGGATTGAAAAAATGATTGATAAAACTCCGGTCCCTGAGCCTGTCGAAGGGTCGAAGGGTATGATTTAAATTCCAATATCCAAAATTTAGCCATTATTTATGGGAAATCCATATTCATTAATTGTAGAAAAAGCCGTCGCAAATCTTGGTTTTGAGTCATTAAACCCGATGCAGTCAGAGATGCTGAAAATCAGCAAAAAGGCCAAACAGATTCTTCTATTTTCGCCAACCGGATCCGGGAAGACGGTCGCATTCCTGCTTCCAGTTCTTGAAAAAGCGAAGGTTCCAAACGCAGGGACCAAAGCACTGGTGGTCGTCCCTTCCAGGGAGCTTGCACTGCAGATCGAACAGGTGTTCAAATCGATGGGGACCGGATTAAAAGTCTCAACCTGTTATGGTGGCCATAAGGTAAAAACGGAACGCAACAATCTAATAGAGGCTCCAGTCCTGTTGATTGGGACTCCCGGTAGGATTCTCTACCACCTGGAGAAAGGGACGGTACAAGCCTCCACCATCGACCTCCTGATATTGGATGAATACGACAAATCATTTGAATTTGGATTTGAAAGGGAAATATCTGCGATTTTAGCCCATATCCCCCATCCCGAACAGTTGATACTTACCTCAGCAACCAGATCGGCTACAGTGCCCGATTTTGTTAAGATTCAAAACCCACAGATTTTAGACTACAGCAGCAGTGAAAAACCGGCCGGACTGGAAATAAAATTGCTTAGGGCAGATGAAAAGGACAAATTGGCGCTTTTGATGAATTTACTGGCAAGTATAAATTCCGGTTTAACACTGGTTTTTTGCAACCACAGGGAGGCCGTTGAACGAATCAGCGGCTTATTGATGGAGAATGGGATCCAGCACAACACTTACCATGGCGGGCATGAACAGCCGCAACGTGAACGTGCGCTCATAAAATTCAGAAATGGCAGCAACCCCATTCTTGTCACAACTGATTTGGCTTCACGCGGACTCGATATCCTGGATGTGCAGAATATTGTACACTACCAGCCGGCAAATAGTGAAACAGTATTTATCCATAGAAATGGACGTACGGCCAGGATGGAAAAGGAAGGAACAGTCTGGATACTGCTTTCGGCGGACGAAAGAATCCCGGATTATGTACCTGATTATTGCATTGAATCGACAGTTCCTGAAGCTAAAAAGCTGATCCAGGAGCCCTATTTCTCAACGCTATATTTTGGAGCCGGGAAAAAGGATAAAATCAGCAAAGGAGACATTGTCGGTCTCTTGATTCAAAAAGGAGGATTGCTGAAAGATGAAATTGGATTGATAAACATCCTTGATTATGAATCATTTGCAGCGGTACCAGCTGTCAAGATCAAAAAAATGATTCAACTTTTGTCCAGCGAAAAAATCAAAAACAAGAAGGTAAAAATAGCTTGTTCTAACTAAGCTGGTCACATACGCAGCACCATCTTAAGTTTTTGTGGTAGTGCACGGTACAAGGTAATCGCATCAGATTTAGGAAGCGTGAGGACAATCTTCGGTGTAATAGCATCCCGCTTAAAACTGGACAAAGCCTTAATGGATTTTTCAGTTTCCCTCTTAAAAAAACTGTTTTTCAGGCTATCAATCCTTATTTTATCCTCTCCTTCGCTTTTCTCTGTCTGTTGAATCACCAACTGAAGATTTCGCTCAAAATTCAATACAATGTAGACATCCTCCGTTTTCCTCGGAGCAGGTATAGCTTCGGCTTTGTTTGCTTCAATGGTATCTTTGGGAGCATTCTTGACAAGGAATTGAACTCTTTCGATGGTGGAATTGGCATTTTTCAGGACAAAAGGTTGAGAGATCCAATGCAGAAGCGCTTCAGTATGAAACATCTTGATAGAGTTACTAATCCAGACCTCACTTATTTTGCTGTCGTGCAATGGAATACCCTTCATCTCAAGCGTGGCAACCTTAGTCATCAGATCAAGCACCAGGTAAATAGAATCTTCCGAAGAGAGGCTGTATCGGGATCTGAGCAATGCCTCTGCTTTCTTTAACTCAAAATACTTTGTTAGATCATCCTTACTATTAGAGACAGATTCCTCAGCTGCAGGTGAGTTTTGAACCCTGGCATCCGCCTTTTTAGCACCTTTATCTGTTTTACCATTTTTCTTTGTTGCATTGTCCGACTTTTCAGATTTCTTCACATTGTTGTCCCTTTTTACCTCTGCTTTTGGCAAAACCGCTTCAGGCAATGGATTCTTTGTAGCAACAGGTAAAATCACAGTTGTTGTCAGAATGTAAACAGTTATCAAAACCAATATGGAAGTGACTAACCAAAAAAGAGATTTTTTTGCCATGTCAATTAGTAGATAAATACTTTGGCCCCTTTGTCAAGGGTATTAAAAATAACTTCAAGATCTGCATCGCCCAATCTGACACAACCATGCGTAACCGGCAAACCAAGAAAACGCTGGTACAAGGTTCCGTGAAGCATATAGCCATCGCCGATATTTAGAGCATATTTACCCAGCGTTGCCTCGTCATACCTATCTGCAGAGCGAGCTGAAGGAGGTTTTAACCCCTCTTCAATAAAAGCCCAGTCGGGTTTTGTCCAAACCGGATCCTTTCTTTTCAGCTGTACCGTAAACAAGCCTTTTGGCGTTTTGAATGGTTTCCGTGTGCCATTCGGATAGATCAAAATTTCATCCTTTCCGGTCGAACACACCCCTGTGCGGATGGTATCTACTGAATTGCGCAGCACAAACCTGTTTTCTGATGTATTGATCAGGATATAGGGTTTCTCCGGCATCAGATCGTTCAGTTTATTCTGCAAAAGGGCGATATTGGATTTACTGTTTTGGATCTGCTTCTCTATGTTCCTTACATTTAAGGCTGTTGGGGCAAACCATGATTTAACGGCAAAAGCAGAATTCTGATAAGCCGGAGTATACAGTATAATTGTAGGTATCCAAACGCAAAGTATAACAGGAATTACCCACGGTGCAT
Source organism: Prolixibacteraceae bacterium (assembly GCA_023228025.1). GTDB lineage: Bacteria > Bacteroidota > Bacteroidia > Bacteroidales > Prolixibacteraceae > CAINVV01. Next base: position 24,091 of record JALOCD010000029.1, on the reverse strand, counting down.
ATTTCCTAAACCGACTTTTTTCTTCAGTTTCCATGGCTTAAAAGATAATTATTTTAATAGATCTGACAAAGCAACAGTTGAACCCACGATGGTTACTGGAGAACCGACCGACAATTTACTGTACAATTCATCAATTTTATCATCCGATAGGGCTACGCACCCTTTCGTCCAGTCGACCCCTTTTCCTCCATTACCATGAATTTCGATAAGGCCGCCTATGCCACGGCTCCTCGAAATCTGACCGCTTCTCTTGCGTGCGGCAAACTCGGAAAGATCTTCTGCGTTCGGATAATTCAGCATCATCGCCTTGTAATAACCGGAATCACGGGTACCTTTCTTCCTGGTGATTATGTATCTGCCTTCAGGTGTAGCATTGTCACCGGCATAAAGCTTATCGCCAATCCAGTTCTTACCAAATTCAACATCATATTCTTTGTAAAGTTTTCCATTCAAATAGAGAAAACCCTTGTGTTTAATCTTATCGACCACCAAAGCGTAACATTTGTTGCTGGCAGATGCGGAGATGGTATTTTCGACCCAGTGCTGCCATTTTGGAAATCGTGAGAAATATTCCTTCAGAAGCTGGTTGACCTCCGCGTCTGCATAGCTGATCCTGGACTTTCCCTCATTCAGCTTTTTATTCGCTTTCATGATATCCCCCTTTTCAAAAGCATTGACACTCTCCTCAACGGACAATTTTCCAAACTCATAATCCTTTCGGGTTTGGGTCCTAAGTGGAAGCTTGATAAAGAACTCGTGGTAACTATCCAATTTTTTTCTAAGCAACTCGGTCTCCTTCAAAAACCTTGCTTTCTGAGTATCTTTGTTTGTACCTGAAGCATTTCGTGCCAATTCCGCTTTGAGAATCGCATTAACAATCAACTCTTTGGCTTTCGAAAAATTGCGTTGAAAAAACAGTTTCTCATTTTGTCGCCTCAATTCGATGAAGGCATACTTATAATTTGTTTCAGCTGATTGGTAATATTCCGGGGCATAGACATCAGCATTAATTTTTTTCGCTTTAGTCATGACTTCAATGCATTTATTGAAATCTTCCATCGGAGGTTTGTCCATAAAAAGCAACAAAAGAACCAGAATAATCAGGGATGCCAAAGAAAGAATCCCGATATAAAAGAGGGTTTTTTTAATAAATCCAAATCGCACGCTGAAAATATTTTAGTGATGCATACCTATGATGCTTGAACTCATGTAAAATTAGGAGAAAATCATTGTTAAAAAACAGAAACATAAAATCATATTGTTCCGGGAAAGACTAGGATCAATAATGTATTTAAAAAAACCCCCGGAAATTCTCCGAGGGTTATTTCTTTAAGAATTTGAAAAAATTCTTATTTCTTTTTACCACCTTTTGCTTTAGCGATAACGTCAGTCAACTCAGTATTGATAGCTTTAGCTTTCTCAACAGCTGGTTTTACTTTTTCAGAAAGAGTTAAGATATCGTCGTTGTTGGTCAAACCTGCAGAAACTTCAGTTAATACAGTTTCAACAACACCAATTTCTTGACCGATAGCTTCAACAGCAGCTTTACCTTCTTTGCCTTTAGGGGCTTTAGCCAACAATTCTTTGTCACCAGCGATAGTTGTAGTCAATTCAGCAACAGCAGCAGTAACTTCAGCTTTCAAAGCTTCTTTTCTTGCAGTTGTTTCTTCTACAGCTTTGTTAGACAAAGTAGTAACAGAAGTCAAAGTAGTTTTTGCAGCATCATAATTTCTGAACAATGCAAATTTTGCATTTTGCTCTTCAACTTGAGCAAGACCAGATTTCTGTGCATCAACAGCAGCTTGGAAAGAAGCGGCAACATAACGATCGGCACCTGCTTTTTTAGCAGCTTCGATAGCAACGTTTGCAGCATCGATGTCAGCTTGAGGAACTTTAGCACAACTTGCTAATGTAACAACGAGAATACTTAAGGTAACCAGTTTTAATAATCCTTTTTTCATAACTTTGAAAAATAAATGTAATTAATGTAAATCAATGTTTCTGTTCAAACAATTTTAACTTTTAGACGCAAAGGTTTCTTAAAGTCACCGGAAAAATATATTTTTTTTTTCAATTTCACAAATTATCTTTGCAATTCATTAACTTAGAATACTTTACGAACATTAAAAAATGATTAATAAATTGTCTGTGAATGATCTTCCCGACATTGAGATCATAAAAAAGATCAAACACGAACACAACACAAATCTCTTTGGGATACTGTATATCAGGTATTCTACGAAAGTATTTGAGAAATGTAACTCTCTTTTAAAGGATCCTGTGCTTGCTCAGGAGTTTGTCCAGGATATCTTTTGCAAGGTTTTTGAAAAACTATCTGATTTCAGGGGTGAATCCAATTTCTCCACCTGGCTTTATTCCATCACCTATAATCATTGTATAGAATACCTGCGTGTCAAGAAGAAGATGAACTATCCTGACTGGAACAGTTCCCACGAATTACCGGACGTAATTGATGAAATTGATGATAAGGAGGTGAACAGTGACAGGCTGATGCAAATCATGGACCAGATACACCCGGAGGAGAAGGCATTACTGACCATGCATTATATAGACAATTTCCCAATTGCCTACATTCAAACCGCGCTGAAAATAAGTGAAAGTGCCACAAAAATGAGGCTAAAGCGGGCACGGGAGCGGGTGGCTTACCTCTATTCCCAAAAGTACAAGTAACAATTTTTAATTCAATACCTTGTGACTTTTCCCCGAATATTCGTCAAAACAGCAGTGAAACATTCACCGGTTTAATACAAATGAAAGAGCTCATTCAAAAATATATTTTCCGTTTCGATAGTAATTCTCCTGGCGCCAAAGTATTAAATTGCTTTCGGCATCACTTTTCTGAGGCGACTAATATAGATTGGTCCAAAGAGAAAGATGGCGTTTATGAGGCTATATTCAGGGTGAATGGAATTGAGCAGATTGCCTGGTTTGAAAAGTCCGGTTCATGGTTAAAAACCGAAACAAATTATACCCTTGGGATGCTGGACGGAAATATTCGCCAAAAATTGGAACTGTATGGTCAGATTATGAGCTCTATTTTTATTGAAAGGGCTAATGGAGACAGCGAATATGAATTCATTATCCGCGATAATTTTCAGGTTCGGCATGTTTTTCACACCGATAACCTGGGAAACGTGCGGGATCGGCAGAATTTCGATGAGAACGAATTAAGATAGCGGAGAAAAATTATGAGTTATGAGTTATAAGTTATGAGTTATGAGTTATAAGTTATGAGTTATAAGTTATGAGTTATAAGTTATGAGCTTTGCGTGGCAAGGCTTTTTTGTTTTATATAAAATTAACCATTCTCTATAATTCTAATTATCAAAACACTACAATTAGACTGCCACACCAATCCATAACTCATAACTTATAACTCATAACTCATATCTCTTATTTGCTATTTTTGTCTGATAAATCCATCGATCAGATCTTCAATGAAACGGATATACCTGGCTTTCACACTACTGTTAATTAGCCTTTCAACCTATTCACAACTCAATACCGATCACTATTTTTACATAGCGCGAAGCAGGATCTATTTTGGCAATTATGTCAGCGCCATTGAAAACTTCAACATCGTAATCAAGTTAAGGCCCTACCTCCCTGAGCCATACTTTTACCGTGGAATGGCGAAACTTTACATCGACGATTTCAGGGGTTCAAAAGCTGATTTTGACAAGGCCATCGAAATTAAGCCCTATTACCCTGAAGCCTATATGTACCGGGGGATGGCCAATTATGAAATGAAAAATTTCAAGGAGGCTCTCAAGGATTATTCCAATGCCCTGGAATACAATCAGGAGGATCCCAATATTTACAACAACAGGGGGATCACAAAGATTGCCATGGAAGATTTTGATGGGGCCATTGCAGATTATACCCGATCCATTGAACTTAAGCCAAGCTCCGCCAATACATACCTAAACCGCAGTTCTGCAAAGCAAATGAAGGGTGACCTGGATGGCGCCATCAAAGATTGCGATGCTGCTGTCAGGATCAGGCCCCACTTTTCAAGCGCCTATTTGGTCAGGGGCATTGCAAAATTTGAGAAAAAGGATTTTGCCGGCGCTTTGAAGGATTATGATTTATGTATCCGGTTGGATCCAAAAACATCCCAGGCATATGTCAACCGGGGCATTGTCAAACATCAACTCAATGATTTAAAAGGAGCTATCCGTGACTATGACATGGCAATACAGTTGGATCCCAACATTTCGGCCGCATGGCTGAACAGGGGCATAGCCAAAGAATCCTTGAAAATTCCGGGCTCGGAAAAAGATCTGGCCATGGCAGCCGAACTCGATCCAAAATTTGCCTCCTTTAAAAAGCGGCTGGACGTGGAGGAAGAGAAGGAGAAACAGAGACGGCAATATGGATTTGTGCTACCAAACCCGGGCCAAAACCCCAACCAGATTCAGGCCAACCAACAAACCAACAACGCAACAGTTCAGGCAAAAGCACAGGCAAAAAACAATGCCGCTGCAGCGCCTAACAATCCTGTTTTAGCAGCGGTTGATACCACTGCCTACAAACAGGAGTCCAAGAGCGGACCGGTTACCCAAAATCGAAAAAGGAGAAATATTGTGGTCGCTGATGATGGGAAAATATCTGAGACAGATATCAAAGATGGCATGGTCCAAAATAAAAATGTCAAGATTGTCATGCAACCCGACTTTGTTATCTCAATCTTCAACAAAGATTCCGTTGATTACAACCGGTTGCAATATTACAACATGGAAATCGAGTCGCTCAATACAAAGAACAACAACGACCCGTTCTTAATAATCTCCAACAAACCATTTGCCTATCAATCCATTCATAAAGAATCATTTAAGAATTTAATTGAAATCTGGAACAACGATATCGCAAACGACAAAAAAAATTCCATTGCCTATCTCAACAGGGGGATCATATTGGAACAATCTGAAAATTTCAACGGGGCCATCCGCGATTTTTCGAAGGCAGTCGATTCGGATAACCGGAACCTGCTTGCCTACTTTTGCCGCGCCAATTCAAGGGCGAAAATGGTCGATGCGATTCGTGCCGAGGGATCTCTTCCAGAACCGGAAATTCTCAACATGAGCGGGGGAAAAACTACCATTGAGAACAAAACCGGCGAGGTAAAAATCCTTGATTATGAAGATATTATAAATGATTACGAATCCATCTTGTACATGAATCCCAATTTTATATTTGCCTGGTTCAACATGGCCAACACAAAGGTGAAAAAACGGGATTACCTGAATGCAATCAACGACTATACAAAAGCCATCTCAATGGAACCCGATTTTAGCGAAGCCTATTTCAACCGTGGACTTACCCGCATCTATCTCAATGATCTTGAAGGCGGGGCATTGGACCTTAGCAGGGCAGGCGAATTAGGTCTTACAGAGGCTTACAACGTGATAAAACGCTATTGTAATTGATTGGAATATGTCAAATCAACCCTTAGCCGAAAGACTCAGGCCGGTCACCATTGACGGCTTCATCGGGCAAAAACACCTGGTAGGGGAAGATGCTGTTATCCGAAAGATGCTTGCTTCAGGACGTCTCTCCTCATTCATTCTTTGGGGACCTCCCGGAGTTGGCAAGACAACGCTGGCAAAGATCATTGCCAATACCATGAATCGCCCCTTTTACATCCTGAGCGCCATCAATTCAGGAGTTAAAGATATCCGCGATGTCATTGAGAAAGCGAAAAACAATCAGTTTTTCAGCGCCAAAAATCCCATACTTTTTATCGATGAAATTCATCGTTTCAGCAAGGCGCAGCAGGATTCGCTATTGGCAGCAGTCGAACAGGGCGTTATCACATTAATAGGAGCTACCACAGAAAATCCATCTTTCGAGGTGATTTCCCCCCTCCTCTCCCGCTGTCAGGTCTATGTGCTAAAATCGCTGGAAAAGGAAGACCTGCTGATATTGCTCGACAGGGCCATCCATACCGACATTGAACTTTCTAAAAAAGACATTATTATTGAGGAGAACGAAGCGCTGCTTAGGTTTTCGGGCGGTGATGCAAGAAAGCTGCTAAACGTCCTGGAGTTGGTGCTGAATGCCACTGAAGAAGGGCAAATCGTTGTTACCAATGACATGGTCACCGAACGATTGCAGGAAAATCTCGCGCTCTACGACAAAAATGGCGAGATGCATTACGACATTATCTCCGCATTTATCAAGAGCATCCGTGGTGGTGATCCGGATGCGGCGGTATATTATCTTGCCAGGATGCTGGAAGGCGGGGAGGATGTGAAATTTATTGCCAGAAGGTTACTGATCCTATCGGCCGAAGATGTCGGATTGGCAAATCCAAACGCTTTGCTTTTAGCCCAAAGCACTTTCGATGCGGTTCATAAAATTGGCATGCCCGAATCGAGGATCATCCTTTCGGAATGCACCATCTACCTGGCCACTTCACCCAAAAGCAATTCTGCCTATTCGGCCATTGATGAGGCATTGGCAGAGGTAAAACTTACAGGACACCTTCCGGTGCCTTTGCACCTGCGCAACGCCCCGACCAAACTGATGAAAGATTTGGGATATGGCAAAGAATACAAGTACGCCCACTCCTATGAAGGCAATTTTGTTGATCAGGATTTTCTTCCGGAGAAAATAAAGGAGAAACGATTTTACAAGCCACAACAAAACCCTACAGAAGAAAAGATTCTGGAAAGACTACGGCTCTGGTGGAAAACACGATTCAGCTAGTCATACAATAGAAAATCAGATAGTTGACTGCCTTTCATATAACTTAACAAAATTTAACTAATTTATTAGTACTACAACTAATAATTTAGTTGTATATTTGTTTTGTATGAATCGTTTTGCGCAAGACATCTAAAATTTGAAGTAATGGAAACAAAAAAATTATTCCTCGGAACCCACAACCTCAGGGTTTAGCCTTTTTTTAATTTTTAAAACTAATTTTTTAGTTTTTTAACGAAAGAAATAGTTATATAATTTTGATTCTACCATTCCATGTTTTAACTTTGTTTACAGGTCAATTTATCTGTTAATAAATCGTATTACAACCACAATGAAAGAACTTACCCGCGCAGAAGAGCAATTGATGCAAATACTCTGGAAAATAAAAAAAGGGTTTATCAAAGACCTGATTGACAAAGTTCCAGAGCCAAAACCTGCATACAATACGGTTTCAACTTTCATTCGGATCATGGAAAAAAAGGGATTTGTAGGTCATACTGCATATGGGAAAACGCACGAGTATTATCCTTTGATCTCTAAGAAAGAGTACACCAAACTTTTCATGAAAGGATTGCTTAAAAATTATTTCAGTAACTCATTTCAGGAGATGGTCTCTTTTTTTGCCAAAGAGGATAAGATGAGCATCAATGAGCTTGAAAAGCTATTACAGGAGGTTAAAAAAGATTTGGAAAGAGAAAAAAAGTAAAGCCATGAGCACAACAGTTATCAATTTTGTATTTGAATCAGGTATTAGCCTGATCATCTTCACATTGGTTTACATGGTGTTCCTCCGCAAGGAGACGTTCTTCGTACTCAACCGGCTCTATTTAATGGCAGCGGTTATATTCTCAATTTTACTTCCTTTCATTCATTTTCAAGCGAGTAGCACATTGCAATCCGTCATGTTGGGCGAAGTCACTGTCACGGCCTTGAGATATCAGAACCTTCTGGAAACTGTTACCGTTTATGGGACCAGACTTTCCGGTGCATTTGAGCAAACAATCCGGTCAATCGGGTTGATCAAGTTTATCTACCTGTCGGGGACAGTATTTTTTTCCCTGCTGTTTTTATACCGGTTATTGCAGATTACTTCCTTGATAATGTACAACGAAAGTGAACGAAAAGACGGGATCCGGATTGTTAAGATCGATCGTGATACTACCCCATTTTCCTTTTTCAATTTCGTGTTTATCAACAGGAATTATTTGGATAGTCCCGGATTGAAAGAGATGGTTGCCCACGAAACCGAACATGTCAGACAAAAGCACTCCTTCGATGTAATGATTATAGAGTTATTAACTATTTCACAATGGTTCAATCCGTTTATCTGGCTTTTACAAAGGTCTATCAGGGAGAACCATGAATTCCTTGCCGACCACGGCGTCTTAAAACCTGGTGTCAGCTCAGCCGCCTACCGATTGTTGCTGTTGGGCAGTTCTTTTGAGCAGCAACCAGTGATTGCTAACAATTTCAATTATTCCTTAACAAAAATCCGTATCAAAATGATCACTCAAATAAAATCATCCAAAACAGCAGCCTTGAAACTTTCAATGGGACTGTTGGTAACCGCCACATTGCTTATGAGTTTTGCCTTCGATAATGAGAAATACACCTTTCGGGACAACAACCCATCCAATCAATCGGATGTAGCGGTAGGAACCAGTCAACAAAAGGAATCACAAACAAAAGATAAAGTTTATAAGGTTGTAGATCAGATGCCCGAATTCCCGGGTGGAAATCAGGCATTAATGACATTTATCGGCAAAGAGGTCAAATATCCCGCTGATGCAGTGAAAGCTGGAATTCAAGGCAAAGTGTATGTTACGTTTGTTGTTGACAAAGATGGAAAAGTAATGACCCCAAATGTTATCAAAAGCGCCAACCCCAGCCTCGACAAGGAGGCGCTCCGGGTTATTGGCAAAATGCCCACGTGGATTCCGGGTAAACAGGGCGGCAAAAATGTTGCCGTTGAGTTCACACTTCCAATCAATTTCGCATTGAAATAATCCTGATTCCTATATTCCGTTCCTGAATTAACCATTTCGGGAACGGAATATTTTTAAACGAAAATTTTAACATAACATTGTGTTTGGTTTAACACAATTTAACTATCACCATAGTTGTACGACTAACTAAATAGTTGTATATTTGATATGGCTTTACCTACCACCTTATAAAACGATCATAATACTTGATATTGATCGCTATTTCTGCAAAAGAATATAGAACGCCGTTTTGAAATTAAGAGAAGTAAATCGCAATAAGGGAACTTAACCAATTCGTTTACCATGATTAATATATTGAAGATATCGGTACTGCTCTTTCTACCATTTTATTCATTTGCACAGAAAATCGATCAGCTGAATCAAAACAGCCAGAACAGCAAAGAATTGCAAATAATTGATTCATTACTGTTAAAGAACTCATCCGACCCCAATCTTTATCTCAAACAGGGCATTGTTCATGAAAAAAGATTTGAGTATGCAAAAGCTTTAAAGTCTTTTGAAAAAGCTTATCAGTTAGACTCTGCACAAACAGCCATTCTGAACGAACTGTCCGAAACAAATAGCAATCTAGGCAACTATCGTCAGGCCCTGCCCTACTATAAAAAGATATTCGATCTCGACACTTTAAATACTGTCAATGCGATCAGGCTCTCCAGGGCATTTTTCAATATCAGAAATTATCAGGAGCCTTTTTTAATTCTTTTCAACGCCTATCAACGCGACAGCAGCAATGTTTATGTAAACAAACTTCTCGCCTTTTCGGCCATGCGAACCGGAAACGACAGCCTGGCCATTGAACTCTATAAAAGGGTTATCCCTCAAAATCCCACGGATTTAAATAACTACATCAACCTTGCCTCTCTGTACCAAATGCAGAATATGTATGATCAAGCTGTTGAAACACTTGAAAATGGAATATTGGCCTTCCCTGAAGAGACCCTTCTTCTCAACAGACTTGGAGACCTGCATTATTCCAAAAGAATCTATAAAAAAGCAATTGCACAATATGAAAAATTAATTGCAACAGGGGATTCCTTACCCGGCGTGATCAAAAATCTTGGGATCAGCCATTATTACGAAAAGGAGTTCAAAAAGGGGATCGAATTGCTTGAAAAGAGTCTGACGCTTGTTCCCAATGATCCGGTAGCCGGCCTTTTTATAGGGCTATGCTACAAAAACCTGAAAGATAACGATCAGAGCCTTGCTTATCTGAATTTTGCCGCCAAAATTGGGATACCTTCTTATATGTCGGATATATACAATCAATTGGGCAATATCTACACCGAAAAGAAGGCGTATGGAAAGTCTGTTGAGTTTCTTAAAAAAGCCTATCAACTGGATTCAACCAAAGTTGATATCCTATTTAAAATTGCCAACAATTATGATCTCTGGCTACCAAAAGACAAATCCCAGGCTATAAAGTACTACAATGCCTATTTAAAATCAGATAAAGAGAAAAATGATTACCATCGGCAGATGACCAAATATGCACTGGAACGCAAACAAAAAATACGTAAGTGAAATCAAGAAAGCAAAACACAGAATTAAAAACGACGATGTTAAAAGCGGCGAAAAAGGTACAGGAGGAGCGCAAAGCCCCCAACAGTAATGCAATCCTAATGAGTCTTAATTAGCTGATATCCTGAATGTCATATGGTGTCTCCTGATATACGTAATAGTTAAGCCAATTCATAAAAAGTAGGTTAGCATGACCTCTCCAACTTAAAATTGGTCGGGACTCAGGATTGTTGTGAGGGTAATAATTGATCGGAATCTCAATCGGCAATCCCTTTTCTACATCACGCTTATACTCTCTTTCGAGCGTTCTGAGGGAATATTCTGGATGCCCGGTCACGAAGATCTGTTTTCCATTTTCAGCCATGGCCATGTAGACCCCTGCCTGATCCGACACTGAAAGTATCTTTACACCTGGAACAGAGGCAAAATCTTTCGCTTTCAATTCTGTATGTCTAGAGTGAGGTGCCCTGTAAATATCGTCAAAACCTCTGAATAGCGGAAGTTTCTTGTCAGTAACTGTATGGTCAAATACACCAAACATCTTCTTTCGCAAAGGGTATTTTGGTATTCCGTAATGGTGGTAGAGTCCGGCCTGAGAGGCCCAGCAGATAAACATGGTGGAAGTGACATTCAGATGTGCCCAATCGAAAATTTCACGGATTTCATCCCAATAGTCCACCTCTTCAAAAGGTAGATGTTCGACGGGAGCCCCCGTGATGATCATTCCATCAAACTTTTTCTTTTTGATCTGATCGAAAGTCAGATAGAATGACTTCAGGTGATCTTTTGAAGTGTTTTTGGGTGTATGCCCTTCAATCTGCAGAAAATCAATCTCGATCTGAAGCGGAGTGTTGGAAAGCAACCGAAGCAGGTCTGTTTCGGTTGCAATCTTCAATGGCATCAAATTAAGAATCACAATCTTTAAAGGACGGATATCCTGGTGCTCGGCCCTTGTCTGGTCGATAACAAAAATATTTTCTTCTCTCAACAAATCGATGGCAGGTAGTCCATCCGGCAGATTTAAAGGCATAACTCAAAAATTTATGATATCAATAATTCAAAAATAGATTAAATCTTTGCCAAAGCTTGTTCAAAATCGGCAATAATGTCATCGATGTGTTCGATTCCTACAGAAACTCGCAATTGCGATGGAAGGACTCCGGCTTGCAGCTGCTCCTTTTCGTTTAACTGGGAATGCGTTGTTGCTGAAGGCTGGATAATCAGGGTACGCACATCACCAACATTGGCAAGATGGCTGACAAGCTCAAGATTGTTTACAAGCTGGATGGCATTCTCCTTGCTCCCTTTCAGCACAAATGAAAGCACGGCGCCGGCGCCTTTTTTGAGATATTTGCTGGCAAGCGCATGGTTTTCGTCAGATTTCAAACCGGGATAGATCACTGAGGCAACTTTGGGATGATTCTGTAACCACAAAGCCAGTTTCTCCGTGTTCTGAACATGACGTTCGACCCTTAAAGAGAGTGTTTCCAAACCCTGGATCAATTGGAAAGAGTTAAAAGGGGAGATCGCAGGGCCGAAGTCGCGAAGACCTTCCACCCTGGCCCTGATGATGAAAGCAATATTTCCGAAAGGACCATCACTTCCAAATACATCCCAGAATACCAATCCATGATATCCCTCTGAAGGCTCAGTGAATCCAGGATACTTGCCATTTCCCCAGTTAAAATTGCCGCCATCCACGATGACTCCGCCAATAGAGGTACCATGACCGCCAATCCATTTTGTAGCAGATTCAACCACAACATTGGCGCCATGCTCTAACGGACGGAAGAGTGCGCCTCCACATGCAAAAGTATTGTCAACGATTAGTGGCAGATCATGTTTTTTGGCCAGTTCTGCAAATTTTTCAAAATCCGGAATGTTAAAACTTGGATTACCTATTGTTTCAAGATAGATGGCTTTTGTCTTATCATCAATCAGCTTTTCGAAATTTGCCGGGTTCAAATCTTCAGAAAACCTGGCCTGAATGCCAATGTTCTTGAAAGTAACTTTGAACTGGTTGTGCGAACCGCCGTAAAGATAGGGCGATGTGACAAAATTGTCGCCGGCCCCGGCAATGTTTGTGATGGCAATAAATTGCGCGGCATGGCCCGAACTTACCGCCAAAGCTGCCACTCCCCCCTCAAGGGCGGCGATCCTTTTTTCAAAGACATCGGTAGTCGGGTTCATCAGCCGGGTGTAGATGTTTCCAAATTCCTTCAACCCAAAAAGGTTGGCGGCATGTTCCGAGTTTTTAAAAACATAGGAGGTGGTTTGATAGATTGGAACCGCTCTTGACAAAGTGTCCTGGTCGGGTGTATGACCGGCGTGAACCTGTAATGTTTCGAATTTTTGTTTTTGAGTACTCATGGTAATTGATTTTTAAATGATTATTGATTTTAATATTTGTTTTTACTTTTCAAAAAATTCACGGTGAATTGCTTTTACAGCGGCTGTCCTGTCGGATAATTGAACGAGGTAGTAACTTACGATGGGAGAAGCGCCCGAACAGCTCATGACCACATTGATACTATCTGAGGCTAGGGCCGTAAATATTCTTGCCGCGATACCATAATTGTCTGTAATACCATGACCAACCGCAGCCACAATGGCAATGTCGTCCTCAATCTGGAGTTTGCCAACCGCCGAGAGTTCAATCGCGCTCACAACAGCAAATGCATTTTGCAGATCATTTTTAGCAAGAAGAATGTTGATGGAGATCTGTGATGTCAAAACAGAACTGATGTTGATACCCGCCAGGTGGAGCGCTGTGGTAACCTTCGCCAAAATACCCGGTTTGAGACCTACGCCCGGGCCCTTTAATTTAAGCAATCCAAAATCGTCACTGTAGGTCACACTTTTGATCACGCCTGTTAAAACTGACTTCTCTCGACTGATGATCGTTAGGGGTGTTGCGACATCCAGGGTTCCGTAAATATTGAATATGCGAATTGCAATATGGGGGTCTGTCAGGGGTTCGACCGTTCTGGGATGCAAAATTTTGGCCCCGAAGTAGGCAAGCTCCGCAGCCTCGTTGTACGACAGCTTTTCGATCAGCACGGGGTTGCTTACCAGTTTTGGATCTGAACTCAGAAAACCATTTACATCCTTCCATATGTCCAAAGAGGAGGCCCCTACGCATCTTGCCAGGGCAGCAGCGGCATAATCACTACCTCCCCTGCCAAACAGAGTGGTTTTTTGGTCCTGGGATATTCCGTAAAAACCCGGGACTACAAAGATCACCTCTTCACTGAGCGATTCACGCACCTTGTTTGTTGAAAGATGAAAATCAGCAGATGCATTTCCATATTCACCATCCGTTATCAATCCAATGGTTTCAGGAAATGCGACCTTTGATTCCAAATTTTGGGCATTCAATATCCCATTCAGGAAAATTGCCGACAATCTCTCGCCATATGAAAGGACATGGTCCTCGAGCGCCTTTGAGGCATCACCGGTCAAAGCAATCCCGATTAGGTAGTTTTTCAATTCATCCAACTGATCCTGTATCAATTTTACCGTATCTGACAGAAGATCAGTATCCCGGATAAAATAGTTCAATGAATCGATTTTAAGATTGTAAAGGTATTGGACACTCCTTTCAGCCACTCCTTCATCGTGACGGGCTTTTTCCAGTGCATCCACCAGATAATTGGTCACTCCATAAAAGGCGGAAACCACCACGATCAATGGTTGATCATAATTTTTTACTACTTGGACAATGCGGTGAATCTCTTCATTGCTTCTAAGATTTGATCCACCGAATTTCACTACAATTTTCGGCATCGTATAAATTTTTAAGATGTAAAACTTGCGGAATTTGTCTTTTCAGACGGGGATTGGAAAGCCTTCAAACAGGATAAAGCCCGAGAGAAGGCTATTGCATAAACATAGACATGGTGCGCATAGAAGAGAGAATACCGCTGCAATCACAACATGGCTGTTGGGTCTTTGTGGCATTTTGAACATCTGTATAAAGCAAACCAATCATCTTGCGCGAATAATATTTACTGGCTGCAAACATAAGCACTCCAAATTACAATTCCAAATGTTTTTGAATCATTCTAAATAATTTTTTGTTCAGAAGCTGTTTAAATTTCTTACACAGAGATTTATAACTCCATAATTAAACTAAAAATGGCTTTGAAATTCTAGCTATAGTTAAAATACACTTGAGGAAACAACGAGTTACACAACTTGTCCCGATACTTCGGGAGAGAGAAAAATCGCAAGCGATTTTTCAACTCTTTGCAATATTTTTAAACATTCTCTAAATTTAAGAACTGATCAAAATAGTAACATTTCAACAAACAATACTTTTTGGAAAATTGTATTTGTTTAGCTTTGCATGCAAAATTTAATTATTTCCCCATGAAGAAATTTTTTAGCCTGGCAATTTTCTCCCTGTTTAGCATCGGATTCTGGTCATGCCAGGCCGAGATCAGACGACCTGATGTTCAGATTATTCCAATGCCCGCCTCCCTGACAAACATGGAGGGAACATTTTCCATTGGATCCAAGACAAAGATTCTGATCAACAGTGAAAATAAAGAGATGCAGAAAGTGACATCTTACCTTACTGGTCATTTGGAAGGTTTATACCAAATTAAAAGCAAAATAACTTTTTCAGGCGCGCTTGAAAAGAAAGCCATATTCATCAAATTAAATACTGGACTTTCCATCCCGAAAGAGGGTTATCACCTGGTAGTTTCATCCAAAGGAATCGTGCTCGAATCCCCTTCTCCCAATGGCCTGTTCTATGGCATTCAAACACTCCTGCAACTGATGCCGCCCATCCAGCAAAAACTATCTGAAGTTGTTTTACCGGCTGTTGAAATCAAAGATTCCCCAAGATTTGCCTGGAGAGGTTTGCATTTGGATGTTGGCCGCCATTTCATGCCCAAAGAGTTTATTTTGAAGTATCTTGATTACATGGCATTTCATAAGTTAAATACTTTTCACTGGCATCTTACCGAAGATCAGGGCTGGAGAATTGAAATCAAAAAATACCCAAGACTTACAGAAGTAGGATCAATTCGGAAAGAGACTTTGGTTGGCCATTACGGAAGCAAGAACTATGATGGTACCCCGGTGGGCGGATTTTATACGCAGGACGACATCAAAGAGATCGTGGCCTATGCTGCGGAACGGTTTATTACGGTAGTCCCTGAAATTGAAATGCCCGGTCATGCCCTGGCGGCATTGGCAGCATACCCAGAATTGGGCTGTACGGGAGGCCCTTATGAAGTAGGCACTACCTGGGGAGTATTTGAAGACGTCTATTGCGCAGGAAATGCCAAGACAGATACTTTTCTGATGGATGTTTTAAAAGAGGTAATCCCCCTTTTCCCGGGCGAATATTTTCACATTGGAGGTGACGAATGTCCCAAAACACGCTGGCAAAAATGTCCTTTGTGCAAGGAAAGAATGAAAGCCGAAGGACTAAGAACAGAAAATGAACTACAAAGCTTCTTCGTTCAACGAATTGAGAAATTTTTAAATGAGAACGGGAAAAAATTGATTGGCTGGGATGAAATACTTGAAGGAGGCCTGGCCCCAAATGCAGCTGTTATGTCGTGGCGTGGGGAAAAAGGTGGAATTGCTGCTGCCAAAGAGCATCATTTTGTGGTCATGACGCCAGGTGAATACTGCTATCTGGACCACTACCAGGCAGATCCAAAAAATGAACCATTGGCAATTGGTGGATTTCTTCCGCTTAAGAAAATATATAGTTATGAACCTGTTCCCGCCTCCCTTTCTGATGAGGAATCCAAATATGTGATGGGCGCCCAGGGCAATGTTTGGACCGAGTACATGAAAACACCGCAACAGGTCGAATACATGGTCTATCCGCGCGCTGCTGCCTTGGCAGAGGTGGTTTGGTCGCCCAAAGGGCCTAAAGATTTCGAAAATTTCAAGAACCGCCTGACGAGGCTTACCAAATTTTACGATTTACTGGGTATAAACTACTGCAAAGCAGAATTCAAGCAATAAAAAAAAGCCGGCAAAACCGGCTTTTTTTTATATATCTTTTGGATGATTATTTTACGCTGATCACCAAAACTTTTGACAAGCTCCAGAATTCTGCCTGGTTGAGAATTACCAGATTGTCAGCCGATTTTTCACCTTCAATTTTGTATGAACTGGCAGGATGTGTACTGATCACTGTCGCTTTCTTCTTCATGATTGGAATAGAGGTAACTTTGGTAATATCAACCTGTGTCATCAGCGACTTGTCGATATTGCTGTTGACATCTTTCGCTGTTCCAAGGAATCCCTCTTTTTTAATGATGTTCTTTTCCTTTAGTTCCTTGATAGTACCAATGATGAAATAGGCAGTGTTTAACTCGGCTGTCTTCTCTTCAATCACCTTTTGTTTGTCCTTGTTCTCGCTGCTGAGATTGGAAACATTGGTATTCAAAGTTGTTACCTGCGTATTCAGATTTTCAACCTTGATGTTCATTTTGCTAAGTTCCTCTTTCAAACTGGCAATCTGTCCATCCTTTTCAGTAATTTGATTGTTAAGGTTTTTGATCATCAGTTCAAGTTCAGCGACATGCTTGCCGGATTTCTTCAGCTTTGCGGAGAGATCAGCCACCAAAAGCCTGTTTTTCTGCAACAAAGAGTAGATGTAATTGATATCGCTTTGAATTTGCTCTTTGCGGTCACCTTTTACTTCAAAACCACCTTTGGCGGTCTTATCAATAATCTGCTCCTTTTGTTTAATAGAATCAAGATTTGATTGAATCGAATTGAAAGCGTCAACAAATTCTACCAGGTTGGCATCTTTTGAAGTTCCTGCCATCATCAAGCTGTCATTTTTAGCTTTTAGTCTTGCAATCTCCTTGCGATTACAACTGGTTGTACCAATAACAACACCAATAAGTAACAAATAAATAACTTTTCTCATTTCTGCTTTTTTTAAAATTATATAATTCCCTCTTTAATCATAAAACCCAACAAAACTGACACAATTTTGGACGAGGATTGTTACATAACTATTATAATTTATTGCATAGTTCACACATTCCCACTGTTTCAAAAAAGCACAGTGCAAAATTACGAATAAATATGCAAGATTCCATTACTTTCTAAACGAATATAGGAAAACGTTCAACCAAACCTATTGGATTTGCCATGAAGCTGGAACAAATTTTTTACTCGGAGGTTGATTCGTGGGAAAGCATCTGTTTAATTTCATTGAAAATGACAGAGGTCTTTCTTACAGATACCGGAATTTTTGTTCCACTCTTCAGTAGGACATAGCTCTCTCCCGATTTGACAAATTTACGGATGTAGTAAATGTTGACCAGGTATGATTTATGGGTCCTGTAAAATTGATTCTGTGGCAAATAGGATTCCAGTTCCTTGAGTGATTTTGATACGACAAACTCCCTTTTGGCATGGGTAAAGATGGTCGCATATGACTGATCGGCAGTTATATACTCAATATTTTTTGTGTTTTCCATAACAAAACCACTCTCCACATCAAATATGAGATTCTTACCCGGTACCTCAGCGGTGCCTAAAATGTTGATCCTGTCTTCCAACTCAAGCTGTTGTTGCTCCAGCCGGATCATTTTCTCAACTTTCTTAACAACATTCTGTAACTCTACGAAATTAACCGGTTTCAAAAGATAGCCTGCGACAGATTTGTTGATTGCATCTATGGCGTACTGGTCATGCCCTGTAACAAACACTATTTTTGTTTTTTGGGATAGCTGGTGGTTGAAAATATCCATCCCGCTTCCATCCGGCATCTCAATATCAAGAAAGACCAAATCAGGACTTGTTCGTTTGATCAATTCGATGCCATCCGCCAAGTTCATGGCCTTTCCAACAACTTTTAGCTGAATGGAGGTAAAATTATCAAGCAGATATGATAAGAGGTTCAGGGCTAGTAATTCATCATCAATAACAACAACTGAAAGCATAACGATTAAGGGTTAAGGTTATGAACCGTGTTAAAAAAGAACGAAATTTCACAAGGTTGGTTAACAAAGATGAGAAATAATTGTTATGATACCAAGTTTCTGAAAAAAAATCGAATTTTCAGACAGCCTGTAAGGTGTCTTTAACATCCTAAAACAGAAAACGACATCGAAGGATGCCGTTTTCTAAATATCTCAACTTAAACAGTAAATCACTGCAATCAACGTCATTTCTGGTACATCAGCCTCCTTCGTTCTTTCAGCTCCTCATTGGAGATATAATCGTCGTACTCAGTAATTTTGTCTATGATTCCATTGGGAGTCAATTCAATAACCCTGTTAGCCACCGTCTGAATAAACTCATGGTCATGTGAGGCCATCAAGATGTTTCCTTTGAAGGTAATAAGATTGTTGTTAAACGCCTGAATCGATTCAAGGTCAAGGTGATTGGTAGGATTGTCGAAAATCAGGACGTTGGCGTTTTTTAACATCATTCTGGAAATCATGCACCGCATCTTCTCCCCTCCTGATAGAACATGTGTCTTTTTATAGACCTCCTCGCCAGAGAAAAGCATTTTACCAAGATAACCGCGAAGATAAATTTCACTTGAATCGTCTGAGAATTGCATCAACCAGTCCACCAGGCTCAAGTCGTTGGTGAAAAAATTGGGGTGATCGAGCGGCAAATAGGAGTGCGTAATGGTCTGCCCCCAGTGATAGGTGCCTGAATCGGGTTGGTCATAACCATTGATGATCTCGAAGAAGGCCGTCATGGCCCTTGGATCTTTGGATAAGAAGACAATCTTGTCATCTTTCTCAACATTGAACTCAAGATCCTTGAACAAGACTTCACCGTTTATACTTTTAGATAATCCTTTGATCTCCAATATTTTGTTTCCGGTTTCCCTATCCGGAAGGAAGATGATGCCCGGGTATTTTCTAGTGGATGGTTGAATCTCGTCAACATTGAGCTTTTCAAGCATTTTCTTGCGGCTGGTAGTCTGTTTCGATTTGGCCACATTGGCGCTGAAGCGGGAGATGAACTCCATCAACTCCTTACGTTTTTCATCAGCCTTTTTGTTTTGGGCCTGCTGCTGGCGCAGGGCCAGCTGACTGGATTGATACCAGAAGCTATAATTTCCGGCAAAAAGCTGAACTTTTCCAAAATCAATGTCCACCGTATGGGTGCAGACAGAATCCAGGAAGTGCCTGTCGTGCGATACGATCAGTACGGTATTGTCATAGTTGGCAAGATAATTCTCAAGCCACATTACAGTCTCAAGGTCAAGATCATTGGTTGGCTCATCCAGTAACAGATTATCAGGTTTTCCGAACAGTGCCTGTGCCAGTAAAACGCGGACCTTCTCTTTTCCGCTCAGATCTTTCATCAACCGATGGTGAAACTCCTCCTTAATACCCAGTCCACTCAAGAGGGCTGCGGCATCACTCTCCGCATTCCAACCGTCAATTTCAGCAAACCGTTCTTCAAGTTCGGCGGCCCTTAACCCATCGGCCTCGGTGAAATCACTCTTTGAATAAAGAACATTTTTCTCGTTGAGGATGCGCCAAAGTTCTTCAAAACCCATCATTACGGCATCGATCACCGGATGTTCCTCGTAACCATAGTGGTCCTGTTTCAATACCGAAAGGCGCTCGCCAACACCAAGAAGGACTTCCCCCTTTGTCGATGCAAGGTCACCGGCAATAATTTTAAGCAGAGTGGATTTTCCGGCTCCATTGGCGCCGATTACCCCGTAACAGTTACCGGGCAAGAACTTTAAACTCACATCCTGAAAAAGTGGTTTTTTGCCAAACTGGATGGAAAGATTTGAAACTGAGATCATTTTTGTTCGATATTATTTACGCTAAAAACTGAAAAATTACGGACTGCAAAAGTACATATTAAAAACTGAAAATTTATTGATCTATGTCTCTATTGAAAAGGTGAATTTATGGAATGGAAATTCAATTGACAGTTGCGCTCCAACCATTGGCAGGAATTCATAAACTTTTGTAAATTTGTCGTCGCAAAAACCATCAAAACATATGGATTTTAAAGATCTGGCCCAAAGGAGATATTCTGTCAGGAGCTATCAATCAACGCCCGTGGATCGCGAACAACTATTAAAAGTGATCGGGGCTGCCCTGCTGGCCCCATCCGCGGTAAATTTTCAGCCTTGGAAATTTGTTGTCGTGACGGATCCGGAGCTACTTGCTAAACTTCACGAATGTTACCACCGCGAATGGTTTAAAACAGCGCCGGCCTGCATTGTGGCTATCGGTGATCATAATAAAGGATGGCACCGGCCTACCGATGATAAGGATTTTACGGATATTGATGTAGCCATTGCCGTTGATCATCTGATGCTGGCTGCCACAGAAATAGGTTTGGGAACTTGTTGGATCTGCCACTTCAATGCAGAAAAATGTTCAGAAATATTTGATCTTCCGGGTAATTTTGAGCCTATTGCCATGATCCCAATCGGCTATCCCAATTCTGATAACGCACCCGAAAAGAATCGGAAAACTTTGGGGCAGGCAGTGCTTTGGAACAAATTTGAAGCATAGGTCAACCCAGTATCTGATAGGCATCCTCATCCCTGGCAACAGGAAACTTCTCCCTAAACCTGTTTAACTCTTTCAATGACAGTGAACAGGTTACAGCATTCTCTGTACCATTAGGCAAATCACACATAATCAATCCCTTGGGATCAATAATCGTGCTTTCACCAATGTATACGATTCCCATTCCGTCAATACCGGTACGATTGACACATGCGACATAAAGTTGATTCTCAATCGCCCTTGCCCTGGTAAGTGTATTCCACACCAGATTTCTCTTCTCCGGCCAATTGGCAGTAAACAGGATCAGGTCAGCTTCCTTAATTGAACGGCACCAAACCGGAAAACGAATATCGTAGCAGATGAACAAGGCGATTCTCCAACCTTCATAATTGACAACTACCTTCTTGTTGCCGCAATCAAAATAGTGGTGTTCGTCGCCCATCGAAAAGAGGTGCTTTTTGTCGTAGCACTCTATTTGCCCAGTCGGCATCACAAAGAGAAAGCGATTGAACAATTGATCCTTCTCCCTGACAATCAAGCTTCCGGCAATGGCCGCGTGACATTTTTTTGCCCAAGAAAGCATCCAGTCAACACTTTCACCCTCCATCGTTTCGGCCAAATCACTGGCATTCATCGAAAAACCTGTGGTAAACATCTCGGGCAGAAGAATCAAATCTGTCTGGCCAATAAGCGGTTCCAGCATAAGATCCAGTTTAGCCCTGTTCAATTCCGGACTTTCCCAAACCACATCAAATTGAACCAACGATACCCTAAGCTGATCCATAGTTGAAAGTTTTAATATCTGATGTTAATCCAAATCGTTGCCATAATTCATCCCTTCAGGATTTTTACCAATGATGCCATGGTCTTTGTACCACTGTCTGATACGTTTCAAATCTGCCTGAAGATCTTCTGTCAACTCAATTTTTTCGGTGTATCCGATTTGTTTGCGTCCCCAGTCGAAAAATGCCAGGTAAACCGGAATATTTACGGTTCGCGCGATGGTATGGAAGCCACCCTTCCATTTGGCAACCGGCTTGCGTGTTCCTTCGGGCGCGATGGCCAAGTGCATTACTTCGCGTTTTTCAAACTCCGAAATGATCTGCTTGACAAGGCTTGCCCCCTTAGAACGGTCGACCGGAATGCCCCCCATCCAGCGAACAAAATAACCCAATGGCCAGAAGAAAAACTCCTTTTTAACCATGGTATTGGATCTTCCGCCAACAGCCCTGTAATAAATGAAGGAGATGATAAAGTCCCAGTTTGAGGTATGAGGCACCCCAAGCACAATGGCTTTTGGCTCAGGAATGATGCCGCCAATCGCTTTAAATCCCATCAAACGTAACAACAACTTGCAAATAATCCTGACCATGTTTTGAAATAATTGACAATGGAAAATTGAAAATTGAAAATTAGATCTGAACCGGAATCTTCAATAAACAATTCATACTTTTTAAAATTCAAGCAAGCAAAGTTAATCAAAAATAGCCTTTCTATGGAAAATGAAAAAATGACAAATGTATTCGTCCAGCCTTTGATTTTATTATAGTGCAACCATGCTTAACATTGTACTCCTTCTGATTTCTTGCTACTTTTACGGCGAAATCAAACCATCTGATGAAATCGCCATGATTTTTCAATAACCAATCGAGATGATAATTACCTTATGGCTATTCCATTTGGCAAATGAAAATCGAATTATTATCAAATGAATATTTATCCAGAAAACTTTGAAAGCAAAATTGGCTTCGACAAGATCAGGGAGTTGTTAAGCAGTCGCTGCCTGAGCGAGATGGGGAAAGAGCATGTGGCAGACTGCTGCTTCACTTCTGATGCTGATCTGATTGAGAAACAGCTGGATGAGACCGTCGAATTTCAGAAAATCATCCGGGATGAGCTCAATTTTCCGACAGGATATTTCATCGATATGCGTTCGGTCCTCCGGAAGTCGAAAATTCAGGGTACATTTCTGGAGGTTTTTGAACTCTTCGACCTCAAAAGATCGCTCGAAACCCTCCGTGCCATTGCCAATTTTTTCAAGGAGAAAGAGCAGGAGCAATTTCCGCGGATCTATCAGGTTGTGAGAGGGATCCAGATCTATCCGTTTCTTTATGACCGGATAGATCAGATCCTCACGAAATTGGGAACCATCAAGGACAATGCGTCACCGGAACTGGTGAAAATAAGACGGGAGATCCTATCTCTGCAGTCGGGTGTCTCAAAGATCATGGCAAAAATCCTCAAACATGCCCAGGCTGAAGGGTTGGTCGAAAAGGATGTGACGGTCTCGATCCGTGACGGAAGGTCCGTTATTCCGGTTTTGTCGAGCAACAAACGTAAAATGCGGGGAATAGTGCATGACGAATCTGCTACCGGACGTACCTCCTACATCGAACCGGAGGAGATTGTCGAAACCAACAACCGTATCCGGGAGCTTGAATCGGCTGAACGCCGGGAAATTGTGCGGATTCTCACAAAATTTACGGATGAGTTGAGACCTTACGCTGAAGACCTTGAAAGTTCGTATGAAATTCTTGGTATTCTCGACTTTATCCGCGCAAAGGGATTGTGGTCAAACGAGAGTAAGTCAGTCAAGCCGCTTCTCAAACAATATCCCGAACTGAACTGGATAGATGCCAGGCACCCACTGCTGGAACGAAATCTCGCCAGGGAAAAAAGAAAGATTGTACCCCTAAACATCAAGTTATCAAAGGATGACCGCATCCTGCTTATTTCGGGTCCCAATGCCGGTGGTAAATCGGTTTGCCTGAAGACCGTAGGCCTGTTACAATACAGCGTACAGTGCGGACTGCCCGTCCCGCTGCACCTGGATAGTGTCGTCGGCATCTTTGACAAAATTTTCATCGATATTGGCGACAACCAGTCGCTCGACAACGACCTGAGCACCTACAGTTCCCACCTGAGCGACATGAAGTTCTTTGTCAGAAACTGCAACCCAAAATCGCTGGTTTTGATTGATGAATTTGGTACCGGGACTGAGCCCATGCTGGGCGGCGCCATTGCCGAATCGATACTGAACCGGATCAACAACCTGCAAAGTTACGGGGTTATCACCACCCACTATACCAACCTGAAACATTTCGCCTCATCCGTACCCGGAATTGTCAATGGGGCGATGTTGTACGACTCCAACAAGATGGAGCCGTTGTTTCAACTACAGATTGGCAAACCAGGAAGCTCTTTTGCCTTCGAGATAGCCCGGAAAATCGGCCTGCCGGAGGATATCCTGCAGGAAGCGACAGACAAGATTGGGAAGGACCACATCGATTTCGACAAGCACCTCAGGGACATCGTAAGGGACAAGCGTTACTGGGAGCCCAA